>DASSZM010000008.1:0-22618 GCA_035702855.1 Acidimicrobiales bacterium | reverse complement strand
TGGCGGCCACGATGGACAGCCCCAGCCCGGTGCCGCCGGCGCCGCGCGAGGCATCGGCCTGCCAGAAGCGGTCGAAGGCGTGCAGCAAGCCCTCGGGCGGCAGCCCCGGCCCGTGGTCGCGCACGACGACGCTCGCCTCGGTCCCCTCGGCGGTGACCCGCACCGCGATCGCCCCGCCGGCCGGGGTGTGGCGGAGGGCGTTGGCGGTGAGGTTGCCGAGCGCCCGGCGGAGGTGGGCGGGGTCCCCCTCCACGACCACGGCATCGGGTGCGTCGAGGCTCACGGCCCGTTGCGGGTCGACGGCGGCGATGTCGTCGCAGGCCTCGGCGGCGAGGGCGGCCAGGTCGACGGGCCGTCGCTCGGTCGGGCGGGCCTCGTCCAGGCGGGCGAGCAGGAGCAGCTCCTCGACCAGGTCGCTCATCCGCCGGGCGTGGTGCTCGACGCGGTCCATGGCGGTGGTGGCGTCGATCACCGGCTCGTCGGGGTCGCCGGGGGCGGTGACGCGCCCCCCGCTCAGGCGCCACAGCTCGGCGTAGCCGCGGATCGAGGTGAGCGGCGTGCGCAGCTCGTGGGAGGCGTCGGCGAGGAACTGCCGGAGCCGGTGCTCGGTGGCCTCCCGCTGGGCGAACGCCTGCTCGATGCTGGCGAGCATGTGGTTGAGGGCGTGTCCCAGCTGGCCGATCTCGGTGCGGTCGTCGCCGGCGGGCACCCGGCGGGACAGGTCGCCGCCGCTGATCGCCCGGGCGGTGCCGACCATGCGCTCGAGGGGTTGGAGGCTGCGTCGGACGACGAGGAGGGTGACGGCGCCGAGGACGAGGAGCAGCACCACCCCGACGGCGAGCTCGAGGATCCGCAGGTTGCGCAGGGAGGTGGTGACGCTCGTGGTCGGGATGGCGACGACGACCACGTCGTGGGCCAAGGGGGCCGACGCCGCCCCGGTGGCGCCCGTGCTCTCACCGTCCGGGCCGGTGCCGCCGACGGAGGCGTTGGCGGCGTAGACGAGGAAAGGCCCCGGGGCGGTGTTGGCCGAGGTCACCGAACGGAATCGGCCCGTCGGCAGGTCGCGGGGCAGGGCCGGTCGCGGGCAGGGCGCTCCACCGGTCTCCGGACCGGCGTAGGGGACGCGCAGGACGGCGAGCACCGCCCCCGACGGGGCGCGCAGCTCGGCGAAGCTGCCGGGGATGGGGATGATGTAGCGGCCATGCAGCGTGCTGCCGCAGGACGCGTAGGCCGAGCGCGAGGCGGCGCCACCCGCCGGCGCGCCGTGCGCCGGGGTGCCCGAGGGCCGGCAGGCGCCCACCGCCTGGCACAGCTCGTCGCGCAACGGCTGCACCTGGGCCAGCAACTTGCCCTGTTCGGCGCGCTGCAGGGAGCCCTGGTACAGCACGTAGCTGGCGACCCCGAAGACAGCGAGGCCGACGGCGACGACGGCGACCTGCACGGCCACGAGCGTCCGGCGCAGCGTCACCGCCGTGCCCCCCGGACGTCCCCGACCAGCACCCGGCCCATGTCACAGGCTACCGCCGGGGTCATCCGCCCCCGAGTGGAGGTCCGTACAGCGGGCGTGGCCTTTCCCGTCAGCTCCCACCACCAGGCGGCCGGGCGCCTCGACACCTCGGACCTCGACCTGGAGTCGGGATTCGCCGAGGAGCCCCTGCCGTCGCCGGTCCTCCGCTGCCTGCAGTACATGCACGACATCGAGCACCACACGGTCTGCTACCTCCGGGACCTGCTCGTCACCTCCGCCCACCGGGACCCGGAGATCACCGAGTTCCTGACGGTCTGGAACTACGAGGAGCACTGGCACGGCGAGGCGATCGGCCGGGTGCTCGCCGCCCACGGCCGGCCGGCCGGGCCGGGGCGCGTGGGGCGCCTGCGCGACGGCCTGCCCCTCACCGAGCGGCTCCGACCGATCGGCTTCGCCCTCGGCTCGGCGGCCCTGCCCGAGCTGCCCGCCGTGCACCTGGTGTGGGGCGCCGTCAACGAGTGGTGCACCCAGGCCGGCTACGGGCAGCTCGCCCGGCGGGCGGGGCACCCGCTGCTCGGCGAGCTCCTGCGGCGCATCATGCGCCAGGAGGGCCGGCACATCGCTTTCTACTCCTCAGCGGGCCGGTCCCGGCTGGAGCGCTCGGGTGCGGCGCGTCGCCTGACGCGGGTGGCCCTCGAGCGGCTGTGGCGCCCGGTCGGGCACGGGGTCGTGCCGGCGGAGGAGACCCGCTTCGTCGTGCGGTACCTCTTCGGGGACGAGGCGGGCGCCGAGGCGGCTGCTCGCATCGACCGCAACGTCGCCCGGCTGCCCGGTCTGCAGGGCCTCACGCTCGTCACCCGGGCGGTCGACCGGTACGGCCGGGCCGCCTGAGCGAGCGACTCAGGCGGGCTCCTCCGGCTCCAGCAGTGCCGGCGGCTCGAAGCCCTGCCGGCGCAGGCCGGCCTCGATCCGGGCGATCGTCGTCTCGAGCACCATGACCCGGGCGTAGCGCTTGTCCTCGGCCGGGACGACGTCCCACGGGCCGAGCTCGTGGTCGGTGCGGGAGAACATGTCCCGCAGCGCCGCCTCGTACTGCGGGCGCTTCTCCCGGTTGCGCCAGTCCTCCTCGCCCAGCTTCCACGCCCGCAACGGGTCCGCCCGGCGGCTCTCGAAGCGGGCGAGCTGCTCCTCGTGGGAGATCTCCAGCCAGAACTTCACGAGAATCATGCCGTCGGCCGCCAGCTGGCGCTCGAAGTCGACGATCTCGCCGTAGGCACGTCCCCACTCCTCGTCGGAGGCGAAGCCCTCCACACGCTCGACGAGCACCCGGCCGTACCACGACCGGTCGAAGATCGTCATCTCCCCCCAGCCCGGGAGCGCCGGCCAGAACCTCCAGAGGTACTGGTGGGCCTTCTCCGCCGCCGTGGGCTTGGCGAAGAACGCGATCCGGTAGTGGCGGATGTCGAGGTTGGCGACGAGCCGGCGGATCGCACCGCCCTTGCCCGAGGCGTCCCAGCCCTCCATCACCACGCAGATCGGGGGTCCGGGCTGCTCGTCGCCGAGCAGGCCGGCGGTCGCCAGGCGCAGGTGCTGGAGCCGGCGCTGGGCGGCCGCCAGGCGCGTGGCCTCCTCCTTGCGGCCGAGGCGCAGGCTCAGGTCCACGGTGTCGAGGATGCCCACGGCGGGAGAACCTAGAACGTCCGGGTGGGGTGTCGAAGCGATCGGGGCCCCCGTAGGCTGCCGGGGTCCATCACCCCATGCATTCGAGGAGCTCCGATGACCATCGCTGTTGGTGACCGCCTGCCCGACGTCGAGGTCCACGTCCCGACGGCCGACGGACCCAAGCGGGTCCGCACCGGCGAGCTGCTCGGCAGCGGCACGGCGGTCCTCTTCGGGGTCCCGGGGGCGTTCACCCCCACCTGCTCGGACTACCACCTGCCCGGGTTCGTGCTGCGGGCCGACGACCTGCGCACCAAGGGCGTCGGCACCATCGCCTGCATGTCGGTCAACGACGCCTTCGTGATGGGGGCGTGGGGTGACGCCCGCGAGGTGGGCGACAGCGTGGTGCTCGTCGCCGACGGCTCGGCGGACCTCACCCGCGCCCTCGGCCTCGAGCTCGACCTCTCCGGCGGCGGCCTGGGGGTCCGCTCGCAGCGCTTCGCCATGATCCTGCAGGACGGCGTCGTCCGGGACCTGGCGGTCGAGGCCGGCACCGGCCTCGACGTGAGCACCGCCGACGCCGTGCTCGCCAAGCTCTGAGCGGGCTCAGCCCGGCCGCGGGGTGAGCAGGTAGGTCGACGTCGCCGTGGCGACGAGCGTCCCCCGCTCGTCGACGATGTCCGCCTCGGCGAACGCCACCCGCCGCCCGCCGGAGCGGACCCGTGCGTCGCAGGTCAGTGCGGTCCCCGCCCGGGCGGCGGCCGGCCGCAGGAAGCGCACGGCGAGGTCGGTGTTGGCGGCGGTGACCCGCAGGCCCTGCCCGCGCGCCCAGGTGATCGTCGAGGCCGCCATGGCCGAGTCGGCCAGGGCGCCGAGCAGGCCGCCCTGCACCTGACCCACCGGGTTGGCGAAGCGCTCGTCGACGGCCATCGTCCAGACCGTGCGACCCGGCTCGGACTTGTCGACGCAGCGCAGCCCGAGGGTGAGGTCGCAGTTGGGCGGCACCCGCGGCCGCTCGGGGTTGCCGGCGGCGGGCGTCGGGGGGTTCACGGCTGCGGCCGGGCGGGCGGCAGGGCCCGGAGGCCGGCCCACACGAGGTCGGCCAGCCGGCGGGCGAGGAGGTCGCCCTCGTCGCCTGCCCCGGGCGCCGCGCCGGTGACGGTGGGCCCCCCCGCCGCCCGGCGCTCGAGCCAGAGGCGGCTCGTGGTCTCGGCCAGCCCGACGATGCCGAAGCCCAGCAGCTCACGGTGGGCGGCGTCGATCTCCACCTCGATCAGGTCCCCGATGGTCGACGCGATCCGGGACTCCACGGCCCGCACCGCCCCGGCGAACTCCTCGGCCTGGCGGGCCCCGCTGTCGAACAGCACGCTGAAGGCCGCCGGCTGGTCACCGACGAAGCGGAAGTACGCCCGGAAGCCGGCGAGGACCCGCCGGTAGGGATCGTCCTCGGCGGTGGCGTCGGTCGTGACCGCGCCGAGCAGGTCGGCGCCCACGGTGACGATGAGCTCCCGGAACAGCTCGGCCTTGGACCCGAAGTGCTGGTAGAGCACCGGCTTGGTCACGCCGGCGGCCTCGGCGATGCCCTCCATCGACGTGGCGTGGTAGCCGGCGGCGGCGAACGCCTCCAGGGCGGCGTGCAGCAGCTGGCGCCGCCGGCGGGCGGCGGGCAGCCGACGCGCGGTGGCCTCGGCGGCCGGGGGCTCCAGTCGCCCGACGTCGGCGGTCCCGCTCGAGTGCTCCAAGGCACCCGACGCTAGCCCTGGTGGACCGCCGGGGACGTCACCGCTCGCCCCGCGGTCACCGCGCTGCGTGCCGTCAGGTTCGCCCTGCGCGCAGGCCGGGGCAAAGCCGGAAGGCCCGTGCTCCTGGGGCCGCTTTGCCCCCGGGGAGCGGGGATCCCCACCGCTACGCTCGCAAAACCAGGGGCGGCAGAGGGCTCGCCGTCCCGACCCGAGTCCCAACGTCCGTCGGAGGTCGCAAGCCGTGTCGCATCGAGGGCTGGAGGCGATGCACCGTCGGTGCGGCCGGCCCGATCGGCGCCGGCGTTCGGCACCGGGCGGGCGGTGAGCGACGTGGCCGGACCCCCCGGGCGCAGCGGGGGAGAGTGCCCGGCGGCGGCGCCCCTGCTGGCGCTGCCCGGCCGGCTCCTGCGGTCCCGCAGCGGGGTCGCCTTCGTCTACGAGGCGCTCGACGTCGTCGCCCAGGAGTTCGGCGTCGACGACGCCGTACTCGTCGCCGAGGACACGGCGATCGGCAGGCAGGTGTTCCGGCTCGGCCGCCGGCCGCTCGGCACCGCCCTCGCCGGCCTCGGCTCCACCGGGGCGTGGACCCTGCTCGAGGCCGAGCCGGGGCTGTACACGAGCCCGCCGCAGGCGGTCGACCCGGCCACCTCGGCCTACCTCACCGACCTCGCCCGCGCCGCGCTCCGCATGGACGTGCTCGACCACGACGCCGGGCACGACCCGCTCACCGGCCTGCTCAACCGGCGGACCTACGAGCTGGCGCTGACCGAGGCGGTGGCCCGTGGCCGCCGGTACGGCTGGCGCTTCGCGCTGGTGCTGGTCGACCTCGACGACTTCAAGGCGGTCAACGACGTCTACGGTCACGCCGCCGGGGACGCCGCGCTCCGCGTGATCGGCGAGGAGATCCGCGCCGTCCTGCGTCGCGGCGACGTCGCCGCCCGCATCGGCGGCGACGAGTTCGCCCTGCTCATCGCCAACGCCGAGTCGCCGGACGCGCTCGAGCCGCTCCTCGACCGTCTGCGCCCCAAGCTCGCCCACGCCCTGCCGGAGACCGGTGTGCGCTTCTCGGCCGGCACGGCGTGCTTCCCCGTGGACGCCGACGAGCCCGACCAGCTCCAAGCGGTCGCCGACACCCGCCTCTACGCCGCGAAGGAGACGTCGTGAGCACCCCGGAACCGGTGGCCACGCTGGAGGACGCCATGGGCGTCGACCAGCTCGAGCTCGAGGTCCGCCAGCTGGCGGGCGTGACCTTCGTCGGCGTCGGCCGGCGCGACGGCAGCCTGCTGGTCGAGGTGGTGGCCGCCGACCGGGCCGAGCTCGCCGCGCTGCGGGCCGAGGTCCACCGGCTGGCGGCGGCGCTGGTGGACGGCCCGGTCGTCGTCGAGGTCCTCGGGCGCACCGACGAGAACCGTCCCGAGGCGAGGGTGCGCCTGCAGGTCACGCTCCCGCTGCCGGGCACGACGGCGGCGGAGCTCCACCTCGCGTACCGGCAGCGGCGGACCGCCGTGCAGGCCGACGAGTCCGACGGCCTGGCGGTCGCCGGGGCGGTGCTCGCCGGCCTGGCGGCGCTCGGGCTCCCGGCCCCCTGGACCGCCACCGCCGTCCACGCCCTGCCCGAGGAGATCGGCGCCGGCGCCCTCGTGGTGCTCGAGCACCACCGCAGCGGGGAGACCCGCCGCGGCGTGGCGCGGGGCCGCAGTCAGGCCGACGCCGTCGCCCGGGCGGTGCTCAACGCCCTCAACCGGTTCCTCGAGGGTGCCCGGCCGGGCGGGGCCGGGGCGGCCTGCGCCTGAACGGGCCGGCGCCGGTTTCAACCCGGATGGTGGTGAACGGGTCCTCCTGGCTACCGTTGTCGCGTAGCCATGGATCCGGTGATCCGCCTCCGATCGGCCGTGGCCCTGGTAGGCCGTTTCCCCGTGCTGGCCGGCGTCGACCTCGACGTCTCGCCTGCGGAGATCGTCTTGCTGCAGGGCGCCAACGGTGCCGGCAAGACCAGCATCCTCAGGGCCTGTGCCGGCCTCTTGCGGGTGGTGGCCGGGGAGGCGTACGTCCTCGGTGTCGACCTCACCATCGACGCCCGGGCGGTGCGGCGCCGGGTCGGGCTGCTCGGCCACGCCACCGCCCTCTACGACGACCTCACCGTGGTCGACAACGTGACCTTCGCCGTCCGGGCCTCGGGCGCCGACCGGGCCGGCGTGGCGCCGGCACTCGCCCACCTCGGACTCACGGGCCGGCTCCCCCAGACCCGGGTGGCCGCCCTGTCGGCGGGGCAGCGCCGCCGGGTGGCCCTGGCGACCCTCGTCGCCCGCGACCCCGAGCTGTGGCTCCTCGACGAGCCGCACGCCGGGCTCGACGCCGAGCACCGGGACCTGCTCGACGAGCTGATCCTGGCGGCCGTCGGGCGGGGCCGGACGGTGGTGCTCGCCTCCCACGAACGGCACCGGGCCCACGCCCTCGCCGGCCGGATCGTGACCGTCGCCGGGGGTGCCACCGCGCCTGCGGTGCCCGCCACGCCGGGCGACACCGCATCGGCGGGGTCCCCGGTGGTCGCCGACCCGGAGGCCACCAGTGTGGCGTGACGCCCTGCTCGTCGCCGGCAAGGACCTGCGGGTCGAGGCCCGCTCCCGGGTGACCACCAACCAGGTCGCCCCCTACGCCCTGGTGGTGCTGCTGCTGTTCGGCTTCGCCTTCAACCAGGACCGCTACGTGCTCACCCACGTCGGGCCGGGACTGTTCTGGATCGCCGTGCTGCTGTGCGCCCTGCTCGCCGTGCAGCGCAGCTTCTCGCTGGAGTCCGCCGACGGCGCCCGGGACGGCCTCCGCCTCTCCGGGCTCGACGGCGGTGGCATCTTCCTCGGCAAGGCGATGGCGATCGCCGCCCAGCTCGCCGTGCTCGAGGTGATCCTCGCCCTCGGCGTGGTCGTGCTGTTCGGGACCAGGATGGCCGACCCCCTGCTGCTGGTCGTCACCTGCGCCCTCGCCACCGCCGGCCTCGCCGCCGCCGGCACCGTGTACGGCGTCATGGCGGCCGGGCTGCGGGTGCGCGAGACGCTCCTGCCGCTGCTGCTGCTCCCGGTCCTCGCCCCCGTGCTGCTCGGGGCGACCCAGGCATGGCTGGCCGCCATCGGCCTGGCGACAGGCAGCGGCTGGCGGTGGTTGACCCTCCTCGCCGCCTTCGCCGCCATCTACCTGACGCTCGGCGTCCTCGCGTTCGGAACCCTCCTGGAGGAAGCATGACCCTGTCGTCCCGCCGGTCGTCCACCTCGTCGCGTGCGACGCGGATCGTCGGCGGCTTCACGCTCCTCGGCGTCGTCGCCCTGCTGGTGCTCGGCCTGGTCGTGTCGCCCCCCGACCCGATCCAGGGCGAGACCGTCCGCCTGATCTACGTCCATCCGGCGTCGGCGACCATGTGCTACGTCGGCTTCGGCATCTGCGCCCTCGCCAGCATCGCCTACCTGTGGCCGCGCACCCGCAACATGCGCTGGGACCGGCTGGCCGGCGCCTCGGCGGAGGTCGGGGTGGCGTTCTGCGTCGCCTGCCTGGTGTCGGGGTCCATCTGGGGCCGCTACTCCTGGGGTGTGTGGTGGACCTGGGACGCCCGGCTCACCCTGACCGCCCTGCTGCTGGTGGTCTTCCTCGGCTACCTGGCGCTGCGGCGCACCGGCGGCGACCCGGCCGGGCGGGCCAAGCGGGCCGCCATCACCGCCCTGTGCTGCTTCATCGTCGTCCCGATCGACCACGAGGCCACCAACTGGTGGGTGACGCTGCACCAGAAGGACACCCTGTTCCGGATCGGGAAGGCGCCGCTGATCCAGGGCTGGCAGCTCGGCACCATGCTCCTGTCGTTCGTCGTGTTCGCCCTGCTGTTCACCTGGATGCTCCTGCACCGCCTCTCGGTGGAGCACATGGAGGCCCGCCTCGAGGACGAGGGCTACGTGTGGGCCGTCGCCGAGCGCCGGGCCGAGGGGAGCGCCGGTGACGAGGCGGTGCTCCCCGCCGGCGGGCCGCGGCCCGGGCCGGTCGTCACCGCCGTCCCGGCGGCCGGGCCGCCGCCGCTCGGGACGGGCACCATGTCGCGCACCCGCCGGGAGGAGGGACGATGAGCAACCCGGTCACCGGGGGGTGGGACTACGTCGCCGGGGGGTACGGCGCCACGGCCGTCCTGCTGGGCGGTTACGTGCTCTCGGTCCTGCGCCGGGGGAGGGTCCTCCGCCGGCGCCTGCCGGCCGGCTCGCCGGCGTCGCCGGTGCTCGCCGAGGTGCGGCCGGTCGCCACCGCCGAGGAGGGGCGGTGACCGACCAGCGCACGGACACGGCCTGGCGCGAGGACGACCCGGAGTCGTCCGACGCGACGCCGGGCGGCGTCGACGCCGCCCGCCTCGCCGAGGCGCGGGCGCTGCTTGCCTCGACCGGGGTGGGCCGGCCACGGGGGCACCAGTGGCTCGGCAACCGGCGCCGCCAGGCCGTCGCCGGCTGCGTCATCCTCGCCGCCGTCGGGTTCGTCGCCTTCCAGGGCCTGACCAACGCCGAGCAGTACTTCCTCACCACCAGGCAGGCGGTGGCGCAGCGCGCCCAGCTCGGGACCAAGCCGTTCCGCATCGAGGGGAGCGTGGAGCACGACGTCCGCCAGAGCGGCAACGACATCCGCTTCGACATCTACAACCAGGGCGTGACCGTCGCCGTCGACAGCAGCGGCTCGCCGCCCCAGCTGTTCCAGCCGGGCATCCCGGTCGTGCTCGTCGGCCACTGGCAGGGCAACGTGTTCGCCAGCGACCAGATCATGGTCAAGCACGGTGCCCGCTACACCGCCGCGCACCCCGGGAGGCTGAAGTCGCAGCTGCCGGGAGCCGGGAAGGGGAAGTAGGAGCCGGTGCTGGATTCCGCCATCGGCCAGTCGGCCGTCATCGTGGCCCTCGTCGCCGCCCTGGTCGGTGCCGGGACGCTCCTGCGCGGCCTGCGCACCGGCCGCAGCGAGCTGCTGCGGATGGGGCGCAGCTACGTGTGGGTGATCCTCCTCGGAGCCGTCGTCGCCACCGGGGCGATGCAGCACGCCCTGATCACCCACGACTTCCGGCTCGTCTACGTGGGCCAGAACGACAGCCTCCAGACCCCGCTGCTCTACCGCATCACCGCCATGTGGTCGGCGTTGCAGGGCTCGATCCTGCTGTGGGCGCTGATCCTGTCGCTGTACCTGGCGGCCGTCGCGTTCCACTTCCGCCGGCGGGCCCTCGACCCCATGGTGGGGTGGGCGAGCCTCGTCGGCTACCTGATCGCCGCCTTCTTCTTCGGGCTGATGGCGACGGCATCCAACCCCTTCGTCACGACCGCCCACCCGGTGCTCAACGGTCCCGGGCCCGACCCGCTCCTGCAGAACCGGGTCCTCGTCGCCTTCCACCCGCCGATGCTCTACCTCGGCATGGTCGGCTTCACCGTGCCGTTCTGCTTCGCCATCGGCAGCCTCGTCACCGGGCGGGTGGGCGAGGGCTGGATGGTCGAGACCCGGCGGTGGACGCTGTTCGCCTGGATGTTCCTCTCGGGCGGGCTCGTGCTCGGCGCCTGGTGGAGCTACGAGGTGCTCGGCTGGGGTGGCTACTGGGCGTGGGACCCGGTGGAGAACGCCGCGCTCCTGCCGTGGCTGACGGCCACCGCCTACCTGCACTCGGTGATGGTCCAGGAGCGGCGAGGCATGCTCCGGGTCTGGAACCTGTCGCTGGTGCTGGCGACCTTCAGCCTCACGGTGCTGTGCACCTTCCTCACCCGCTCGGGGGTGCTGGCGTCGGTCCACTCCTTCTCCAACTCCGACATCGGCCCCGAGCTGCTCACCTTCTTCGCCGTGGTGGTGGCGACCGCCGTCGGGTTGCTCGCCTGGCGGGGGGACCGGCTGCGCTCCCCGGGCGCGATCGACTCGCCCTTGTCCCGGGAGGGGGCCTTCCTCGCCAACAACCTGCTGTTCGGGGCCTTCGCCGTCGTCGTGCTGCTCGGCACCGTCTTCCCCCTGATCGTGCAGGCCGTCAATGGCAGCCAGATCACCGTCGGCGGGCCCTACTTCAACACCATGACGCTGCCGATCGTCATCTGCCTGCTGTTCCTCATGGCCGTCGCCCCGGTGCTGCCGTGGCGCAAGGCGAGCGCCGAGCTGCTGCGCCACCGCCTCTTCTGGCCGGCGGTCGCCGCCGCCGTCACGCTGGTGGCCTGCGTCGCCGGGGGCCTGCGGGGCCTGATGCCGTTGCTGGCGTTCACTCTCGGCGCCTTCGCCGGCGCCTCGGCGCTCCGCCAGCTCGTCCTGGCCACCCGCCGCAACGGCTGGCGGGGCTTCGTCGGCCGGGCCAACGGCGGGATGGTCGTCCACCTGGGCATCGTCATCATCGCCGTGGCCTTCGCCGCCAGCCACTCCTTCGAGCACCAGACGCAGGTGACGCTCGCGCCGGGCCAGACCGCCACCTACCAGGGCCAGCATCTCACCTACCTCCGCATGCAGGCAGTGCAGGGGCCCAACCGCCACGGCGTCGCCGCCGACGTCCTGCTCGACGGCCGGCTGCTCATGCGCCCGGCGGTCAACGACTACCCGGCGTCGGGCGAGTCGGTCCCGACCCCGGCGATCCACAGCACGCCGGCGCACGACGTCTACCTGACCCTGGCCACCACCCCGACCGGCGACAAGGCGGTGACCCTCGGGATCATCGTCGAGCCGCTCGTCAGCTGGGTGTGGATCGGCGGCCTGGTCGTCGTCCTCGGCTCGCTGCTGGCCGCCGTCCCCGGCCGCCGCCGGCGCCGGCCCACGCCGCCCGTCACGGTGAGCGGCGCGGGCGACGGCGTGCCCGCCGAGCCAGCGGTGACGATCGGCTCGGCCGTCGGGGCGGGCGGAGCAGGGGCGTGACCGTCAGCGGGGCGCCGGTGGCCCCCTCCCAGCTCGTTGCGCCCGCCGCCCCCCGCCGCCGCGTCGTGCTGTGGGTGTCGGCGACCGTCGGCGTCGTGCTCGCGGCGATGGTGGCCGTCTTCGCCAGCATCGGCAAGCCGAGCGACACGAGCACCCTCCTCGGGGGCCCCGCACCCGCGCTGGCGGGCACGACGCTGACCGGCCACCGCCACCTCTCGCTCACCAGCTTCGCCGGCAAGTGGCTGCTGGTCGACTTCTCGGCCAGCTGGTGCGTCGACTGCCGCGAGGAGCTCCCGCAGCTGAAGGAGTTCGCCCGCACCGCCAAGCACTACGACGCCGCCGTCCTCACCGTCGAGGAGGACCCGAGCGACGCCCCCGCCATGGCCCGCTGGCTGGCGGCCGAGGGTGCCCACTGGCCGGCCATCCAGGACCCGGCGGCGACCGCCACCTTCGGCGTGACCGGCATCCCTACGGTGTACCTCGTGGACCCGGTCGGCATCATCGTCGGCTACTACCCGTCGGGGATCTCGCCGACCAGCCTCGACTCGCTCATCACCAGCGCCATCCGCGGCTCCGGTGGGAGCGGGGGCTCGGGCGCGTGAGCGGGACCGGCCGCCGGGTGCTGACGCGCTGGGTGCCGTGGGTCGCGGTCGTCGTCGTGGCGGTCGTCGCCCTCGTCCTCGGCTCCCACCGACCGCCGGCGCACCCGACCCTGCAGCAGCGCACCGAGGCGCTCGCGTCCCAGGTGCGCTGCCCGGTCTGTGTGGGGGAGACGGTGGCCGAGTCGAGCGCCGCCCCCGCCATCGCCATCCGCCACGAGATCCGGCGGGACCTGGCGGCGGGGGAGAAGCCCCCGGCGGTGCTCGCCAGCATCGAGGCCGCCTACGGGCCGAGCATCCTCGAGAAGCCCCAGACCACCGGCATCGGCCTGCTGCTCTGGGTCCTGCCCGTCCTCGCCGCCCTCGCCGGTCTCGTCGGCCTCGGCGCCGCGTTCGTCTGGTGGCACCGTCGCCAGGGTGGCCCGCCGGCCACCGAGGCCGACCACCTCCTCGTGGCGGGCATGCTCGGGTCGCTGGACCACCCGGCCGGGGATGGCCCGTGACCGCTCCGGCGCCGACGGAGCCGAGCGGTCCCCACGACGTCCTGATCGAGGAGCGGGATTTCCTGCTCCGCTCCCTGCGGGACCTCGAAGCGGAGCGGGCGGCGGGCGACATCGAGGAGTCCGACTACGTCTCGCTGCGCGACGACTACACCCGCCGGGCGGCGGACGTCGTCCGCCGGATCGAGCGACTGCAGCGGGGGGAGCCGGAGGCCACCGCGGAGGGAGAGGAGGCGGCCGAGGTCGCGGCTCCCCCGCCGGCTCCCTCGCCCGGCGACGAGGGTCCTGCCGACGGGCGGAGCCGGGGGGCCGTGCGCCTCCGCCGGGCGGTGATCGCCGTCGGCGTCGTGCTCTGCGTCGGCGGGGCGGGATGGGCGGCCACCGCCGCATCCGGGGTCCGCCTGCCGGGCGAGACGATCACCGGGGACACCATCGGCCCGGAGAAGGTCGCCACCGAGCTCCTCGCCGCCTCCCAGGCCTTCGACGCCGGGCACCCCGTGCAGGCCCTCAAGGACTACCAGACCGTCCTCCGCAGCCAGCCGGACAACCCCACCGCCCTCACCGGGTCCGCCTCGATCCTGGTCGCTTCCAACCAGTCCAAGCTCGTCGCCCAGGGCGCGGTCATGCTGGCCAAGGCCGAGCAGACCGACCCGTCGTACGCCCCGGCGTATCTCTACCTCGGCCGGGCGCTCGAGCTGCTCGGCGACGACGCGTCGGCGGTGAAGCAGCTGCACACCTTCCTCGCCGACCAACCCCACGGGGCGACGGCGACCGAGGCCCGCACGCTGCTCGCCTACGCCGAGAAGCACGCCGGGAGTGCCGGCGCCCCGAAGCGCTCGAGCGGGACGGCGCCGGCCGGGTCCTCCACAAGCGGCTGATGCGGCGCTGGTGGCGGGCGCCCCCGGTCACACGAAGGTGACGCACACCTCGTCGCCGCGGGCCCGCGAGCCGCTGTCGTCGAGCACGGTCCCCCCCGACAGGCCGCTCAGCATGCCGCGGACCATCCCCCGGTCGACGGCGCAGATCACCGGGTGCTGGCGGGCGGTGTCGAAGAAGGGGCAGCTCTCCTTGATCAGCGCCAGCGACCCGCCTCTTGCCTCGGCGTGCGCCTCGAAGCCGTGGGCGGTCAGGGCGTCGGCGATGGCGTGGAGCGCAACGCGCGACGAGCGCTGACCCTCCCCGCTCGACATCCCGGCGGCGAGCCGCCGCCCGTAGTCCTCACCGACCTGCTCGGCCATCGCCTCGGCCTCGGCCGGCGGCAGCATCGCCAGCGCCCGCCCGAGCAGGGTGATCAACAGGTCGTTGCCCCGCTGCGGTGGGGCGAGGAGAGCGCCGTCGGCGGACGGGCGGTAGTGCTTGGACGGCCGGCCGGCGCCCCCACCGGTGCGCGGCACGAACACCGTCAGGTAGCCGCCGGCGGCCAGCTTGTCGAGGTGGTGGCGGGCGACGTTGGCGTGCAGGTCGAAGTGCAGCGCCACCTCCGAGGCCGTGACCCCCGCCGGGCGCTCCCGGACGTGCAGGTAGATCCGCCGACGGGTCGGGTCGCCGAACGCCGACGTGACGGCACTCACCGTGGCCGAGAAGTCGTCGTCGCTCAGCTGCTCGGCCCGCCGCCCGTCCTCCCCTCGGCCTACGGACGTCACGCCGGTATTGTAACTACCGACGTAGTGCAAAACCCTGCCGGCGGTCGCGGAGACCGCCGAGCTCGGTGGGCCGACGGCCCGCACCCCTGGGAGAGGAGCAGAGTTGGCGCTCAGCGAACGCGACGTGATCGAGGCGCTGCGGCCGGTCACCGATCCCGAGCTCGGGCTCAGCATCGTCGAGCTCGAGATGGTCAAGGCGGTCGACATCCGCCGGGGCGGCACCGTCGCCGTCACGGTGGCCCTCACCGTCCCCGGCTGCCCGCTGCGCGAGGAGATCACCCGCCGGGTCACCGAGGCCGTCCGCCCGCTCGACGGCGTCCGCGACGTCGTGGTCGACCTCACGGTGATGACCCCCGAGGAGCTCTCGACCGTGCGCCAGCGGGTCCAGGGGCAGGCCGGCGGCCACGCCCACGGCGGGCAGGGCCACGCCCCCCTCGGCCACGAGTCGGGCCGCGCCAGCGCCTTCGCCCAGCCCGGCAGCCGCACGCGGGTCATCGGGATCACCTCCGGCAAGGGCGGCGTCGGCAAGTCGTCGGTGACCGTCAACCTGGCGGTGTCGCTGGTGCGGGCCGGCTACGACGTGGGCGTCCTCGACGCCGACGTCTACGGCTTCTCCATCCCGGGGATGCTCGGGATCGACACCGCCCCGACCGTGCGCGACGAGAAGATGATCCCGCCCGTCGCCTACGGCGTGCGCACGATGTCGATCGGCTACTTCGTGGAGGAGGACCAGCCGGTCATGTGGCGCGGCCCGATGCTCCACAAGGCGCTCGAGCAGTTCCTGGTCGACGTCGACTGGGGCGAGCCGGACTTCCTCCTGATCGACATGCCGCCGGGTACCGGCGACGTGGCCCTCTCCATGGCCCAGTACCTGCCCACCTCCGAGGTCTACGTCGTCACCACCCCCCAGGCCGCCGCCAAGCGGGTCGCCCAGCGGACCGCCTACATGGCCCGCAAGATCAACCTCCCGTTGCGGGGCGTGGTGGAGAACATGAGCTGGTTCACGGGGGTCGACGGCACCCGCTACGAGCTGTTCGGCCGGGGCGGTGGCCAGGAGCTGGCCGACGAGTTGGGCGTCCCCCTGCTCGGGCAGGTCCCGCTCGTGCCCGAGCTGCGCGAGGGCGGCGACAACGGCCGCCCGGTCACCGTCAGCGACCCCGACGGGGAGGCCGCCCGGGCGTTCGCCGCCGTCGCCGGCGAGATCGCCGCCCGCGGCCGCAGCCGCATCTTCCGCCCCGAGCTCACGATCAGCTAGCCGCCCCACCGGCACGGTCCCCGTAGCCGCGGCCGGTGCGGCAAGCTGGCGCCGTGGGCAGCGCCGCAGGGGGTGCACCGGTCGGCCGGCGGGTGGTGCTCGGCATGCTCGCGCTCGGAGCCGCCGGCGTGGTCGTCGGCCCGGCCGTCGAGCACCAGGTCTCCTCCGCCCTCACCCCTCTGCGCCGGGCGGGTCTCGGTGGCGTGCTGCCCGGGAGCTCGGCGTTCACCGAGTACACCGTCACCGCCGGCTTCCCCTCACCGCCGGCCCACTACCGCCTGCGGGTCGGCGGGCTCGTCCGGCGACCCCTGGCGCTCGGCGTCGCCGACCTCGAGGCCCTGCCCGCCGTCCAGGTGACCCGCACCTTCCAGTGCGTGACCGGCTGGACCGTCCCCGACGTCCACTGGGTCGGTGTGCGGCTCACCGACCTGGTCCGCCGGGCCGGTCCGGACCCGGCCGGCACCGTCTTCCACTTCACGTCCTTCGACGGCGTCTACACCGAGAGCCTGACCTGGACCCAGGCCGAGGAGACCGGCGCCCTCGTCGCCTACCGGATGCTCGGCGCCCCCATCACCCGGGGTCACGGCGGTCCCGTGCGCCTCTACGTGCCCGACATGTTCGGCTACAAGTCGATCAAGTGGCTGTCGGGGATCACCCTCGCCACCCACGCCCAACCCGGTTACTGGGAGCAAAACGGGTATCCCGTCGACGCCTGGATCAGTGGCCACCCGCCGGGCCCGACCGGCTGAGGACCGCCGATGACCGGCCGCGGGGGCGCTCCCGGGTCATCGCCGCCCGCCGCTGCCCGGTCCCTGCTGCGCTTCGACGGTGTCGAGCGTGCCGTCCACTGGGCCAACGCCGCCCTCTTCGCCGTGCTGGTCCTCACCGGGGCGGCCCTGTACTTCGCGCCGCTCACGGCCCTGGTGGGCCGGCGCGTGCTCGTCGAGCGCGTCCACGTCGTCGCCGGCCTGGTGCTGCCGGTGCCGGTGGTGCTGGCTCTCGCCGGCTCCTGGGGCCGGGGCCTGCGGCGCGACCTGGCCCGCCTCAACCACTGGAGCGCCGACGACCGCCGCTGGCTCCGGACGGTCGGGGCCCCGGCCGTGCGCCGGCGGGTGGCGTTGCGGGTCGGGAAGTTCAACGCCGGCCAGAAGCTCAACGCCGCCTTCACCGCCGGCGGCGGGCTGGTGATGCTCGGGACGGGGTGCCTGCTCCGGTGGTACCGCCCCTTCCCGCTCGCCTGGCGATCGGGTGCGACCCTGGTGCACAACTGGCTGGCGGCGGCCTTCGTGGTGGTCATCACCGGCCACGTCCTGCTGGCGCTGTCGGACACCGCGGCACTGCGGTCGATGTTGTCGGGGCGGGTCGGGCGCGACTGGGCGGGCAGGCACGCACCGGAGTGGCTGGCGGAGCTCGACGGGGAGCCAGCGCGGCGCACCGGCGGCTGACGGCCCCGGCGTACGCTCGGGCGGTGGACAGCGGTGCGGTGGCGGCGGACGGGGCTCGCAGCGAGCGGATGGCGGGGTGGGCGGCCACCATGGCCGGCCGGCCGGACCAGGCCGGCATCGTGCGCGCCCACGCCGGCGACGCCCTACCGGCGATCGTCCCGGCGTCCTACGACCGCGCCGCCCGGGAGGAGATCGAGGACCGGCTGCTGGCCGGGGGAGCGACCCGCGCCCGGGGGGCGGGAGCGCGGGCCCGCCCGGAGGAGCCCGACCTGCTCCGGACCTGCTTCGAGCGGGACCGGGACCGGATCCTGCACTCCGCCCCCTTCCGGCGACTGGCCGGCAAGACCCAGGTCTTCGTCTTCCCCCGCGACCACCAGCGCACCCGGCTCACCCACGCCCTGGAGGTGGCGCAGGTGGCCACGGCCGTCGCCCGTGCCGTGGGCCTCAACGTCGCCCTCACCGAGGCGATCGCCCTCGGCCACGACTGCGGCCACGGCCCGGGGGGGCACGCCAGCGAGGACGCCTTCGCCCCCTATCTGCCCGGCGGCTACGACCACGCCGTGTGGGGCGCCGATGTCGTGCTCGCCCCGCTCAACCTCTGCGCCGAGACCCTCGACGGCGTCCGCCACCACTCGTGGTCGCTGCCGAGCCCGCGCAGCCCCGAGGGCCTGGTCGTGAGCTGGGCCGACCGCTGCGCCTACTGCGCCCACGACCTGGAGGATGCCACCAGCGCCGGCATCGTCGGGGCGGACCAGCTCCCCGACGAGGTCACCGCCGTCGTCGGCCACACCCGGTCCGCTCAGCTGCGGGCGTTCGTCGGCGCCCTCGTGGCGTGCATCACCGAGACCGGCCGGGTGGGCATGCGCCCCGAGCCGGCGGCGGCCCTGGCGGCGCTGCGGCGGTTCAACTACGAGCGGATCTACACCCAGCCGGCGGCCGCCGCCCAGGGCCGGGCGGTGGTCGCCGTCCTGCGGGGCCTGGTCGACTACTTCGCCGAGGACCCGGGCCGGCTGCCCGGCGGGCCCGACCAGGAGCAGGACCCCGTGCGGCGCGCCGTCACCTACGTGGCGGGCATGACGGACCGCTTCGCCTTCGAGACGGCCGTGGCCCGGTTGGGATGGGACCGCCGGCGGTTGCCGAGGGGCATCGACGTGGGCGGCGGCGGCCCCGACCCGGCGGCCCCGGCGGGTGCCGCCGCGAGGCTTTCGCGGGACGTGCCATAGGATGACCCGAACCCGAGCGAGGAGCAGCTGCACGTGGACGTCCGTATCGGCGTGACCCAGACCCCCAAAGAGATCGAGATGGACCTGGGCGATGGCGCGGATGCCGATGCCGTGGCCCGACAGGTCGAGGAGGCGCTCGGCTCGGAGTCCGGGGTCCTGTGGCTGACCGACCGGCGGGGGCGGCGCGTGGGCGTGCCCGCCGCCAAGGTGGCGTACGTGGAGATCGACGCCCGCCAGGACAACCGCAAGGTGGGCTTCGGCACCGCCATCCCCCGGTGAGTCGCCGCCGCACGTGGGCGACCTGCTCGACCGCCGGCTGATCTTCGTCACCGGCAAGGGCGGGGTCGGCAAGACCACCGTCGCGGCGTCGCTCGCCCTGCTGGCGGCGCAGCGGGGACGGCGCACGCTCGTCTGCGAGGTCGACGCCAAGGGCAACCTGGCCGACTTCTTCGAGACGGGGCCGACCGCCTTCGAGGAGCGGGAGATCGCCCCGGACCTGTGGGCGATGTCGATGGACACCGAGGCCAGCCTCCGGCAGTACCTGTCCCTGCAGCTGAAGCTGCCGCTGGTGGCCCGCATCGGGCCGCTGGCGAAGATGTTCGACTTCGTGGCCTCCGCCGCCCCCGGCGTCCGGGAGATCGTCACGGTCGGGAAGCTGTGCTGGGAGGTGCGCGAACGGCACTACGACACGGTGGTGGTCGACGCGTCGGCGTCGGGCCACATCGTCAGCCAGCTCGCCGCACCGCAGGCCATCAACGGGCTCGTCCAGGTCGGGCTCGTCCGCCAGCAGACGGGGTGGATGCTGGACATCCTCGGCGACCCGGCGACCACCGGCCTGGTCGTGGTGGCGACGCCGGCGGAGATGCCGGTGACCGAGACGCTGGAGCTCGTCGGGCAGGTCGAGCAGGACACCAACGTGGACCTCGCGGCGGTGGTCGTGAACCGCGTGCTGCCGGAGCTGTTCAGCCGGAGCGAGGAGGAGCTGTTCGAGCGGCTCGACACCGACGAGCCGCGGGCGGCGCTGGACGCCGCCCTCGAGGGCAGTTCGCGCCCGCTCCTGGACGCCGCCCGGCTGATGGTCGGCACCCGGCGCGGCCGGACCGAGCACCTCGAGCGGCTGCGCACCGGTATCGAGAGCCGCGTCCCGCTGCTGTACGTCCCGTACCTCTTCATCCGCTCCCACGGGCTGCGAGCGACCCACCAGGTCACCGACGCCCTGGCCGCCGAGCTCGGCTACTAGGACGGGAGCCGCCCGATGCCGACGCCGCGGCCCGCAGCCGGTCCCGCCCGCAGCAGTCCTCCCCGCACCGCACCGGCACCCCGGGGCGCCGGTGAGCCGGTGCAGTCCCTCGACGCCCTGCTGGCGGCCAAGGAGATCGTCATCGCCTGCGGCTCCGGCGGCGTCGGCAAGACGACGACGGCGGCCGCCGCCGCCGCCATGGCCGCGGTGCACCACGGCGGGCGGGTCCTGGTCGTCACCGTGGACCCCGCCCGCCGCCTGGCCGACGCCCTGGGGTTGCCCGGCTTCGGCAACGACGCCCGCCGCGTCCCGCCGGAGGCCTTCGCCGCCGCCGGGGTCGAGCCGCGCGGTGAGCTGTGGGCGGCCATGCTCGACACCAAGCAGAGCTGGGACGCCCTGGTCCGCCGGCACGCCCCCGACGCCGGCACCGAGCGGCGCATCCTCGAGAACCCGCTGTACCAGAACATCGCCGGCAGGTTCGTCCAGAGCCACGACTACATCGCCATGGAGCGGCTCTACGAGCTGCACAGTGAGGGTCGCTACGACCTGATCGTCGTGGACACCCCGCCGACCCGCAACGCCGTGGACTTCATCGAGGCCCCGCAGCGGATGGCCGAGTTCTTCTCCTCCCGCCTCCTGCGGCTGCTGATCGTCCCGTACCGCAGCCGGATGGTCAACCTGGCGAGCCGGCCCTTCTACCAGATCGCCGACCGCATCCTCGGGTCGCAGTTCCTCTCCGACATCGCCGAGTTCTTCATCCTGTTCCAGACGATGTACGGCGGGTTCGTCGAGCGGGCCCGGGCGGTGGAGCGGCTCCTGCGCGACCGGCGGACGACGTTCGTGGTGGTGAGCACGCTCGAGTCGGCACCGGTGCACGAGGCCGAGTTCTTCATCCAGGTCCTGCGGGCCAAGCGGTTCCACCTCGGCGCCCTGGTCCTCAACCGCGTCCTTCCCGGCTACCTCCTGGACCCGGAGGCGGGTGCGGCCGCCACCCGCCTCGCCGCGCACGCCGACGCGGTGGCCGAGGGCGTCGCACCGTTGCTCGAGGCGGACCCGGCGCAGCTCGGCCGGGTCCTGCGCGAGGTCGGCGAGACGTACCGCAACCTCCGCGTGGTCGCCAAGGCGGAGGCTGCGCAGCGCGATGATCTCGCTGCCGTGCCCGAAGTCGTCGCCACCGCCCCCGAGCTCGAAGCCGACGTCCATGACCTGACCGGGCTGCTCCGCCTCGGCCAGCTCATCTGGAGCTGACGTGGCGACGGTCACCGACCTCCTGCACGAGCACACCAGCTACAGCGACGCCGTCGTGGCGCACCTGCAGCGGCTGGTGGCGACCTGGGGGACCCTGTCGGACCTGTGCTTCGCCGACCTGCTGCTGTTCGTCCCGGTCAGCTGGAGCGCCGAGCACTTCGTGATCGTCGGCCAGGTCCGGCCCACCACCAACCGCACGTTGCACCTCGACGACCTCGTCGGCCGGGTGGTGAGCGAGCAGGAGCGCCCCCTCGTCGCCCGCGGCTGGCAGCTCGGCTCGGTCGTCGAGGGCGAGATCGACATCACCAGCCGCAACGAGCGGGCCCGCATGGTCTGCATCCCGGTGCGCTGGCAGGGGCAGCTGGCCGCAGCGCTGACCCGCGAATCGGCGCTGTCGGTCGGGCGGCGGCCGGGGGAGCTGGAGCGGACCTACGTGGAGGTCTTCGACCGGCTCGCCCGCATGATGGCCAACGGCGAGTTCCCCTTCCCCCTCGACGAGGAAGGCGAGACGCCCCGCGTCGGCGACGGCGTGATGGTCCTCGACGCCGCCGGCCGGGTCGAGTTCGCCTCACCCAACGCCGTCAACGCCCTGCACCGCATGGGCCTGTACACCTCGATCGAGGGACTCCGGCTCGACGAGGTCGGCCTCGCCCAGGACTCGATCGACGTCGCCTTCGCGCAGCAGCTGCCCGCCACCCAGGAGATCATCCGCGGCCCCGACGCCGCGCTCATCATCCGGTGCGTGCCGCTGCTGGACCACGGCAGCGTCACCGGCGCCTTCGTGCTCCTCCACGACGTCACCGAGCTGCGCCGCCGGGACCGGCTGCTGATGTCCAAGGACGCCGCCATCCGGGAGGTCCACCACCGGGTCAAGAACAACCTGCAGACCATCTCGTCCCTGCTCCGTCTCCAGGCGCGCCGCCTGCCCGCGGGGCCGGGGAGGCACGCCCTCGAGGAGTCGGAGCGACGGGTGCGCTCGATCGCCATCGTCCACGAGATCCTCTCGCGCGACACCGCCGACCAGGTGCACTTCAACGAGATCCTGCCGTCGCTCGTGCGCATGGCGGAGGATCTCGGCACCTCCGAAGCCCCGGTGCGGATCACGACGACCGGCGATGCCGGCAACCTGCAGGCCGCCATCGCCACCCCGCTGGCGGTCGTGGTCACCGAGCTCCTGCAAAACGCCGCCGAGCACGCCTTCCCTCCGGAGGCGGTGCGGGAGGACTCGGATCTGCGGGTGGAGGTCGCCCTCCGCCGGGGCGACACCGACCTGTCGGTCGTCGTGCGGGACAACGGCGTGGGCCTACCGCCCGGCTTCAGCCTGGACCGGCCCACAAGCCTCGGGCTGTCCATCGTGAGCAGCCTGGTGGGGACCCAACTCGGGGGCACGATCGACATGCGGACCGACGGGGGCACCGTCGTCGAGCTCACGATCCCCCTGGAGGTGGTCGACGACGACCTGGAGAGCCTCTAGGAAGATGGGCCGGTCCCCGCCGTCGGCGGGGACCGTCGCCTCCTGAGCTGTGGGTCAGGAAGCGGCGCGACGCCGGCTCGCGAGCCAGGTCTTGCGGAGCTTGCGGCGCTCCTCCTCGGAGGTCCCCCCCCAGATGCCGGACTCCTGGTTGGTCTCCAGCGCGAACTCGAGGCAGGCCGACTGGGCGGGGCACTCGTAGCAGACCGCCTTGGCCGTCGCGATCTGTTCGACCGCCGGGCCCGTCGT
>DASSZM010000174.1:0-25781 GCA_035702855.1 Acidimicrobiales bacterium | reverse complement strand
GGGAGGGGGTGAGCCCGGCCTCCTTGGCCTGGGCCTCGCTCCACGCCAGGAACCGCCGGAGCCGGTCCCGGAAGGCGAGGATGTCCCGGTAGTCCTGGTCGCTGAAGCGCGGCTGGCGTCGGCGGGCGGCCGGGCTCATGCCGAGGCCTCCTCCTCGTCGCCGCCGGCCGGCGCCCCGTCGTGCACCTCGTCGAGACGGCGCACCCGGTGGGCCGAGCGGCCCCGCAGCAGGGTGGCGGGTTGTATCTCGTTCTCGGCGAGGCGGCGGGCGAGGGCCTCGTCGAGCGTGCTGCGGGAGAGCAGGCCGACGGGGTCCCCGTCGTCGACGACCACGAGCTGCTCGACGGGTTGGCGGAGGAACACCGCCAGAGCGTCGCGCAAGTAGGCGTCGCCCGGGATCACCGGCAGATCGGCGTCGAGCGGCCCGGCCGGCAGCGGGTCCATGGCCTGGGCGGCGACCGCGGTGCGGAACGGGTCGACCTGGGCGTCGAAGTCGACCCGGAAGCCGCGCCGGACGAGCTTGTCGGTCATGATCCGGTCGTCGAGGAAGCGCTCCACGACCAGCTCCGCCACGCCGAGGGCGATGAACATCGGCACGACCAGGTGGAAGGCGCCGGTCACCTCCAGGGCGAACACTCCGCCGGTGAGCAGCGCCCGCGACGCGGTCCCGAAGGTCGCACCCATGGCCACCAGGGCGAACGCCGCCGGCTGGATGTGGAGCGCCGGGAACAGGTGGGCGAAGCCGATGCCGATGGCCTCACCCATCGTCGCCCCGATGAGGAACATCGGGGCGAGGGTGCCACCGGAGGTGTTGGAGGCGAGGGCGATCCACCACGACGCCAGCTTGCCGGCGAACAGCACCGCCGCCGCCCCGATGAGGAAGCGGCCGTTGACGGCGTCGGTGATCGCCCAGTAACCGACCGACAGCGAGCCGGGCACGGCCAGGCCGATGAGGGCGAAGGCGAGGGAGCCGACGACGGGATGCCAGGCCGGCGGGATCGGTGACCGCCGGAACAGGTCCTCGAAGAGGAACAGGCCCTTGTTGAGCACGACCGCCAGGGCACCCGCGGCGAGCCCGACCACGAGGAACAGCGGCAGCTCCTCGCCGCTCACGCCGTGGACCCCCGGGGCGGCGAAGAGCGGACGCCCGCCGAGGAGGACGTCGTGGAGCTCGGTGGCGATGCCGCAGGCGAGCAGCAGCGGGAGCAGGGAGCGGAGGGACCGCTCGAACAGGAGCAGCTCGAAGGCGAGGAGGACGGCGGCGACGGGCGTGGCGAACACGCCGGACATCCCGGCGGCGGCGCCGGTCGCGAGCAGGATGCGGCGCTCGGCGGCCGAGACGGGGACGAGCTGCCCGAGCAGCGAGCCGGTGCAACCCCCCGTGACGATGATCGGGCCCTCGGCCCCGAAGGGCCCGCCGGTCCCCATGGCCACGGCGGCGGACAGCGGCTTGGCCACCACGACCCGGGGTCGGATGCGGCTCTCGCGCAGGATGATCGCCTCGAGCGACTCGGGGATGCCGTGACCCTTGATGACCGGGGTCCAGCGGGCCAGGGCCGCCACGACGAGGCCCCCGGCGGCGGCGACGGCGATCAGGGACGGGCCGGGGTGGTAGTGGCGCAGGTCCGGGAGGTGGAAGCCGACCCGGTGCAACAGCGCAAGGTTGCTGATCAGCCCCACGAGCCGCACGACGACGTAGGCCGCCAGCCCGCCGACGAAGCCGAGCACGACGCCGAGACCGGCGAGGAGCGCCATCCTGGCCGGGGACTCACCCAGGCTGACCTCGATCGGATGGGCACCTCGGCGCCGAAGGGTCACCACCCGATCATATCGTGTTACGACTCTCTGCTCGGCGGGGGGTCAGGCGGGGGGTCTGGCCTGTTCCAGCAGGTCGCTGACCATCGGCGCCAGCTCCCACCGGCGCCGGCAGAGCGCGGCGCCCTCGGGCGAGGCCATCGTCACCTCCAACGGGACCAGCCGGGTCGCCTGCAGCCACGCCGGCCGGACGTCCAGCCGGTGGGCGGCGGCCAGCACCTCGCCGGCGAGGAAGCTCGGCAGGTCCCACGGGGGTGGCAGGACGCCGCGGACCGGGCTGGCCAGCGCCGACAACTCGGCGTCCCCGAGGTGGGCCACGGGGTTGAGCCACGCCCACACCGGGACCAGGACGCGCCGCTCGAGCAGCAGGTCCAGGTAGTGACCGGCAAGGAAGGCCTCGGTCTCCTCGACCAGGCGTTGTTCCTCACGAACCAACCGGCGCGACCTCACGACTCCACCTCCTGCGACGCAGCACATCTATCGTAATACGATGCGTTGCTCCAGTCCTACCCCTCCCCGGCGGGGGTCACGCCGCCTGGCCGAGACCCTCGCATCCACGGTCGGTGGCCACCCGACCGTGGCGTGCCCCTCAGCCCGGCGAGCCGCTCACGAGGTGCTGGCCGAGGCGGGATGCCAGCGCCATGATGGTGAGAGCGGGGTTGGCTGAGCCCTGGGTCGGGCACACGCTGCCGTCGCAGAGATACAGGTTCGGGACCGCCCAGCTCCGCTGGTTGCGGTCAACCACGCTGTCGGCCGGGGAGGTCCCCATGCGGGCACCGCCGATGAGGTGCGCATACCGGTGGATGGTGAGCACATCCTGGGCGCCGGCCGCTTCGAGCAGATCGGTGATGACCTTCGTCGAATATGCGATGTTGGCGCGGTCGTTGTCACACTGGCTGTAGTCGAAGCGGGCGACCGGCAGGCCGTAGGGGTCGGTCTCGTCCGCCAGGGTCACGCGGTTGTCGGCGCGAGGAAGCAACTCGTTGAGCACCCCCACGACGCTCCAATGGTTGTAGTCCCGCATGTACTCACGCAGCGACCGGCCCCAGTGACCGTCGGCGAGGACATGCTCCGCCCAGCCGATCGGCAGCGGGGAGACCGTCTGGATGGAGAAGCCCCGGGCGAAGCCGCGGCTCTCATCGGTCTCGTAGAAGTCCTCGGACGACACCTCGGGGGGCGGGGCCTTGTACATGCGGAGCTCCGTGGGGAACCGGCCCGCCGTTTGCGAGGCACCTTGGACCATGACGTAGCGGCCGACCTGGTCCTCGTTGTTGCAGAGTCCGTGGGGGAAGCGCCTGCTGCTGGAGTTCAACAGGAGACGGGGGGTCTCGATCGAGTAGCCGGCGACGGCGACGAGGCGCGCCCGCTGGCGGTGCTCGGCGCCGTCCCCCTCGCTGCGGTAGACGACGCCGGTGGCCCGTCCCGTGGCATCGTCGATCTCGATTCGCGTCGCCATGCTCTCGGATCGGATCTCGACTCGGTGCGCCAGGGCGTCCGGCAGGTGGGTGACGTACGGGCTGGCCTTCGCGTTGACCTTGCAGCCCTGCAGGCAGTACCCACGGTAGATGCAGTGCGGCCGGTTCCCGAAGGTGCCGTTGACGATGCCCACCGGGCCGGCCCGCATGGTGATGCCCATCCGCTCGGCACCGCGCCAGAGGACCATCGCCGCTTCGGAGACCGGATGTGGCGAGAAGGGGTAGCGATGCGGATACCCCCAGGGCCAGTCCTGGCCGGCGACCGGGAGCTCGGCCTCGACCAGCTCGTAGTGGGGGCGCAGTTCGTCGTAGGAGATGGGCCAGTCGGCGCCGACGCCGTCCCGGGTACGGGTCTCGAAGTCGGAGGGATGGAACCGCGGGCAGTAGCCCGCATAGTGGACCATCGAGCCGCCGACACCACGGCCCGAGTTGTTCTTCCCCATCTCGACCGGGTCGTCGCCGCCGATGATGCGCTTCTGGGTCCAGTACAGCTGATGGGACCCGGCCTCGTCCGAGACCCAGTCCTCATCGGGGTGCCAGAACGGTCCTGCTTCGATGATGACCACGCGCCACCCCGCTCGAGCCACCCGCTGGGCCAGCACCGAACCGCCGGCGCCCGCACCGACGACGACGAGGTCGACCTCGTCGTCCTCGCCGTAGCGGGTCATGGTCTCATACCCGGGAAGGTCCCGATGGTGGACGTCCAGGAGGAACCGGGAGTCGTTGTCCCGCGGCCCGACCGAGCCCTTGAGCATGCTGCGTAGTCGGCTCACGGCCGCTCGCCCTCCAGCTCGTCGGCGACCGGGACGGGGTCCTCGTCGGTGGCGCCGGGGCGCTCGAACGGCTCACGGGTGCTGGTGGGCCCGAGCCGCATGAAGCCGCGAGGGTACGCCGGACCGCCGAAGCCGATCTCGTTCCACGCCCAGGGGTGCGCGTAGAACGCGGCGAGCACCATGCGCATGGCAACGGACCATGCCCGCTTCACGTTGAGGCGGTCCCAAGTCCCCCCCTGTAGGGAGCCCTCGACCAGCTGTCCGACGATCGCCTCGCGAGCGGGCGGGTCGCAGGCCGCGAAGTCGGGCCTGGAGTAGCGGGCTCGCGCCGTCTCGTCCAGGCCGCGCAGCAGCAGCCGGATCGTCTCGCGGTCGTCGGGCATGTCGGCGTACTGGTAGCCGTCGAGGCGCCCAGCGGCGAGCTTCTCGTCGATCATCCGCCCGACGGGGACCCTCGGATCGTCGTCCTGGGCGGTCACCGTGTCGCAGAACGCCTCGAGAGTCTCGACCTCGTCGGGATCGAAGAACGTGTAGGCACGTGTGCCGAGAGCCATGCGCCGCTCGATGACCCGGGACGTCGCCGGATCCCACGAGTCGGCAGCGGCGAACACGTCGTAGTCCGGGTAGCGCCCGATCATCTGGGGCGTGGTGCCCCGCCGCTGGCGCGGCAACCAGGACGGATGCGGCGGCTCGCGGCCGGGGCGGAGGTTGGGCAGGTGGTCGGGACGGCTCAGGTCGCGAGGCATCAGTCCTCCCGGCGGAGCAGCGCCGCCAGGATGCCCATGCCGCCGACGAGGGTCATCAGGCCGGGCGCCATGATCGGTGGCCCCATCGGCACGTTGTACGAGGCCAGGCCCCAGCCTCCCGGCCGGCGGGCCACCCCCCGGGCGTGGAAGAACTCGCCGAGCAGCCCGTTGGCGGTGTACACCAGCGCCGTCAGAGGGAGGGCCGTCTTGGCCCATCGCCGACTGAAGACGCCCGCGACCCCGGCCACCATGACCGGTGGAGTGACGATGATCGGCGTCCACATCCACTTGTTGCCGAAGCTGGCACGGTAGTGCTCGAAGTACACCTCGGCGGTGGTGACGGCAGCGGCGACGGCGGTGAGGCCGGACAAGGAGCGCTCGAAGCGACCGTGCTCGACGTCGCGGACGAGACCATCGATGAGATGCGCCGCCTCCCCCATGAACTCCTGATGGCTGGTGGTGCTGCGGTTGGCGCCCATGTCAGCGACCCGGGACGAACTCTTGCACCATCTCGCGGAAGCCCTCCAGGGCCCCCCGCCACCCCTGCTGGGGAGCGGCAGCCACGGATGTCATGAGAGCGCGGGCTTGCTCGAAGGTCACGTGGGGTGGCATCGGTGGTTCGTCAGCGGTGGTCACGGCGTCGATGATGACCGGCCTGTCCGCGGCGAAGGCTCGCTCCCACGCCGGATCGATGTCCTCGGGCCGCTCGACCCGGATGCCCTCCAACCCGATCATCTGCGCGTACTGGGCGTAGTTGACGGCGGGGATGGCCTGGGACGCATCGAAGCGGGGATCGCCCTCCATCGCCCGCTGCTCCCAGGTGACCTGGTTGAGGTCCTCGTTGTTGAGGACCAGCACGACGAGGCGCGGGTCGGACCAGTCCCGGTGGTACTTGGCTGCCGTCAGCATCTCGGCCATGCCTCCCATCTGCATGGCGCCGTCACCCACCATCGCCACGGCGACGCGATCGGGGAACGCGAACTTGGCCCCGATCGCATAGGGCACGCCCGGGACCATGGTGGCCAGGTTGCCCGAGAGGCTTGCCTTCATCCCCCGCCGGATCCGGACCTGGCGGGCGAACCAGTTGGCCGCGGAACCCGAGTCGGAGGACAGGATCGCGTCGTCGGGAAGGTGACGGGAGAGCGAGGCGAAGAGGGCCTGCGGCCGGAGCCTCCCGTTGAGCTCACTCGGGGCCGCACGGTCGTCCATGAGCTGCCACCAGGCGCTGACGCCCTCGGCGATCCGCTCCTGCCAGGAGCGGTCCTCCTTGCGGTGCAGGAGGGGGAGGAGCTCGGCCAACGTGTCCTTGGCGTCCCCGGCCAGAGCGAGGTCCATCGGGTAGCGAATCGACAGCATGCGCGGTGACACGTCGATCTGCACGGCCTTCGCTCTACCCTCGGTCGGGAGGAACTCCGAGTAGGGGAAACTGGTCCCCACCATGAGCAGCGTGTCCGCCTCCTGCATCATGTCCCACGACGGCTTGGTGCCGAGCAGGCCGATCGAGCCCGTCACGTAGGCGACGTCGTCCGGGACCGCCGCCTTGCCGAGGAGAGCCTTGGCGACACCGGCGCCCAGGCTGTCGGCGACCGCCAGCACCTCGTCAGTGGCGTGGTTGGCGCCCTGGCCGACGAGCATGGCCACCCGGGAGCCGGCGTTGAGGATGTCGGCCGCCTCCCGGAGTTGCTCGGTCGTGGGGATCAGCCTCGGCTGCCAGTAACCCACGCCGGAGTGGACCGTGTGGGTCTTCTTCGGCTGCTCGCGCACGGCCGGCATGTCCTGGACGTCGGCGGGGACGATGAGGGCGGTCACGGTGCGCTCTGCCCGGGCGATCCGCATGGCGCGGTCGAGGTCGTGGCGCACGGCTGAGGGATCGTTGACCTGCTGCACGAACGCGGAGGCCACGTCGGAGTAGAGCTGCAGCAGGTTCACTTCCTGCTGGAAGTCCCCGCCGAGCGCCCGCACGAAGGTCTGGCCCACGATCGCCACCACCGGTTGGTGGTCCAACTTGGCGTCGTACAACCCGTTGAGGAGGTGGATGGCGCCTGGCCCGGATGTCGCCATGCACACCGCCACGTCGCCGGTGAACTTGGCGTGGCCGCAGGCCATGAACGACGCCATCTCCTCGTGGCGCGTCTGGACGAACCGAAGACGTCCTTCGGTCCGCCGCAACGCTCCCAGGATCCCGTTGATGCCATCCCCAGGGAACCCGTAGACGGTCTCGATGCCCCATTCGAGCAGCCGCTCACAGAGGAAGTCGGCAGCGGTCTCGCCCATTGGTTGCCTCCTGGGTCAGGACTGGTCGGCACCGAGCCGACCGGCGCCGGGCCAACTACCGCCGTAGGGCACCGCCGAAACCTCGTAGTACGACTTTTTTGGCCCAGCCCTCGGCCTGGGTGGACTCAGGAGTCGGTCGGGTGGTGCAGGGCGAGGACGGCCGACAGGGTCTCGGGGTCGACGCGCTCGTCGTCGAAGGCGCACACGCCTGTCACCGGGTAGGCGGCCATGAACATGTCGGCCACCGACTCCCAGCGCCGCCAGGCCTCCGCCCGCTCGGGGCCGTCGAGCATGGCGCTGTTGTCGGCGACGACCCGGAGGCCGGTGTAGCCGTCGCGCAGGGCGTCGGCGAGGCGCTCCCGGAACCCGGCGAGCAGCGCCGGCGGGTCGGCCAGGCGCTGCGGACCGTAGACCTCGGCGACGCTGCTCACCTGCAGGTCGCCGCTCGAGCGCAGACCTTCCGGCCACTGCGCCTCGTTGGGCTCGTCGGCGACGAGCAGGAGGCGCTCGTGGCGGGCGTGACCGGCGGCAAGGAGGTCGGTGGCCAGCGCCTCGAACGCCGAGGCGCCGCGGAACCTCCGAGCGGAGTGCCCCCCGGGCCAGGGCACCGTGTGCCGAGCGGGACCCGGAGCATTTGCGACGATCCACCGAGCATACGACGCGCATGAGGATCTGTCGCCCGGGCTTGACCGGCGCCTGCCGGCCCGCTGGACTGCCCCGGGTGCCGCTCACCGCCCCGCTGCTCGAGCGCGACGACACGGTGGGGACGCCCGAGCTCGAGGCACCGCCGCGGCGCGCGGTGGTCCTCCACCGATTCACGGTGGCTGCGGGCACCGCCGAGCGGATGGGTTACCCGGCGCTGGCTCTCGCCGCCCGCACCTGGCAGCACGGCCTCGAGCGCCGGTGGGGCCGACGGCCACTTCCCGTGGCTCCGGCCTTTCGCTGAGCGCCGGCACCGGCGGCCGCCATCCCCACATCGGGCATCGTCGGGCCGAGCAGGCCCCGCCGGCCGGACGCCGCCGCCCCGGCAACCGAAGTGCCCCTTCCGTCGGCGGCCGCCGCGCGGTACACCTTCGTCGTGCGCAGGACGCTGCGGCGCTCGCCGCCCACGGGGCCGTCCACCGCCGTGGACATCGGCTGGGCGACGGCCCAGGGGTCCCGGGCGACCAACGAGGACCGGGTCGCCGTCGGCGACGCCTGGGTGGCGCTGAGCGACGGCATCGGCGGGTACCGCGGCGGGGCCCGAGCGGCGCAGTTGGCCGTCGACGCCGTGGCCGCCGTCCTCTCGCCGCCGGGACGGCCCGACGACGGGCCGCCCGCCGAGCGGGTGGGCGGGGCGGTCACCCACGCCAACGCCGTGGTCCGGGCCGCCCGCGCCGGCGAGGACGGCGTCGCCCGGATGGGCGCCACCCTGACCGTCGGGGCCGACGCCGGCGACGGCCGGTGGCTCGTCACCAACCTCGGCGACTCGCCGGCCTGGCTGGTACGGGCGGGCCGGCTGGCACTGCTCACCGAGGCGCACAACCTCACCGGCGAGCTGGTGCGCTCGGGGACCCTGGACCCCGCCGAGGCCGGACGGCACCCCGGCCGGCGCGTGCTCCTGCGGGCCGTCGGCCTCGAGGAGCGGCCGGTGCCCGCCCACCGATTCGTGCGTGTGGCCCCGGGCGACCACCTGGTGCTCGCCAGCGACGGGTTGACCGAGGGGGTGGGTGCCGCCTCGATCGCCGCCGCCCTGGGCGGGCGCACGGCTCGGGTCGCCGCCCGCCGGCTGGTCGAGGCGGCCCTGGCCGGCGGCGCCCGCGACAACGTCACCGTCGTGGTGGTGCGCGTCGGGTCGGCGCCGGGCTGAGCGCACCCCCGGTGCGGGCCCCGTTGGCGAGGCGCCGGACGCGCGGCGCGGCGACACGCGTGCAGTGCGCAATGGCCGGGCGCCGCTAGTACGATTCGCCCCGATGGTTCCCGAAAGCCGGACGTTTGCCGCGGATCCCGCGAGTGTGGCGGAGGCCCGGCGCTTCGTTCGGCAGACCCTGGCCGGCTGGCAGGCCGACCACTTCGAGGACCGGGCCGTGCACGTGCTGAGCGAGCTGGCGACCAACAGCGTCATCCACGCCCGCAGCAGCTTCGTCGTGGAGCTGTCCCTCGACCCCGCCGGGCTGCGCCTCTGCGTCTCCGACGACTCGGGTCGCCGCCCGGTCCGCAAGTCCCGCAGCGCCCAGGCGACCACCGGGCGGGGCATCGCCCTGGTCGAAGCGCTGAGCGCCGCCTGGGGCGTCGACCGCAACGGCAACGGCAAGACCGTGTGGGTGCTGCTGACCGCCCGACCCGACGAGGGGCGGGAGCCGACCGGTCGTTCCGTCCCGCTCGAGCTGTTCGCCGCGCCCGACGACATCGACGCCGACCCCGACGAGGGGATCCGGGCGTGCCTCACCAGGCCGGCGGCATGACCGAGTCCGCCGAGGGGCTCGTCGAGGTACAGGTCCTCGGCCTGCCGCTCGACATCTGGGCACGCACGCAGGAGCACATGGACGGTCTGCTGCGGGAGTTCACGCTCCTCGTGGCGGGGGACGCGACCTCGACCACGCGCCACGCCCCCCGCCGGCTGCTCGACCTGGTCGCCGAGCTCGAGACCGACTACGCCGGCATGTCCTCGGACCAGGAGCAGCAGCTCGCCGAGGCCGCCGACGCCGCCAAGGACGCCATCGACCTCACCTACCTGGTCCCGACGAGCGTGCGGGAGGCGTGCCGACGCCTCGACGAGGCGCTCGACGAGGCCGACCGGTACTGCCTGGAGGGGGAGTACCTGCTCACCTTGGCGGCCCCCGTCGACGCCCGGGCCTTCCGGCGATGGTTCCTCGCCCAGTTCATGGAGCAGATCGACGGGCGACCGCCTCGGTCCTGGCCCGAGTGGCAGGCGGCCGACGCCGGCTGAGCGAGGGAGCGGTCGCCGACTCCGTCCGTCTCCGCCGCCACGGTCCGGCCCTCGACGCGTCACCTTCCCGCTTCCCGCCTGAGCCGGAAGGGAGCCGGCCGCGGTGGCGCTGACCGACGAGCGGCGCCCTGGCCCGCGTCGGGGGCCTCCTGGACGTGGTCAGCGACGACCGCTTCGCCACCATCCCCTGCGGCTGCCTCGACCTCGGCACCGGCGAGCTCAGCCTGGCCACGGCCGGCCACCCCCGCCGGTGATGATCGACGGGGACGGCTGCGCGCCGGTTCCGCTGCCGGTCGGGCCGCCGGCCGGCGTCGGGGCGACCTACACCGCCGCCCGGCTCGTGCTGCCCCTTGGCGCCGTCCTCCTCGCCTACACCGACGGCCTCGTCGAGCGCCACGACCAGCCGGTCACGGTGGGCATCGAACGGCTCTGTCGCGCCGCCCAACCGGCGCTCGGCCTCGAGGCCCTGGTGCCCGCCGGGCCGCCCGACGACATCGCGCTGCTGGCGTTGCGCCGCACCTGACGCCCCGGTGGGGCGACCCGGTGCGGTCAGGCCCGCTCGGGCACGACGAGCACCGGGCGGCGGGAGTGGATCGCCACCGACTGCGTGACGCTGCCGGGGCCCGCCGCCGAGACCGGGCCGCGGCCCCGCTGCCCGCAGACGATCAGGGCGATGTCCAGCCGGTCGGCCACCTCGAGGATGGTGTGGCCGACCGACTGGTGGGCCGGCTCGGCCAGCGCCTTGGCCTCCACGCCGTGCTGGCCGGCGAGGCGGGCGCCCTCCTCGGCGATGAGCTGGGCGTTGTCCGCCTCGTGCCGGTCGAGCTCGGGCTCGTCGCTGAGCGGCAGCGGCCCGAACGACACCGACACCGCCAGGCGCAGGTACACCGGCAGCCACACGGTGAGCACGAGGGCCTCCGGCGGGGGCCCGACCAGGTCGGCGACGACGGCGATGGCGTGGCGCGACCCGGCGGAGCCGTCGTGGCACAACAGCATGCGTCCGCGCATCGGCACCGTCCTCGCACAGGGCCACCCGGCGTGGCAGCGGCCCACCGGCGGCATCTCGGTCCGCTCCAGCCTCCCGGCCACGGCGGGCGGCGGCCTCGCCCGAAAGGTGCGAACCTCCCCCTCACCTGCCCCGCCTCGCCCTCGCCGGACCCGGCCCGCTCACCCGGTCCGTGCGATGCCGCGACGGGGGCACCGGTCCCAGCCTGCGGCCATGCAGCCGGGCACCACCGGGACCCCCTACCGCGTGCGGGTCCGTGGCGTCATCGACGAGGCGGCCCGGGACGCCTTCCCCGACGTGCGCATCGAGGCCGACGACGGAGACACCGTGCTCCTGGCCGCCGTCGTCGACCAGAGCGCCCTGCACGCGATCCTGCACCGCATCGAGGCGTTGGGCCTGATCCTCATCGAGGTGCACCCCGCCCCGCCGCCGGGCGCCGGGCGGGACGGCGGGGCCGGCCCGCCGCCCGGCCGGGCGGCCCGGACGCTCACCAAGGACCAGGCCCGGCGGGTCCTGCACCGGGCCGGCTTCCCGGCGGAGGAGGTCGAGGCGATCCTCGCCCAGCTCCCCGACCCGATCGACACCGACCGGGAGGCGGCGACGCTCCACCGGTTGGGGGTGGCGCCGTGCACCCTCGTCGAACGCCTCGGGGGCGGCCCCTGAGCGGCCGCCGGCGACCGGCGGGGGCCGCACTCCGGCTACAGGTGCGCCCGGCGTCGTGCCGATGTTCCCGACATGCCCCCGTCCCCCCTCGCGCCCGCGCCCGACGTCGCCGTCTCCTTCGGGCAGGCGCTCCTGGACAACCTGGGGCAGGTCGTTCGCGGCGCCCCCGGCGCCCTCACCGCCGCGGTGGTGGCGGCGCTCGCCGGCGGGCACCTGCTGATCGAGGACGTCCCCGGCGTCGGCAAGACCGTCCTCGCCCGGGCACTGGCGGCCTCGCTCGGGGCGGAGCTGTCGCGGGTCCAGGGCCACCCGGACCTGCTGCCCTCGGACGTGACCGGGGTGGCGGTGTACTCGCCGGGCAGGGAGAGCTGGGAGTTCCGGCCCGGCCCGGTGTTCGCCCACGTCGTGCTGGCGGACGAGCTCAACCGGACGCCGCCGCGGACCCAGTCGGCCCTCCTCGAGGCGATGGAGGAGCACCAGGTGAGCGTCGACGGCCGGTCCTGGCCGCTGCCGGACCCGCACATGGTCATCGCCACGCAGAACCCGGTGTCCCAGCGGGGCACCTTCCCGCTGGTCGAGAGCCAACTCGACCGCTTCGCGTGCGCCACCTCGATCGGCTACCCCGACGCCGAGGCGGAGGCCCGCCTGGTGCTGCAGGACGGCGGCCGGGCGGCGCTGGACCGGCTGGTCCCCGTCGCCGACGTGCAGGCCTGGCAGGAGGCGCGCCGCGCCACCCGGGCGGTGGGGGTGGCGCCGGCGGTGGCCACCTACGCCGTCGAGCTGTGCCGCGCCACCCGGCGCGCCCCGGGCGTCCGGCTGGGCGCCAGCCCCCGGGCGGCGATCTGGCTCATCCGGGCCGCCCAGGCCCACGCCGTCGTCGGCGGCCGGACCTACGTGGCGCCCGGGGACGTCAAGGCGGTCGCCGTCGGCTGCCTCGCCCACCGGTTGGTCTGCGACGACGGGGACGGGGCCCTGGCCGCCGGGGCGGCAGTGGTCGAGGCCCTCCGGGACGAGCTGCCGGCGCCGCGCCCGTGACCGGCGGCCGCCTGCGGCCCGGCCGACCGCTGGCACCCGTCGTGGCGGCACCGCTCGCCCTCGCCGTCGGCTGGCTGGTCGCCCACCACAGCGGGGCGGGATGGGTCCAGGTCCTCGGCGACGTCGTCTTCGGCGCCGTCGTCGTGGGCGTCCTCGGGCCCGCCGCCGTCCTGGCCCGGGCCCGGGTGACGGTGACGCTCGCCCCGCTCGACGGGACCGCCGGGCGGCCGGTCCGCCTCGAGGTGTCGGCGTCGACCCGGGTGCGGGTCCGGCCCGCCGACCCGCCCGGGCCCGACGCCTTCGCCGGCCCGACGGGGCCGGCGGCCGGCGGGACCGCCACCGTCACCCTCCTGCCCGCCCGCCGCGGCGTCCACGACCGGGTGGTCGTGGACCTGGCCACGGCCACCCCCTTCGGGGTGCAGTGGTGGACCCGCCGGGTGGTGCTCCACCTCCCGGCGCCACTCGCCGTCGCCCCCCGCTGCGGGCGCCCGGCGGTCCCCCCATCCGGGGCCGGGTCCGGCGACCACGACGCCGACACCGCCGTGGCGGTCACGGCGGCCGCCGCCGCGGCGGCCGTGGGCGACCCCCGGGGCGCCCGGCCCTACGAGCCCGGCGACCACCGGCGCCACGTCCACTGGGGCGCCACCGCCCACACCGGCGAGCTCATGGTGCGCCGGCACGAGCAACCGGCCGTCGCGGCGCGCCACGTCGCCGTGACCCTCCCGCCCGACCCGGAGGCGGCGGAGCGGGCGGCCGAGGCCGCCCTCGGGGCCCTCGCCGCCCTGCTCGAGGCGGGAACGCCGGTGGTGCTGACCACCACCGAGGCCGGCGGGCGGCGGGTCGCGCCCGTCGCCGACCGCCGGGACGCGGGCCGCCGGCTGGCGGCGGCCGTCGACGGCACCGGGGGCGGGAGCCGGTGAGGCTGGTCGAGGCGGTCAAGCGGGCCAACGCCCCCCGCCCGCCGGAGGAGTCGGTCCGCTTCCGGGTGGCCTGCAGCGCGGCGGTGCTCGTCGCCCTGCTGGCCAGCGCCTCGGTGGGCGAACTGGCGTGGCCGCTGACCCTGGCGGCCGCCGCCCTGGTGGTGGCGGGCATGGCGTTCTCCTGGGCCACCCGGGCCGAGCCGCCGGGCTGGGTGAAGATCCTGGTCGCCGCCGGCGCCGTCGCCGCGATGGCCTGGTTCGCCCTCCGGGTCAACGCCGGGCCGATCACCGACATCGTCGCCGTGGAGGACGCCCTCACCGTGCTGTTCGTGTGCATCCTCGTGGTGCACTCGTTCCACGTGCCGGCGGCCACGGACCTGCTCTTCGCCCTGGCGGCGTCCGGCGGGCTGATGGCGGTCGACGCCGCCCAGGCGGTCGACCTGGCCTTCGCCGTCCCGGCGGCGGCGTGGGCGGGCTGCGCCCTGTGGGTGCTGGTCGAACGGTGGCGCTCGGCCAGCGGCGGGGGCCGCACCTCCCCGGCCGGGCTGGCGGCGGCGGTGGGCGGGGTGACGCTGGCCGCCGTGGCCGCCTTCCTCGTGCTGCCGGCGCCGACCGTCTCCGCCCGGACCGACATCCTGAGCCGCTCCCCCGCCGGCGGGCCGGTGGCGGTCCCGGTCGCCGGGGCGCTGGCCGGTGACGCCGGCCAGCCGGCCGAGCTGTCCAAACCGGGCCGGGCAGGCGGGCCGACCCGCGTGGGCGGCTACCTCGGCTTCGCCGGCAGCCTGGACACCGCCGTGCGCGGCCGGCTCGGCCACCAGGTGGTGATGCGGGTGCGGGCCCAGCGGCCCTCGTACTGGGTGGGCGAGACCTTCGACACCTGGGACGGCCGGAGCTGGTCGCAGTCGCACCCGGCACGCTCGGTCGTCGGCGGCGGCTCGCCGTTCGCCCTGCCCGTCCCGGCGGGCGACCCCGCCACCGGGCCGGAGGACCTGCAGACCTTCAGCCTGGCGCGCGCCTCGGCGAACCTGATCTTCCACGCCGGCGCCGCCGCCGAGGTGTGGTTCCCGGCCCGGACCCTCTTCGTCGGCGGGGACGGGACGGTGGTGTCGCCGGTCGGGATCGGGGCGGGGGCGGTCTACACCGTCGAGTCCCGCCTGGTCGAGCCCGGGTCGGCGGCGCTGCGCCACGACCCGGCCGGCCCGGGGCTGCCGCCGCCGGCGCGGCGCCGCTACACCCAGCTCCCCCGCCCCTACCGCCGGGCCGCCGCCCTGGCCCGGGCGGTGACCGCCGGGCGGCGCTCGACCTACGGGCGGGTGGAGGCGCTGATCGGCTGGCTCGGGGCCCACACCCGGTACTCGACGGCGATCCCGCCGCTGCCGCCGGGGGCCGACACCGTCGACGAGTTCCTCTTCGGCAACCGGGTCGGCTACTGCGAGCAGATCTCGACGGCGCTGGCGGTGATGCTGCGCAGCCTGGGCGTGCCGACCCGCGAGGCGGTCGGGTACGTGCCCGGCCCCTACGACCCGGTCACCGGGCTGTACACCGTCGAGGCCGACGACGCCCACGCCTGGGTGCAGGTGTGGTTCCCCCGCTACGGGTGGCAGAGCTTCGACCCGACGGCATCGGTGCCGGCCGCCAACCCCGACCCGGGGGCGGTGGCCCTCGCCGACGTCGGGCGGGCGCTCGGCCGGGTCCCGCTCCTGCCGGCGGGAGCGGTGCTCTCCGTGGCCGTGTCGGTGGCGGCGGCGGTGTCGTGGCGGCGCCGTCGCCCGGCGACCTGGGCGGGGAAAGTCGCCCGTGGCCTCGAGCGGGCGGGGCGGAGCGCCGGACGGCCGCGCCGGCCGGCCGAGACCCTCGGCGAGTACGCCTCGACCCTGGACCGTCTCGCCGGCGACGGGGAGGCGACGAGAGCGGCGGTGGCGGCCGCCGCCGAGGCGGCCGCCTACGGCGGGGCGGAGCCGGGCCCCGACGACCGGCGCCGGCTGGTGGGCGCCTCCCGGCGGCGCCTGCCGCCGGGACCGTGACCGGAGGGCGTCGCTGACACCGGTGTTCACCGACAGGCGGTGGGGTACCGGATGGGGGCCGGTCCGGCCGCCGCCGACCGGCTACGAGCAAAAGGAGTCGCCGTGTCGCCTCGCAGGATCGCCGTGGTCACCGGAGCATCGGCAGGAGTCGGGCGGGCCACCGTCCGGGCGTTCGCCCGGGCCGGCTTCGACGTCGGCCTCATCGCCAGGGGCGAGGCCGGCCTGGCCGGCGCCGCCGCCGACGTCGAGGCCGCCGGCGGGAGGGCCCTGCAGCTGCCGACCGACGTCGCCGACTTCGCCGCGGTCGACGAGGCCGCCCGCCGGGTGGAGGAGGAGCTCGGGCCGATCGACGTGTGGGTCAACGACGCCATGACCACGGTGTTCGCCCCCGCCTGGGAGGTGGAGCCGGCCGACTTCCAGCGGGCGGTGGAGGTGACCTTCCTCGGGCAGGTGTGGGGGACCAAGGCGGCGCTGGCGCGCATGCGGCCCCGCGACCGGGGCAGCATCGTCAACGTCGGCTCGGCGCTGGCGTTCATCGGGATCCCGCTGCAGTCGGCCTACTGCTCCTCGAAGTTCGCCTGCCGGGGCTTCTTCGAGTCCACCCGGGCCGAGCTGCTGCACGAGGGCAGCCACGTGCGGATGTCGATGGTCCACCTGCCGGCGGTCAACACCCCGCAGTTCAACTGGTGCCAGACGACCCTGCGCCACCACCCCCAGCCGGTGCCGCCGATCTACGAGCCGGAGGTCTGCGCCCGTTTCATCCTGGAGGCCGCCCTCGACGGCCGGCGGGACAAGGTGATCGGCTCGTGGAACAAGCTGCTGGTGATGGCCGGCCAGCTGTTCCCCGGCCTCGGCAACCACTACGCCGCCCTGGCGGCGTGGGAGGCCCAGCTGACCGAGCAGACGGTGTCGCCGGACCGACCGGACAACCTGCGCCACCCCGCCGACGCCCGGCACGACGCCGGCGCCCACGGCATCTTCGGCGACAAGGCCGGCGGTTTCCTCGACAAGAGCTTCCTCGAGAGCCTGCCCAACACCGCCAAGAACTTCGCCGTCGCTGTCGGGAAGGTCACGCGGGAGAAGCAGGCGACCTACGCCCGGGTGGTGGCGCACCGCCGCGAGCAGCACCCGGCGGAGGCCGCCGGGGCCGGGACCGGCCCCACCGGTGCGCTGCAGACCGCCGGCAAGGGTCGCTGAGCCCGGCGGCGGTCAGGAGCCGGTGGCCCCCGCCGGGGCCCGCCCGGCGGGGCGCGGCGCCGGCAGGGCCCGCCGCAGCAGGGCGGTGACCGCGCCGCCGGCGACGATCACCCACCCCTTGCCGACCAGCTGGCCGGGAAGGGCGACGGCGAGCGGGATGCCCGCCAGCGTCAGGAACAGCACCGAGTCCACCACCTCCGCCACCAGCCCGGCGCCGAGCACGGCCACCGGCAGGTTGCGCTGCTGCAGCGGCGTGAAGATGAGGAAGTCGCAGGTCTCCGACACCACGAACGTCGCCCCCGACGCCAGCGCCAGCCGGGGCGACGCCACGAACGCCGACAGGGCGGCGCCGACGACGATCGCCGCCAGCCCGACCCGGGGCCCGCCGAAGCGTTGCACCAGGTCCCGAGCCACGAAGGTCACCGCCGCCAGGTACACCCCGGAGGGGGCGACCAGGCCGAAGCCGACCGGCAGGACGTGGTTGGGCCCGAGGGGCCGGCCGACGTGGGCGATCATCCAGTTGGCGCCGAGGATGCTCGCCACGTAGACGACGACGGCGACCCCGGCGGCCACGGCGGGGCCCCGCCGGCCGCCGGCGGCGGTCACCGCCACCGGTCGTAGTGCTCGAACAGCTCGAGCGCCTCGCGCCGACGGGCCGGGTCCCCCTCGGCGAAACGGAGGGCCAGCGGCCGGATGGCGATGCCGCCCCGGGGGTTGAAGTCCCCCCGGACCCGCAGCGCCACCGGGGCGAGCAGGCCGACCAGGTCGTCGGCGACGCCGTTGACGCACGCCTCGTGGAAGGCGCCGTGGTTGCGGTAGCTGAACAGGTACAGCTTGAGGCTCTTGCTCTCCACGCAGCGGTCGTCGGGGACGTAGTCGATGAGCAGCCGGCCGAAGTCCGGCTGCCCGGTCACCGGGCACAGCGAGGTGAACTCGGGGCAGTCCAGGCCGACCACCCACGCCGCCCCCGGCCGGGGGTTGGGGAAGGCCTCCAGCAGGCCGGCATCGGGCCCGTCGAGGTGGTACTCGGTCCGGGCGCTGCCCAGGGCCCGCAGGCCGTCGGCGTCGCTCACCATGGTCTCCTTCGCGGACGGGGCGGGCGTCCAGGATCGCGCGCCCGGGCGCGGCGCACCTCGCCACCAGACTCTGGCCGATGGCGAGGTGCTCATCGTTCGGTTGTCCCCGCACCTCCGGCTGGAGAGGCCACCCTGAGCGAGCCCACTCGGGCTCGGGCCCCGGAGAGTCGCGGCTCCCGCCCGCCGACCTCTCTCCCTGTCGACCTCAGGTCGCCTTCAGCAGGACCTCTCGCACCGGGGGGAACGGTCCCTTCGCTCGATCATCCGGTGGAGCCACCTCCTTCGGCTCCTCGATCTCTTCACCTGTTCCAACGCCGGGGCGTCCCCGGCTATGCCCGCCCGCTAGCGGTTGACGGTGCTCATGTCGGCGTAGCGGTCACCCTCGGGCACCCCGATCCGGTCGGCCAGCGCCGCCGCCTCGGCGGCGTCGAGGGCCACCTCGGCGGCCCCGATGTTGTCCTCCAGGTACCGCCGCCGCTTGGTGCCGGGGATCGGGACGACGTCGCCGCCCTGGGCGAGCACCCAGGCGAGGGCGAGCTGCGCCGGGGTGCAGCCCTTGCGCCCGGCGAGGTCCTCGACGGCGGCGACCAGCGCCCGGTTGCGCTCGAAGTTGGCGTCGGCGAGGCGGGGGAAGCGACCGGCCCGGCGGCTGTCGTCCTCAGCGAAGTCGCTCGACTGCGTGTAGGCCCCGGTGAGGATGCCCCGCCCGAGGGGGCTGTAGGCGACGAAGCCGATGCCGAGCTCCCGCACGGTCGGGAGGACCTCCGCCTCGACGTCGCGGGTGAACAGGCTGTACTCGGTCTGCAGGGCGGTGATGGGGTGCACGGCGTGCGCCCGGCGGATCGTCGCCGGCGACGCCTCCGACAGCCCGAGGTGGCGGACCTTGCCCGCCTCGACCAGCTCCGCCATGGCGCCGACGGTCTCCTCGATCGGCACGTCCGGGTCGACGCGGTGCTGGTAGTAGAGGTCGATGTGGTCGACGCCGAGGCGGCCGAGGGAGGCGTCGCACGCCGAGCGCACGTAGTCGGGGCGGCCGTTGATGCCGACCCAGCGCCCGTCGGGGAGCCGCTCGTTGCCGAACTTGGTCGCCAGCACGACCTCGTCGCGGCGCCCGGCGACGGCCCGGCCGACGAGGCGCTCGTTGGTGAACGGCCCGTACATGTCGGCGGTGTCGAGGAAGGTGCAGCCGAGCTCCAGCGCCCGCTGGATGGTGGCGACCGACTCGTCGTCGTCGCCCTGGCCGTAGAACTCCGACATGCCCATGCAACCGAGGCCGAGGGCGGAGACTTCGAGGGATCCGAGGTGGCGGCTCTGCATGCGCCCGACGCTACGAGCGGCCCCGGCGTACGGGCTGCTAGACCACCGGCATGGCTACCGCCGCTCTCCCCGACCGGGCGCAGGTCGTGATCGTCGGTGGCGGGGTGATCGGCTGCAGCATCGCGTACCACCTCGCCCACCTCGGCTGGAGCGACGTCGTGCTGCTCGAGCGGGACCAGCTGACCGCCGGGACCACCTGGCACGCCGCCGGGCTCATCACCTGCGCGGGGATGACCGACGAGACGTCGCTGTGGATGAGCCGCTACTCCCGGGACCTCTACGCCCGGCTGGAGGAGGAGACCGGGCACTCCACCGGCTTCCGGGCCACCGGCCACGTGAGCATCGCCACCACCCCGGGGCGGGTGGAGGCCCTGCGACGGGAGTCGGAGTTCTTCAAGGGGTTCGGCGTCGACGACGTCGAGCTGTCCCCGGGCGAGCTCGCCGCCATGTGGCCGCTGCTCGAGACCTCCGACGTCCTCGCCGGCTTCTACGTCGCCGACGAGGGCAGGGCCGACCCGGTCGGCGTGGCCACCTCCCTGGCCAGGGGGGCGACGGCCAAGGGCGTCCGGGTCGTGCAGGGGGTGCGCTTCGAGCGGGCCGAGACCGACGGGCGGCGGGTCACCGCCGCCATCACCGACCGGGGGCGGATCGAGACCGAGGTCGTCGTCAACGCCGCCGGGATGTGGGCCCGCCAGCTCGGCGCCCGCAACGGGGTGAGCATCCCGCTGCAGGCCACCGAGCACTACTACCTGCTCACCGACACCGTCCCCGGCATGGACCGCGACCTGGCCGTCATCGAGGACCCCGACGGCTACGGGTACTTCCGGCCGGAGGGCGACGGGATGCTGGTGGGGGTGTTCGAGCCGGTGGCCGCCCCCTGGGCGCTGGACGGGGTGCCCGACGACGCCTCGTTCACGACCCTGCCGCCGGACTGGGACCGCCTCGGCCCCTTCCTGGAGCCGGCCCTGACCCGCATCCCGTCGCTGGCCGAGGTCGGGATGCGCCAGCTGTTCTGCGGGCCGGAGTCGTTCACCCCCGACGTCCACCCGATGCTCGGCCCCGCCCCCGAGCTCGACGGCTACGTCGTCGCCGCCGGCCTCAACTCGATCGGGATCCTCACCGGCGGCGGCGTCGGGGCGGTGGTCGCCCGCTGGATCGTCGACGGGGTCCCGCCCGTCGACGTCGCCGGCTACACCGTCGAGCGGGCCGTCCCCCACGAGACCTCCCGGCGGTTCCGGGCGGAGCGGGCCGTCGAGCAGCTCGGGGTCCTCTTCGGCGACGGCGCCTACCCCTCCTGGACCCCGACCACCGCCCGGGGCGTGCGCCGCTCCGCCCTGCACGACCGCCACGTCGCCCACGGGGCGCACCTGCACGTCTCGGCCGGCTGGGAGTACGCCGCCTGGTACGCCGGCGACGGGCCGCCGCCCCGGCTGCACCCGGACTTCTCGCGCCCCGAGGCCTTTCCCCTGATCGCCGCCGAGCACCGCGCCGTGCGGGAAGCGGTCGGCGTGCTCGACCTCAGCCTGATGGCCGAGCTGCTCGTGCAGGGCCCGGCGGCCGCCGCCGTCCTCGAGCGGCTCTCGACCGCCCGGGTCGCCCGCGAGGTCGGCCGGGTCGTCTACACCCAGTGGCTCGACACCGCCGGCGGCATCGTCGCCGACCTGACCGTCACCCGCCTCGGCGACGAGGAGTTCCTGGTCGTCGCCAGCGACGTCATCCACCGCCGCGTCCCCGCCATGATCCGCCGGGCCGCCCGGCCGGGCGAGGTCGTCACCGTCGCCGACGTCACCTCCGGCACGACGCTGCTGTCGGTGCAGGGCCCCCGCTCGAGGGAGCTGCTCGCCCGGCTGAGCGACGCCGACCTGTCGGACGCGGCGTTCCCGTACCTCTCCGCCCGGCGGATCGACGTCGGCTACGCCCCGGTCACCGCCCTGCGGGTCACCTACGTCGGCGAGCTCGGCTGGGAGCTGCACATCCCCGCCGAGTACTCGGTGGGGGTCTTCGACGACCTGCTCGCCGCCGGCGCCGACCTCGGCGTGCGCCTCGTCGGCCTCGACGCCATGGGCAGCCTGCGCCTGGAGAAGGGCTACCGGGACATGGGCGTCGACATCGACAACACCGACACCCCCCTCGCCGCCGGGCTCGGCTTCACCGTGGCGTGGGACAAGCCCGGCGGCTTCGTGGGGCGTGACGCCCTCCTCCCGCTGCGGTCCGCCGGCGCCCCGGTGGACCGGGTGGTGAGCCTGGTCGTCGACGACCCGACGGTGGACCTGTGGGGTAACGAACCGGTCCTCGCCGCCGGGGAGTGGGTGGGCTACGTCCGGGCGGCGGCGTTCGGGCACACCCTCGGGGGGCCCGTCGGCCTCGCCCAGGTCCACCACGAGGGCGGGGTGACCGGGGCGTGGCTGGAGGCCGGCGGGTTCCGCGTGTGGACCCCCCGGGGGGCGGTGCCGGCCCGGCTGCAGCTCGCCGCCCCGTACGACCCGGAGCGCAAGCGGGTGCTCGGGGGGTAGGGCGCCCGGCGGCGGGGCCCGCGGGGCCAGCGGGGCCCGCAGCGCCCGCGGGGGTGCCGCCGGCCGCCCTGGGACACCCTGCGGGCCCCCGGGGCCAGCGGGGCCGCCCTGGACATCATTCAGCCACTCTCGAGCACCCTGTAGCCACCCTGCGCGGCGTTCCCGCCCCCCGCCCGGGCGGACTGGGGGTGGGAACCCGGACTGGGGAGAGTGCTGAGCGTCCCCAGGTCGACGTGGGACCCCCAATCCGGGATCCCACCCCCAGATCGACGTCCCACCCCCAGAATCGACGTCCCCTCGGGCCTGCGCCCCCGCGCTCTACCATGTAGCGAGACCATCAGTGGCGACGCCGGCACGCGACGCGCACGGCACCCGCCTCCCGACCCTCCTGGAGCCGATGGGACGCACCTACGACGACATCGACGACCGTCTCGCCACCTGGCTGGAGGCGCAGCCGGTGTTCTTCGTCGCCACGGCCCCGCTCGATCCCGCCGGCCACCTCAACCTCTCACCCAAGGGCAACCGTCACGAGCTGGCCGTGCTCGGCCCCCGCCGGGTCGCCTACCTCGAGCAGACCGGCAGCGGCATCGAGACCGTCGCCCACCTGCGGGACAACGGGCGGATCGTGGTCATGGCCTGCGCCTTCGGGGGGCCGCCGCGCATCGTCCGCCTGCACGGGCAGGGCCGGGTCGTGCGGCCCGGCACCACCGAGTGGCCGGCGGTGGCCGGAGCACTGGCCGAGCGGGGGTGCGAACCGGGGGGCGCCGGCGTGCGCAGCGCCGTGGTCGTCGACGTGACCCGCATCGCCGACTCCTGCGGCTACGGCGTGCCGTTGATGAGCTTCGACCGGCACCGGCCGACGATGGACGACTGGGCGGCCCGCAAGGGCGCCACCGGGGTCATCGCCTACCAGGCGGCGTCCAACCGCACCAGCCTGGACGGCCTCCCGGCGCTGGACTGATCCGGGACGCTCGTCCGGTGGAGCGAGACGGGTTCACCGCGGGGGACTGCGGGGGCGCGTCGGGCAGGGGCAGGCGGTCGAGTGCCCGGCCGCCGGGCGCCGGCCACCGGCGCGGACCGGCGCGCGACCAGGCGCGACTGCGACCAGGGCGTGACCGTCAGCCCGCCGGCGTGGAACCGGCCGGCGCGGCGAAGGTCGGGGTGGCGCCGCCGGCGGTCAGCAACTGGTAGCCGGTGGCCGTCGGGGTGATGGCGACGACGGGGGTGGCCGGTGGGGTCGTCAGCCCGCCGAGGGAGCTGGCGCCGTAGGCGTCCACCGCGCCGGTGTCGGTCGCCAGCCAGTAACCGGGGCCCGACGGGTCGGCGGCCATCCCGACGACCGACGCCCCCGACGGCAGGTGCCCGAACGGCGAGCCGAACCACGGGGCCCGGTAGTTGACCACGTTGCCGGCGGACGTGACGACCCAGTAGCCGCCCGTCGCCGGGTCGGCCGCCATGCCGACGACCGACGCCCCCGACGGCAGGTGCCCGAACGGCGACTCCAGCCACGGGGTGTGGTACTGGTACACGTGGCCGGTCCCGGTCACCACCCAGTAGCCGCCCGTCGCCGGGTCGGCCGCCATGCCGACGACCGAGCCGTGCGGCGCCCGCCCGAACGGCGACCCGAACCAGGGCGCGTCGAAGTTGTAGACGTTGCCGTCGGCGCTCACCAGCCAGTAGCCGCCCGTCGCCGGGTCGGCGGCCATCCCGACGATGCCGGCCGGCAGGGCCGCCCCGGCCTTGGAGCCGAACCAGGGGGCGTTGACGTTGACCACGTTCCCCGCCGCCGTCACCGACCAGTAGCCGCCGGAGCGGGCGTCGGCGGCCGCGGCCACGTCCGCTCGGACGGTGTAGGCGCTGGCAGCATTGGTGGCGCTCGTCCCCCCGCCGCCGGTGGTCACCGTCACCTCCGTCGGGCCGGGCACGGTCGGCGGGACGGTGGCGACGAGGGAGCCGCTGGAGCTCACCGTGACCTGGGGGGAAAGGACGCCCCCGAAGCTGACGGTGGTCGACGCGGTGGCGAAGTGGGCCCCGGTGATGATGAGCTGCGACTGGGGCGCACCGGCCACCGACGACATCGACACCACCACGGGCTGGCCGAGTCCCACCACCGCCCCGGTGATGCTGTCCTGGTCGATGTTGACCGTCGCCCCGCCGTAGGTCTGGGTGACGTTGCCGGAGTACTGCTTCAAGCGGGAGTCGCCCGGCCAGTCGGTGCTGGGGAAGTACGGCGAGGTCAGCGACGTGCTGCCGTCCCACTGGGCGAACCACAGGTCGTCGGGGGCGCCCGCCTGCCCGTAGAGCGGGGCGATGTCCTGGGCGATGCCCGAGTCCGCCGAACCGTAGATCCCGGACCAGTAGCCGAGGTCGTGCAGCGTCGTCGTCCACGACTCGATGAAGTTGACCACGGCAGCCGAACAGGTGGCGTTGGCGGTGTTCCACGCCTCCATGTCGAAGTAGATCGGGCTGCCCGGCGCCATGGCGTTGGCAGCCGCCTCGGACGCGGCGTCCTGGGCGGCGGCGGCACCCTCGGCGGCGGCGTTGGCCGGTTGGATCGGAGCGAGGCCGCTCTGGTCGGCGCAGGGTGCCTGCAGGCCGACGTAGATCGGGATGAGGTCCCAGCCCGCCGCCGTCTCCGTCGTCACCCACGAGGGCGAGAGCCCCTCCCCGCCGCAGGCGGCGTTGGCACCGCCGAGGTACACGCCCACCGCCCGGTACGGCGATGAGCGCAGCCAGGCGGCCATCGTCGAGGTGCTGGGCGCCCCGCAGGCATCGAAGCCGAGCACCGTCGCCACCGCCCGGCCCACCGCCGGGCGCACGGCGGCGGGCGGGCGGCCGGCGGCCTGCGACCCCGCAGCGACCCGCGACCCCACAGCGGGCGTGGCCGCCACCCGGCCAGCGGCGCGAGCGCCCGCCGCGGTTCCCGCCGAACCCGTTGCGCCCGCCGAACCCGTTGCGCCCGCCGACCCGGCCGGCGCCACCGCCCGGAAGGAGGCGAGCACCGCCTCGGCGGTCGCCGGATCGCGACCCCACGTGACCGTCGCCTCCACCCCCGTCCCCGGGAACCACGCCACCGATCGCCGGCTCACGCCCGGGTCCGGGGCGACCTCCGCCGCCTGCCCGCCGACGGTGGTGGCCACCAGCCCGGCCGGGGGCGTCGTCGCCCGGATCACCTGCACGGCGCCGACCACCCCGAAGGCGTCGGTGGGGCACAGCGCCCGGCCGCCCTCGGCGCCGAGGTAGACGGCGTGCCGGTCGAAGCGCACGCACGCCGTCGGGTCGGTCGTCGTGTCCAGCGTGGGCCACGCCCCCGGCACGTCGAAGCGCTCCCCGCCGAAGGTGACGCTGCGCCAGCCGGCGGGGGGCGGGTCGGCGGCAGTGGCCGGGGCGGTGCGGACCGCAGCCAGCGACGCCGCGCCGGCGGCCGCCCGTGCAGCCGTCGCCGTCGCCGTCACCGCTCCCGACGCCGTCGCCGTACCCACCCACGCCCCGCCGAGGGATGCGGCGGCCAGGACGGCGACAGCGCCACGGGTGAGATTCCGTGGAATTCCTGGTCGGAGCATTACCCTACGGTAAACGACGGGCCCAGCCGTGTGCGCCCGCCCAACGCTCGCGCCCCTCCACCCAACCGGCAGGAAACGGGCGATTCAGGCGCCCTTTTCCGGGTTCTCGTGAGGGCCCGGCCCTTCCCAGCCGGACTCGCCGACCGCTAGGCGAACCCGCCGACCGCCAGGCGAACCCGCCGACCGCCGGCCCGATGCGCCGACCCCGCCGACGGCAGCCCCACCCCGCCAAGCGGGTCCCGGCCCCCGCCGGCCGGGACCCCCCCGACCGGCTCAGGCCCCCGACCTGCCGGCGCGCACGTCGGCGATCGCCCGGCGGGTGCCCTCGACGCAGCGGTCCATCTGCTCGTCGGTGACCACGAGCGGCGGGCAGTACGCCAGCGCCGAGGTGCCGATCGGGCGGGCAATCACCCCATGGCCCAGCAGGGCGTCACGCACGGCGTTGGCCGACAGAC
>DASSZM010000102.1:0-12868 GCA_035702855.1 Acidimicrobiales bacterium | reverse complement strand
CTCGCCGGCTCCCAGGCGCCGGGCGCCTCCGGCGCCGGCGGCCCGGCCGCCGGCTGGGTCGGGCTCAGCGAGGCGATGGTCTACTTCGACCACCCGGTGCACGTCCCCGTCGAGCACTCGCTCAACATCGACTTCCTGGCGCCGTCGGCGGGGCCGGCGGCGCGCGTCGCCGTCGAGCTCGACGCCGCCTCCGCCAAGGCCCTGGCCGAGGCGATCCTCGCCACCCTCGAGGCGGCGGCGCCGATCGCCGTCGAGGCCGCCGCCGTCGTCGGCCACTAGCGGCCGCCCCACCGGCGTCGGCCCCGGGCGGCCGGCGCCGGTGGCGGTGGTTGCCGCCGGGTCGCCGGAGGCGGTTGCCGTGGTTGCACCCACCGGGGCGGCCCCGTCCGCCACCCTGGTGGCCGTGCCGCAGGAGGGGCCCCGCGCCCTCGTCGCTCGCGTGGTGGTCGCCGTCGTCGCCGGCGTCCTGATCGGCGCGCTGCCGTCGACCGGGTGGCCCGCCGGGGTCGCGTCCGCCACCGGGGTCGCCTCCGCCGTCGGGCTGCCGGCGGCGACGGCGCCGGGTGCCACGCCCATTCCCGCCCTCGACCGCGAGATCCACACCGAACAGCTCGAGCTGGTCGTCGGGCGGGCGGAGCGCACGGTGCTCGCCGACTGGCGGACCGTCGACGGGGAACGGGCCACCCTGCGCCGGCGCCTCGCCGCCGTCGCCGCCGACCGCGCCGCCGCCGGGCGGGCGGCCGCCCTCGAGCGGACCGACGCCCGGCGGTTGGCGTCGGCATCCGCCGCCCGGCGTGCCGCCGCCACGACCGAGGCCCGGGCGGCGGCGGGGCTGGCGAGCGCCGATCGCCGGCTCGGGCTGCTGGCCGTCTCCCTCTACGTCGGGTCGGCCGACCCCCCGGCCGGGACCCTTGCCGAGGCGCAGCTCGCCGTCGACCAGCGGGCCGAGCTCGACACCGTGGCAACCGCCGTCGAGCTCGAGCGTGGCCACGCCGCCCGGAGCCTGGCGGCGGCCGTACGCCGGCTGCGGGGCGCCGAGCGCGCCGCCCGCCGGGCCCGGGTGGCGGCGGCAGACTCCACGCTCGGGCAGGCGACGACCGTCTCGATCCTGGCAGCGGCGACCGCCTCGGTCGGTGGCGCCCGGGCCGGTCTGGCGGCCGCCCAAGGGGACCTGCACCAGGCGCAGGCCGAGCGCAACCTGGCCGCCGCCGGCTTCGACGGTCCGGAGGGCAGCTCCCCGGACCCGCCCCCGTCCATCCTCGGCCGCCCGGCGCTCGACGCCCGGCAGCTGGCGGGGTGGTTCACCGCCAGCGGCTACGTGGCCGCCACTCAGGCGTCGATCACCCAGCTCGCCCGGTGGTACATCGAGGAGGGCGACGCCGAGGGCGTGCGGGGGGACCTCGCCTTCGCCCAGGCGGTGCTCGAGACCGGCGGTTTCGCCTCCCCCGACGCGGTGGCGCAGCACAACTTCGCCGGGATCGGCCACTGCAACAGCTGCGCGACCGGCTGGAGGTTCCCCAACGACCGGCTCGGTGTCCGGGCCCAGATCCAGCTGCTGCGCACCTACGCCCAACCGGGCCTGACGGCGGCGCAGCTGGCGAACCCGCCGGTGGTGCCGGCGCTGGACCCGTCCCGGCAGTACGTGGAGGGGTGCTGCACCACCTGGCCGTCGCTCACCGGCGTGTGGGCCACCGACCCGCTCTACGGCCGCAGCATCCTGCTGATGTACCAGTCGATGCTCGCCTGGGCCCTGTCCTCCCGGGGGTGAGCACGCCGCGGTCCGGCCGCCCCGGGCGGCGGCGCCCCCGGCCGGTTGTCGCTTGGCCGGCGCCGGCCGCCAGACTGGAGCGGTGCTCGCCCCGCAGACGCTCGCCCAGCTCCGGGCCTTCGCCGGCGCGGTCGACGCCCGGGCCCCCGGGCGGCTGACGGGCCTGTACGCGGTGGGATCGGTGGCGCTCGGCGACTTCCGGCCGCCGCTCAGCAACATCGACGTCGTCGCCGTGGCCGACGCCCCCTGGGACGACGCCGCCCTGCGGGCCGTGCAGCACTCGACGCGGTCGCTGCGCCAGCCGCAGCAACCGGCGCGGGTGGCGTGCCTGACCTGGGAGCAGCTGGCGGGCGACCCGGCCGAGGTGGAGGCGCCCGGCTTCGTCGGCCACCGGGAGGTGCCGGGCGGGGAGCTGGTCAATCCGCTCACCTGGGCGGTGCTGCGCAGCGCCGGCGTCTGCGTCCGGGGCCCCGAGTACCCCGACATCGGGCACGGCGACGTGCGGTCCTGGGCCGCCGAGCGGTTGTCCACCTGGTGGCGGGCGTGGCTCGAGCGCACCCACGTCGGCCCGCTCATCCTCCGGCGCAACATCGCCGAGCGGCTGCTCGAGGTGGCCCGGCTCGGTCAGATCCTCGGCTCGGGGCGGGTCGTCTCCAAGCTCGAGGCCGGCGAGGCGCTCGAGGGCAGTGGCCCACCCAACCAGCAGCGGGTCGTCAAGGACGCCGTCGGGTACCGCCGCGGGACCCGCATGTCGATGTACTGGGGCCCCTACGAGCGGCGTCGCCACGCCCTGGCCTACATCCGCACGGTCGTGGACGCCGTGTCGGCCCCGGTCGAGCACTGACGGACGAGGGGAAAGGGGAGCGATGCGACTGGACGGCGCGCGTGTGCTGCTGACCGGCGCGACGGGGGGCATCGGCCGGGCGCTGGCCGACGCCTTCCACGCCGCGGGAGCGGAGCTGGTGGTGTCCGGCCGGCGGGGCGCGCCGCTCGAGGAGCTGGCGGCGCCGTTCGGGGCCCGGGTGGTGGTCGCCGACCTGGCGGACGCCGCCGACGTGTCCCGCCTCTGCCGGGAGGCGGAGGCGGTCGACGTGCTCGCCGCCAACGCCGCCCTGCCCGCGTCGGGACGCCTCGAGGGGTTCGACCCGGGCGACATCGACCGGGCCCTCGACGTCAACCTGCGGGCCCCGATCCAGCTCGCCCGCGCGGCCGCCCCCGCCATGGTGGGCCGGGGCCGGGGCCACATCCTGCTGGTGTCGTCGCTCGCCGGGGTGGCCGCCTCGCCGGCGAGCTCCCTCTACGCCGCCACGAAGTTCGGCCTCCGCGGCTTCGGGCACGCCCTGCGCCAGGACCTGGCCGGCAGCGGCGTCGGCGTGAGCGTGCTGCTCCCCGGCTTCGTGCGCGATGCCGGGATGTTCGCCGACTCGGGGGCGACGCTGCCGGCCGGCGTCGGGACCCGGACCCCCGGCGAGGTCGCCGCCGCCGCGCTGGCGGCCGTCGAGCGGGACCGCGCGGAGGTCGTCGTCGCCCCGCTGGCGCTGCGCGCCGGCGCCTACCTGGCGGGCCTGCTCCCCGGGCCTTCCGGCCGGGTGCAGCGGCTGCTCGGCGGCGACCGGGTGGCGGGCTCGATCGCCGACGGGCAGGTGCGGCGGCGCTGAGCGTCAGCCGGCCCGCAGGGCGTCGGCGAGGAAGCGCAGCTGCAGCGCCAGCAGGTTCTCGGCGACCTCCTCCTGCGACGCCATGTGGGTGATCCCGGTGAGGGGGAGCACCGCGTGGGGCCGGCCGGCCTCGAGGAGCCGCTGCGACAGCAGGAGCGAGTGGGCCACGAGGACGTTGTCGTCGGCCAGCCCGTGCACGACCATGAGCGGGCGCTCGAGCCGGGCCGCCTCCGCCAGCAGCGACGTCCGGTCGTAGGGGCCGGGATCCTCGTCGGGGCGCCCGAGCAGCCGCTCGGTGTAGTAGGTGTCGTAGAGCCGCCACTCGGTCACCGGCGCCCCGGCCACGGCGGCGTGGAAGACGTCGGGCCGGCGCAGCACCGCCAGCGCCGACAGGTAGCCGCCGAAGGACCAGCCCATGATCCCCACCCGCCCCAGGTCCAGGTCGGGCTCCTCGGCGGCGAGCGCCCGCAGCCCGTCGACCTGGTCCTCGAGGACCGGTCCGGCCACGTCGTGGTGGACGCTGCGCTCCCACGCCGGCGAGCGGCCGGGGGTGCCCCGCCCGTCGACCACCACCACCGCGAACCCCTGGTCGGCCCACCACTGGTCCTCGAGCCAGGCGTGGTGGTCGGCGAGGACGCGCTGGGCGCCGGGGCCGCCGTAGGGCCGGAGCAGCACCGGCAGCCGCCGCCCCGGCCGGTGGCCGGTCGGCAGGACCAGCCCGGCGCGCAGCGAGCGGGCACCGGCGCGGCGCAGGCGCGCCGTCGGGACGACCGCCGGGGTGGCGACGTGGGAGGCGAGGGGGACCGCCGGCCCCTCGGCGGGGATCACCCGGGCGTCGAAGCCGGGCCGCTCGAGGCCGCGCCGCCCGACGACGACGGTGCCTCCGGAAGCGGCGGCGGCGAGCACGACGCCGTCGCGGTCGAGCGGCTCGAGGCCGTCGGGCGACCAGCGCCACAGCTCGACGGTCGTCGGGTCGCTCCACGCCGTGAACACCACGGTCTCGCCGGCCGCCACGACGGCGCGGACCTGCAGCCCGGCGGGGGTGAGCGGCTCGTCGCCGGCGGTCAGGCGCCGGGTGTCGTCGACGTCGGCCGACCACAGCAGCCGGCCGTCCGCCAGGCGGTCGGGGGTCCCGTCGGCCCAGGCGACCCACGCCGGGTCGTGCCGCTCGGCGAGCAGCTCGGTGGTGCCGTCCTCGGGGCGGGCGGCGAGCACCTGCACCGTCCGGTGGTCCCGCTGCTCGACGAGGAGGAGCGGGCGGCCGTCGCCGCCGGGCGGCCAGCGCAGCGCCGGGAGGTACGGGAAGCGCTCCCGGTCCCAGGTCACCTCCCGGGGGCCGCCGCCGTCGAGGTCGATCCACCACAGGCTCACGTCGGCGTCGGCGGACCCCGCCAGCGGGTAGCGGTGGGCGGCGGGGGGCTGCCGGGGGTGGGCCGGATCGGCGATCCACACCGTCGGGACCGGCCCGTCGTCGACCCGGGCGGCGAGCAGCCCCCGCCCGTCGGGCGCCCACCAGTACCCGTCACGGCGCCCCATCTCCTCGGCGGCGACGAACTCCGCCTGACCCCAGCGCACTGCCGGGTCGTCGTCGGCGGCCAGCCGCCGGGCGGAGCCGTCCACGACCCGGCCGTCGCCGCCCAGCTCGGCCACCCACAGAGCCCCGGAGGCGCACCACGCCAGCCGCCGGCCGGCCGGGTCGAGGCGGGCGTCGAAGACCTCGGGGGTCGGCAGGGCGACCGGGTGGGCCCCGGAGCCGTCGAGCTCGGCGACGAAGGCCGCCCCCCCGACCACGAAGGCGGCGCGGCGGGCGTCCCGGTCGAGGCTGTAGCCGACGACCCCGGAGGCCGACTCCCGCACCCGCTCCCGCCGGGCCCGCTCCTCGGCGGTCTCCGCCCCGCCGCCCACGGTGGTGCCGTCCACGACCAGGCGCTCGCCGCCACCGTCGAGGTCCAGGCACCACAGCGACGTGCGGGGGTCGTCCCCGGCGGCGGAGCGCAGGTAGACCACCCGCCGGCCGTCCGGGCTCACCCCGAAGCTGCGCGGGGCGCCGAGGGTGAACCGGCGGGTTCGGGCGTGCTGGCGGGGAAAGGACTCGTCCACCCGGCGAGCTTAGGGACAGCGCCCCACCGGGGAGGGGGAGCCGGCTTGGTAGCGTCGGCGCCCGGTCGACCCTGTGTCGGGAGGAGTGGGCGTGGCGACGGCGTCGATGTTCGAGTTCGATGAGCAGCTGGCCGAGTTGGTGCTGGCCTACTGCCGGGAGCGCCTGGCCCTCGCGCCGGTCCCCCTCGACCTGCCGGGGGCCAAGGCGGAGCTCGAGGACGCCCTCGCCGGCCTGCTGCGGCCGGGGGGCAACGACCCCGCCCACGTCCTCGAGGTCTTCGCCCAGAAGCTCGCCCCGGCGGTGCTGTCCTGCGACAGCCCCCGGTTCTTGTCGTTCATCCCCGCGGCGCCGACCAAGGCCGCCCTGCTGTTCGACATGGTCGTGTCCTGCTCGTCGCTGCAGGGCACGTCCTGGCTCGAGGCGGCCGGGGCGGTGTCGGCCGAGAACCAGGTGCTGCGGTTGCTCGCCGACCTCGCCGGCCTGCCCGACACCGCCGGCGGCGTGTTCGTCTCCGGCGGCTCCGCCGGCAACCTGTCGGCGCTGGTCGTGGCCCGGGACCTGTCCCGGCGCCGGGGGGTCACCGTCGACCGCCCGAAGGTGGCGGTCAGCGAGCAGGCCCACTCGTCGGTGGCCAAGGCTCTCCACGTCGTCGGCATGGACGCCCTGGTGGTGCCGACCGAGGACCGGCGGCTCACCGCCGGGCGGCTGCGGGCGGCCGTCGCCGGCCACGAGCACGAGCTGGCGGCCGTCGTGGCCACCGCCGGGACCACCAACGCCGGGATCATCGACGACCTCGAGGGTGTCGGTTCGCTCGCCCGCGAGCTCGGCGTGTGGTTCCACGTCGACGGGGCCTACGGCGGCGCCGCCCTGTTCTCGGAGCGGGTCCGGCCCCGCTACGCCGGGCTGCGCCACGTCGACTCGTTCGTGGTCGACCCCCACAAGTGGCTGTTCGCCCCCTTCGACTGCGCAGCGCTCGTGTACCGCGAGCCGCGCTATGCCAAGGCCGTCCACACCCAGGACGCCGGGTACCTGGAGGTCCTCCACACCGACGCCCCCGAGGAGTGGAACCCGAGCGACTTCGCCTACCACCTGACCCGGCGGGCCCGCGGCCTCCCGCTGTGGTTCTCGCTGGCGGTGCACGGCACCGACGCCTACCGAGACGCCGTGGACGCCGCCCTCGACCTGGCCGCGGCGGCGGTGGGGCTCATCGGGCAACGGCCCTACCTGGAGCTGCTGCGCGAGCCCGAGCTGTCGGTGGTGCTGTTCCGCCGGCCCGGCTGGACCGCCGGGGACTACCACGCCTGGAGCTCCCGCCTGCTGGCCGACCAGGTCGGGTTCGTGACGCCCACCGTGTGGGACGGCGAGACCGTGGCCCGCTTCTGCTTCCTGCACCCCGGCACCACCCCGGCCATGGTCGCCGAGATCCTCGACACCATGGCCTGACTGCGGCGTGCGCGCCCTGGTCCAGCGAGTCGTGTCGGCGGAGGTGACCGTCGCCGGTGAGCGCGTCGGGCGGATCGGTCCCGGCCTGTGCGCCCTGGTGGGCGTCACCCACACCGACGACGCCGCCACCGCCGGCCGGCTGGCCGACCGGCTGTGGGGTCTGCGGATCTTCGAGGACGGCGACGGCCTCACCAACCGGTCCGTCGCCGACGTCGGCGGGGCCGTGCTCGTCGTCAGCCAGTTCACCCTCTACGCCGACACCCGCAGGGGCCGGCGCCCGTCGTTCGTCGACGCCGCCCGCCCCGAGGTGGCCGAGCCGCTGGTCGACGCCGTGGTCGCCCGGTTGCGGGCCCTGGGCGCCGAGGTGGCGACGGGGCGGTTCCGGGCGGACATGCAGGTGGCGCTGGTCAACGACGGGCCCTTCACCGTCATGCTCGACCTGTGAGCTCCCGGGCGTTACGGTGCCGCCCGTGACCGACGCGCCGCAGGCCGCTTCCATCGAGCCGGCCTGAGCGCGACCCGCCGGCCGCCCGGTCGCCCTACCCGCCGGAGACGAGGGCGTCGGCGCCCGCCGGCGGCCGCGGGTCGTCGGCGCGCTCCAGCCACCCCTCCGGCAGGCTGACCCGGCGGGGCCCGCCCGAGTGCCCCCGCGGCAGCGCCTCGGCGCCGGGGGGGAGCCGCAGCGACGGGTCGAGGGCGTCGAGGCGGGTGTCGAGCTCCTCGAGGCTCTCGACCAGCGCCAGCTCCCGGCGCGCCGCCGGGCCGACCGGGTAGCCGGTGAGGTACCAGCCGATGTGGCGGCGGATGTCGCGGGCCGCCGTCGCCGCCCCGATCGTCTCCGCCAGCAGGCGGGCATGGCGGCGGATCGTGTCGGCGACGGCGCCGAGGGCCGGTGGAGCAGGGAGGGGCCGGCCGGCGTAGGCGGCGGCCAGCTCGGCGAACAGCCACGGCCGCCCGAGGGCGCCGCGCCCGACGACCACACCGTCGCACCCGGTCGAGGCCTGCAGGGCCAGGGCGTCGGCGGCGGACCACACGTCGCCGTTGCCGAGCACTGGGACGTGGCGGACGGCCTGCTTGAGGGCGGCCACCGCGTCCCAGCGGGCGTGCCCGCTGTAGAGCTGCTCGGCGGTGCGGGCGTGGAGGGTCACCGCCGCCGCCCCCTCCTCCTGGGCGATGAGCGCCGAGCGGGTGTCGGTCCGGGCGGCGTCGTCGACGCCCATGCGCATCTTCACCGTGACGGGGACCCGGCCGGCGGCGGCCACGGCCGCCCCGACGACGCGGGCGAAGAGGACGTGGTGGACCGGCAGGGCGGCGCCCCCGCCCTTGCGGGTGACCTTGGGGGCGGGGCAGCCGAAGTTGAGGTCGACGTGGTCGATCCCCCAGTCGTCGACGAGGCGGCGGACGGCGGCGCCGACGACGGTGGGGTCGACGCCGTAGAGCTGGACGCTGCGGACGGGCTCGTCGGGGGCGGGGGCGAGCATCCGGCGGGTGCGGGCGTTGTCCTCCACCAGGGCCCGGGCGGTGATCATCTCGCTCACGTACAGGCCGGCGCCGTGCTCCCGGCAGAGCGTCCGGAACGCCGGGGTGGTGACCCCCGCCATGGGGGCGAGCACGATCGGGGGGTCGACGCGCAGCGGCCCGACGTGGAGGGCGGCGGGCGGTCGGGCGGCTACGGGGACCACAGGTCGACGATGCGGTGGCCGAGCTCCGCCAGCAGGGAGCGGAGGAGGGGGAGGGACAGGCCGATCACGGTACCGGGGTCGCCGTCCACGCCGTCCACGAACGGGGCGCCGCGGCCCTCGAGGGTGAACCCGCCGGCGGCGGCCAGCGGCTCCCCGGTGGCGACGTAGGCGGCGATCTCGTCGTCGCTCGGGTGCCCGAAGCGCACCACCGTCGAGCCGACCGCCGCCGCCGCCCGGTCCGAGGCCGTGTCCAGCAGGTGGTGGCCGGTGTGCAGCACCGCCCGGCGGCCGCGCAGCTCCCGCCAGCGGCGGGTGGCCTCGGCCGGGTCGGCCGGCTTGCCCCGGCTCACGCCGTCGAGCTCGAGCGTCGAGTCGCAGCCGAGGACGAGGCGGCCGGCGAGGCGCGCGTCGGCCGCCACCGCCTCCGCCTTGAGGCGGGCCAGGGTGGCCACCAGCCCGGCGGGGTCGGTGGCGGTGACGGCCTCCTCGTCGACGCCGCTCACCACCACCTCGGGTTCGATGCCGGCGGCGCGCAGGAGCCGCAGGCGCGCCGGCGACGCCGACGCCAGGACAAGCCGGTCGGCGGGCGTCACTCCTTGGTGGCGACGGCGTTGGGGGTCACGTGCATGCGCGGCTCGAAGCGCTCGGCCTCCACCTGCCGGCCCTCGCCCCCCTGGCTGGCGCCCAGGGCGGCGCGGCAGGCGGTGCACGGCCCGTAGAAGCGCTCCTCCGCCGTCTGCCCGCAGCGGGGGCAGGGGAAGGGCTCGAGGGTGCCGTCGACGCCGGTCACGTGAGCCCCAGGGCGGCCGAGCACGCCGGCCACTGGCCCCACCCCGACTCGGCCTGCAGCTTGCGGGCGGCGGCGTCCTGCATGGCGGGCGGCTCGAGGTCGGGCCGGCCCGGGTAGCCGAGCGACGTCCAGGTCTGCTCGCTGAACTGGTAGGCGCCGTAGAAGCCGTTGCCGGTGTTCTCGCGGTAGTTGTCGCCCGACTCGCACATGCGCAGCTCGTACCACACGCCGCCGGCGCCGCCCCCCGCCGACGGCGGGGTCGTCGTGGGTGGGGCCGTCGTCGGGGGAGCGGTGGTGGGCGGGGCGGTCGTCGGTGGGGCCGTCGTCGGTGGCGCGGTGGTCGGTGGCGCGGTGGTCGGTGGGCTCGTCGTGGGCGGTGCCGCCGGCGGCGGCGAGGAGTGGGTCGTCGTGGGCGGGGCGGTGCGGGGCGGTGCGGTGGTGGCAGGTGCGGTGGTGGCCGTCGTCGCCGGTGTGGCGCTGGCCGGTGGCCCCGAGGTCTGCGAGCGGACCATCGCCACGAGGCCCCCGTTGACCGGGCCGCCCTGCGTCGTCGGCGCCCTGTGGGCGGCGGCCGCCTGCCTGGCCAGGCGCGTCTGGAGGGCGTCCAGGCTGGCCTGCTCGGCGGCGGCGGTCGCCAGGGCCTGGTCGCGGGCGCTGGCCGCCTGGGCGGCATCGGCCCGGGCGGCGGACCGCTCGCGGCGGATGAGGGCGACGGCGGTCGCCACCCGGTGCTCCCGCAGGCGGTAGGCGTCGAGGGTGTCGCTGACGGTGTTGGAGGCCAGCGCCAGGTACTCGGCGCCGACGACGGCGCCGACGCCGGTGTCGGGCAGCGTCGCCCCGCTGCCGGGGGCGGCGCTGGTGTAGCTGTTCACGGCGGCGGTGAGCAGGCTGGCCCGGCTGGCGGCGGCGGCGGCCCGGAGGTGACCGAGGGCGGTGAGCTGGCCGGCCAGCTGCTGGTCGAGGGACGCCGCCTCGGCCGAGGCGGACGCGAAGGCGCTGCTCAGCTGGTGGATCCGCAGGGAGCTCGCCTGGATGCTGGCCTCGAGGTCGGCCACGGCGGCGCTCCCGCCACGGGGCGCGGCGGACCCGGACGCTGCGGGGACGACGACCAACACTCCGCAGAGGAGCGAGCCGGCCACCGACTGCGTCAGCCTGCGGCCCCATCCAGCGGGGCGCGAAGGGACACGTCTGATGCGGGTCAAGACCCGGGGGAAGCTACTGGAGGGCTCCGGCGGGCGGCAAGGGGTAGCCGGTTGCCGCCCCTGCGTGCCCGGGCGCAAGCTGGGGGGCATGAGCGAGGACACGGGGGGCGTCGAGGCGGACCGGGCGACCATCGACTGGCACCGGCCGCTGCACCACACGCCGGCGGGGACCCTCTCGGAGGGGACCGCCCAGAGCGGCGGGATGCGGCGCCGGGAGGCGATCTCCGGCGCCCGCTGTGGCGCGGAGCAGCTGTGGATGGGGGAGGCGGTCGTCGCCGGGGGCGCCCGGTCCTCGGACCACCACCACGGCCGCTCCGAGACGGGCATCTACGTCGTGGCCGGCTCGCCGGTGTTCGTCTTCCTCGAGGACGGCGTCGAGCGGCGGGTGGAGACCCGCCCCGGCGACTACGTGTTCGTGCCGCCCTGGGTGCCGCACCGGGAGGAGAACCCCGGGCCGGAACCCGCGGTGGTGGTCCTCGCCCGTACCAGCCAGGAGGCGATCGTGGTCGACCTCCCGGGCCTGGCACCGCCGGCATGAGCGCTACCCCCGCCCGCCGGGCCCCCTACCTCGCGTCCCGGCTCCAGGGCCTGGGCACGACGATCTTCGCCGAGATGTCCGCCCTGGCCGAGGCCACCGGATCGGTCAACCTGGGGCAGGGCTTCCCCGACACCGACGGGCCCGAGGCGGTGGCCGCCGCCGCCGTCGAGGCCATCCGCGCCGGCCGCAACCAGTACCCGCCGGGACCCGGCATCCCCGAGCTGCGCGCCGCCGTCGCCGAGCACCGCCGGCGCTTCTACGGCCAGCGACTCGACCCCGACACCGAGGTGCTGGTCACCGCCGGCGCCACCGAGGCCATCACCGCCGCCGTGCTCGCCCTGTGCGAGACGGGCGACGAGGTGCTGGTGCCCGAGCCGTTCTACGACAGCTACCCGGCGGCCGTCGCCCTCGCCGGCGCCCGCCTGCGCGTCGCCCCGCTGCGGCCCCCCGGCTGGGGCCTCGACCTCGACGCCCTGGCGTCGGCGGTGACCCCCCGGACCCGCCTGGTCATCGTCAACTCGCCGCACAACCCCACCGGCCGGGTCCTCGACGACGCCGAGCTGTCCGCCATCGCCGAGCTGTGCGTGCGCCACGACCTGCTGGCGGTGACCGACGAGGTCTACGAGCACCTCGTCTACGACGGCCGCCACCGGCCCCTCGCGCTCTTCCCGGGCATGGCCGAGCGGACGCTGTCGGTCTCGAGCGCCGGCAAGACCTTCGCCTTCACCGGCTGGAAGGTCGGCTGGGTCTGTGGCCCCGCCCCGCTCGTCGCCGCCGTGCGCACGGTCAAGCAGTTCCTCACCTACGTCAGCGCCGCCCCGCTGCAGCCGGCGGTGGCGGCCGGCCTGCGGCTGCCCGACGCCTACTTCGCCGGGGCGGCCGCCGCGCTGCGGGAGCGGCGCGACCGGCTCTGCGACGGCCTCGCCGCCGCCGGCTTCGCCGTCACCGTCCCCCAGGCCGGCTACTTCGTGCTGGGCGACGCCGCCCCCCTCGGGGTCGACGACGCCGCCCGCTTCTGCCGCGAGCTGCCCGGCCGGGCCGGGGTGGTGGCGATCCCGGTGTCGGCGTTCTGCGAGCGCCGCCCCGAGATCGCCTCCGTGGTCCGCTTCGCCTTCTGCAAGCGACCGGAGGTGCTCGACGACGCCGTGGGGCGGCTGGTCCGGCTGGCGCCCGGCTGAGGGTCGGCCCCGTCGGGCCTACGGGTCCCGGGCGTCCCGGGCGAGCGCGCTGACGGCGGCCGGGAGCCGGCCGGAGGCGATGTCCTCGAGGGTCACGCACTCGAGCACCCGGCGGGTGCAGACCCGCACCGCCAGCCACACGTCGGCGATCGGCTCGGCCGTGCCGGCGTACTCGACGTGCTCGGGCAGCGCGCCGCGGACGCCCGCGAGGGGGCCCTCGAGGGCACGCAGGACCTCGGCCACGGTGATCTCCGCCGCCGGCCGCGCCAGCCGGTAGCCGCCGTCGACGCCGCGCTGGCTCTGCAGCAGCCCCCTGCGCCGCAGCTGGAGCAGGATGTTCTGGAGGAAGCGGGCCGGCATGCCCTGCGCGGCGGCGAGCTCGGTCACCGTGTGGGACCGGTCCTCCCGGGCGGCGAGCTCGGCCAGCGCCCGCAGGCCGTAGTCCGCTCGGGCGGAGATCTGCACGCCGGCAGCGTAGGGCGGCCGGCCGCGTAGGGCGGCCGGCCCG
>DASSZM010000097.1:0-3521 GCA_035702855.1 Acidimicrobiales bacterium | reverse complement strand
CGAAGATGGTCCAGGCCCCGGTCTTCCACGTCAACGGCGACGACCCCGAGGCGTGCGTGCGGGTGGGGCGGCTGGCGTTCGCCTTCCGCCAGGCGTTCCACAAGGACGTCGTGATCGACATGGTCTGCTACCGCCGCTTCGGCCACAACGAGCAGGACGACCCGTCGCTCACCCAGCCGCTGCTCTACCAGCTCATCAAGGAGCACCGCAGCGTCCGCAAGCTCTACACCGAGGCCCTCGTCCGGCGGGGCGTGCTCACCCTCGACGAGGCCGAGGAGGCACTGCTCGACTTTTCCCGGCGGCTCCAGACCGCCCTGGACGAGACCCGGGCGTCGGCGCCGCCCAAGCCCACCAGCCTGCCGCCGGCCCCCGCCCCGGCACCGGTGCTGCCGCCCATCCCCACCGGGGTCCCCGTCGAGACGCTCCAGCGGGTCGTCGACGCCCTGGCGACGGTGCCGGAGGGCTTCACCGTCCACCCCAAGCTCGTCCGGGTCTTCGACAACCGGGCCAAGCTCTGGGCCGGCGGCGAGGCCGACTGGGCCCTCGGCGAGATGCTCGCCTACGGCACCCTGCTGCTCGAGGGCCACGACGTGCGCCTCGCCGGCCAGGACACCCGCCGCGGCACCTTCGGGCACCGCAACGCCGCCCTGGTCGACTCGGTGACGGGCGCGGAGTACGTGCCGCTCGAGCACGTCGGCGAGGGCGGCCGGGGCGGGGCCGGGGCCGGCGGGGACGGGGCCGGCGGGGACGGGCCGGCCGGGCGGTTCTGCATCTACGACTCGCTGCTGTCGGAGTACGCCGCCCTCGGGTTCGAGTACGGCTACTCGCTGGTGCAGCGCGACGCCCTCGTGGCGTGGGAGGCGCAGTTCGGCGACTTCGTCAACGGCGGCCAGATCATCATCGACCAGTTCCTCGCCGCTGCCGAGATCAAGTGGAGCCAGACCTCGGGACTGGTGCTGCTGCTCCCGCACGGCTACGAGGGCCAGGGCGCCGAGCACTCCTCCGCCCGCATGGAGCGCTTCCTCGAGCTGTGCGCCGAGGACAACATGCAGGTCGCCGACGTCACCACCTCCGCCCAGCTGTTCCACCTCCTGCGCCGCCAGGTGCACCGCACCACCCGCAAGCCGCTGGTGCTGTTCACCCCCAAGCGCTACCTCCGGGGCCGGGAGGCCTACAGCCCGGCCGAGGCGTTCACCACCGGCAGCTTCCGGGAGGTCCTCGACGACCCCACGATCGCCGGCTCCCCCGACGTCCGCCGGGTCGTGCTCGCCACCGGCAAGGTCTCCCTCGACCTGCTCGGCGCGCGCAACACCGCCTCGGTCCCCGACGTGGCCGTGGTCCGCGTCGAGCAGCTCTTCCCCTGGCCCGAGGACCAGATCGCGGCGGCGCTCAGCGGCTACGCCAACGCCGAGGAGGTCGTGTGGCTGCAGGAGGAGCCCCGCAACATGGGGGCGTGGGCCTTCGTCCGGGACCGGCTGGCGTCCCTCGTCAGCGGTGACTACCGGCTCACGAGCGTGACCCGGGTCGCCTCGGGTTCGCCGGCCACCGGGAGCCACGCCATGCACGACCTGGAGCAGTCCGACCTGCTGGAGCGGGCCCTGCGGCGGTAGGTGGGGCCGGGTGCCGGCACCGGGTGTGGGTCGCCCGCCACCGGGTGTCGGCGGGTGGGTCGCCGACTTGGGGGCGTGGGGCGCTTCTGGGGGTCGGAATCGGGTCTGGGGGTGATCCGGGTGCGGGGGAGGGTGCGCTCAGCTCCCCAGTCCGGGCGCCGACCCCCAGTCCGCCCCGATGCCCCCAGTCCGTGGCGTGCGGAAGGTCCCGCCGGGGCTCCGCCGGGCGGCTGCCGGGCGGCTGCGGCGACTGGTGGTCAGGGGCCGCCGATGGGGGGACGCCCTGACCCTCCCTCGCCTTCGTGCCGTATCATGATTGACTACAACACTGTCATGTCGCCACGCCACGTCGTCGTTGACGGCTCGAACATCGCAACCGAGGGTCACAACCTCCCGAGCCTCGCCCAGTTGGACCAAGCAGTTCGGGAGTTCTTGGCGGAGAACCCGGATGACGTCGTCACCGTCGTGGTGGACGCGTCGTTCGGGCACCGGATCGACCCCTCCGAGCTGAAGACGTTCGAGGAGGCGGAGGCGGCGGCGGAGGTCGTGTCGCCGCCCGCCGGCGCCATCGGGCGCGGCGATGCGTTCCTGCTCCGGATCGCCGAGAAGACCGGCGCCACCGTGCTGTCCAACGACTCGTTCCAGGAGTTCCACGGCGAGCACGAGTGGCTCTTCGAGAAGGGTCGCCTGATCGGCGGCAAACCGGTCCCGGGTGTCGGCTGGATCTTCACGCCCCGGACGCCGGTCCGGGGACCGAAGAGCCGCGAGGCGGTGAAGGAGGCCAAGCGCCGCCGCCGCGGCGGCGAGGTGGCCGAGGGCGTCACCGGCCTCGACCTGGCGGCGTCCCGGGGCGGGCGTGGCAAGCGCGTCGAACGGGCGATCGCCACCGCCACGGTGGAGGCGACCGGCAGCAACGAGGGCACCCGTCGCCGGCGGCGCCGGGGCGGCGAGCCGCCGGCGGACCCGGTCAACGCGCCCTTGGCGTTCATCAACTTCATCGCCGCCCACCGTCTGGGCAGCACCGTCGAGGGGACGGTGGAGTCGTTCTCCTCGCACGGTGCGTTCGTGACCGTCGAGGGCACCACCTGCTACCTCCCGCTGTCGGCGATGGCCGACCCGCCGCCCACGCGGGCCCGGGAGGTCGTGCAGAAGGGCGACACCCGCCCCTTCGTCGTGCAGGCCTTCGACCCGCTCCGCCGGGGCGTCGAGCTGGCCGTGCCCGGCTTCGAGCACGTGGCCGCCGGGGTCACCGACGAGACCGTCGAGGCGGAGATCTCGCCCCGCGTCGAGGAAGAGGTCGCGGCGACCGACGGCGCCGGCAGCGGACCGAGGCGCAACCGGCGCCGGTCCCGTGCAGGCGCAGCGGCGGCCGCTCCCGAGGCGACCGCTCCGGCCGAGGCGGCGGGGCTCGAGCAGCCGGCGACCGCGGAGCTCGGCCAGGCGGAGCCTCCCGCTCCTGCCAAGCGGGCCTCGCGGCGGGCGCCGGCGGCGAAGAAGGCCGCAGCCCTCCCGGAGGCGGCGAGCCCCGAGGCGGCCCGCCCCGGGACACCCTCCACCGGGGCACCCTCCGCCGAGCCGGCCGCAGCGGAGGCCGGGGCACGGGCACCCCGGAGGCGGGGCGGGCGCAAGGCGCCCGAGACGACCGTCCCCGAGACGACCGCCCCCGAGACGGGCGCCGCAGAGCCCGCCGCCGCGCCGGCGCCGACCGCCAAGGCAGCGACCAGGGCGACCGCGTCGCGCCGCAAGGCTGCAGCCCCGGCGACCCCCGGCGAGCCCCAGCCGCCCGCCCGGGAGGCGGAGGTGCCGCCGGCGCGCCGGGCGGCCGCGGCGGCGAAGTCGGGTGCAGCCAGGGCGGCTGCCTCGATGGCCCCGGCTGCCTCGAAGGTGCCGGCTGCCTCGACGGCCCCGGCT
>DASSZM010000054.1:0-27408 GCA_035702855.1 Acidimicrobiales bacterium | reverse complement strand
GTCGACCTGCTCGCGCAGACCGGACACGAGCTCGAGCACCTCTGCCTCCACCGTGGCGTCGAGGGCCGTGGTCGGCTCGTCGAGGATCAGCAGGGTCGGGTCGACCGCCACCGCCATGGCGATGACGACCCGCTGGAGCATCCCGCCCGACAACTGGTGGGGGTAGGCCTGCATCACGCGCCCGGGGCCGGCGATCTGCACCAGGCGCAACGCCTCCTCCGCCCGGGCCAGGGCCTCACCGCGATCCGAGCCGAGCACCTCGAAGACCTCGGCGATCTGTCGGCCGATGCGCATCGAGGGGTTGAGCGCCCGGCCCGGCTCCTGGTACACGACCGACACGGTGCGCGAGCGGAGCCGCCGGAGCTCCTCCTGCCCGAGGCCCATCAGGTCACGGCCGGCGACGCGGATGGAGCCCTGCGTCACCCGGCCGTTGCGCGGCAGGTACCGGGTGATCGCCTGGGCGGTGGTGGACTTCCCGCAGCCCGACTCGCCCACCAGGCCGAACGACTCGTGGGGCCCGATCCGGAAGTTGATGTCCCGCAGGGTGAGGCGGTCCTTGCCCCGGACCCGGTAGGCGACGTCGAGATGGCTGACCTCGAGGGCGTCCTCACCTTCCCGGAGGGCGTCGAGGGGGGCGGGCTCGGCCAGGGTCATTGGATGATCACCGATTCGACGGAGTCGCCGATCAGGTTGATCGCCGTGATCAGCGAGGCGATGGCCAGGGCGGGGAACAGCGTCTCCCACCAGTAGCCGGCGGACACGTAGTTGTAGGTGGCGTAGATGTCGGCGCCCCAGTCCGGTGTCGGCGGCTGGATCCCGAACCCGAGGAACGACAGCGTCGCCACGGTGAAGATGGCGTACCCGAGTCGGACCGTGAACTCGACGATGATCGGCCCGAGCACGTTCGGGAGCATCTCCACGAACATGGTGTGCAGCCCGCTCTCCCCCCGGAGGCGGGCGGCGGCGAGGTAGTCCAACTCGCGCTCCTGGAGGACGGCGGTGCGGACCGTCCGGGAGATGACGAGCCCGAAGGTGAGCCCGATGACCACGACCAGCGTCGGGACCGAGGGGCCGGCGGCGACGATGATGAGGAAGGCGACGATGACGACGGGTAGCGCCAGGAAGGCGTCGACGACCCGTCCGGTCAGCGTGTCGATCCATCCCCGGAAGTAGCCCTGGACCAGCCCGAGGATGGTCCCGAGGATCGTGCCGAGCAGGGCCGCCGAGGGGGCCACGATCAGGATGTCACGGGAGCCGAGGATCACCCTCGACAGCACGTCCCGGCCGAGGTTGTCGGTGCCGAAGGGGTGCGCCGCCGAGGGGGCCTGGTTGATGGCGAGCAGGTTCTGCGCCGTCGGGTTGTAGGGCCGGAAGAGGCCGCCGAAGACCGCGCACACGATCCAGAGGAGCAGGATGGCGGCGCCGACCACGAACGGCTTGGAGCGGACCAGCAGCCGGAGCTGCTCCCGGCGGATCCGGCCGGCCGGGACCGCCATCGCCCCGCTGCTGCGCAGCTCGTGGTCCGGCAGCACCAGGGTGGCGAGGGGGTCGACGACCTCGGGGGAGCCTGCGCCCCCCGGCGTCGTCGGCACGCCTGCCCTCCGCCAACCGCCGTCACCGGTCTCGGTGGTCGCCATCAGTCCTCCCCCTGGAGCCGCAGCCGGGGATTGAGCACCGTGTAGAGCACGTCGGCGACCAGCGTGGCGGCCAGGTACACGATGCCGATGATCATGACGCCGGCTTCGAGCATCGGGAAGTCCTTGTTCTGGGCGGCGTTGAAGATGAGGCGGCCGAGGCCGGGATAGTTGAAGAGGGTCTCGGTCACGACCAGGCCGCCGATCAGGTACCCGGTCTGGGTGGCGATGACCGTGATCGTCGGCAGCAGCGAGTTGCGCAGCACGTGGCGCGTCACCACCGTCCGGCGCGGGAGGCCCTTCAGCGTCGCCGTGCGGACGTAGTCCGACTCCAGTGCCTCGACCGTGCCCGCCCGCGCCATCCGGGCGATGTAACCGAACAGCACGAAGACCAGGGGAAAGGCGGGCAGGATCAGGTGGTAGAGCGTCGTGCCGAAGCCGGCGCCGGGCGGCGGGTTGGCACCAGGGGGGAAGACCCTGAGCTCGATGGCGAAGATCACGATCAGGACGATGCCGGAGACGAACTCCGGCAACGTCGACAGCGACAGCCCGACGGTGCTGATCACCCGGTCGACCGCGTTGCCGCGGTTCAGGGCGGCCACGACGCCGCCGACGATCGACAGCGGCACCACGATCACGAACGCCACCGCCGCCAGCCGCAGCGACTTGCCGATGGCCGGCCCGAGGAACTGCCCCACCGGCGCCTGGTACTGGTAGGACTGCCCGAGGTTGCCCTGCAGGAGCCCGGTGAACCAGCTCCAGTACTGGACGACCAGCGGGCGGTCCAGCCCCAGCTTGTGGTTGAAGGCCGCCACCGCCTGCGCCGAGGCGGTGTGGCCGAGCACCGCCCGCCCCGGGTTGCCGGGGAGGACCTGACCGGCCAGGAACACGATGACGCTGAGCAGCACGAGGGTCAGGACGGCGAGGCCGAGCCGTTTGAGCAGATAGCGCGCCAAGTCGGTCCTCCCGTCGCCCCCCGATGTGTCACGGCAACTGCGCGGCAGCGTAGCCCACGCCTCCGCTGAGCGCGCGAGCGCCGGCGGCGGGGCGGTCCGGGAGCAGCGTCCGTGGGCGCACGGGGTCGGTACGCTGCCGCGCCATGACGGTCGTGGTCGACTCCCGGCAGGATCTCACCCTCGAGCACTACCGGCGGGTCACCGTGGGCGGCGAGGGCGTCGCCCTCGGCCCCGGCGCCCGGCGGGCGATGGATGCCGCCCGGGCGTCGTTCGTGGCCCTGCTCGAGTCCGATCGCACCCAGTTCATCTACGGGGTCACGAGCCACGCCGGCGAGGGGGCGCGCACGCCCATCCCGCCCGAGGAGCAGCGGGCCGCCGCCCGCCGCTTCGCCGCCCACCACCAGGCGTCGGCCACCTTCGGCCGCGAGCACCTGCCCGCCACCGCCGTGCGGGGGATCATCTTCGCCCGGCTGGCCAACCTCGTCGGCGGGCACGCCAAGTGCCGGCCGTTGGTCGCCGAGCGCGTGGCCGGCCTCCTCGAGCAGCCGCCACCCCGGGTCCCGCTCGCCGGCGAGGTCTTCTCCGGGGAGATCGTCCCCCTGATGCGGGTGATGGTGGGCATCGACCCCGACGAGCTCGAGGAGGGCGAGCCGATGGCGCTGGTCAACGGCTCGCCGTGCTCGGCGGCGCTGGCCGCCGAGGTCGCCCTGCGCTCCCGCAACCGCCTCGGGCTCACCGAGGCGGTCTTCGCCCTGTCGGTCGAGGCGCTCGGGGCGCCGCTCGAGGCCTACGACCCGGCGCTGCGCGACCTTTGGGGCGACCCCCACGAGACCGCCGCCCTCGACGCCCTCGGCGCCCTCCTGGCGGGGGCGGCCCGCGAGGGGCGCCGGCCGTTCCAGGCGCCGGTCAGCTGGCGGATCCTCCCGCGGGTGCTCGGCCAGGCGCACCGGGCCGTCGCCGCCGCCGAGGAGGTCGCCGCCATCGCCCTCCGCTCGGTGACCGACAACCCGGTCTACCTGCCGCCCGACGAGGAGCACCCGGGGGGCCGGGTGTTGTCCACCGGCGGCTACCACAACGCCAGCGCCTACCCGGCCATCGACGGGGTGTCGGGGTCCTGGGCCGACCTGTGCGCCATCGCCGAGCGCCACACGATGAAGCTCCACGACGGCGACGCGTCCCTCCTGCCCCACCACCTGGCGGGCGACGACGGCGCCCCCACCAACCTGTTGACCCTCGTGCAGGTCGGGCTCGGGGAGGAGGCCCGCCACGAGGCGGCCCGGACGTTCCTGCCGATGAGCGAGAGCGGCGGCTTCGGCGGGCAGAACGACGTGCCCTCCCCGACGTTCCTCGCCTACGGACGCCACGGGCGGGTGGCCTGGTGCCTCGACGCCTGCCTGGCCTCCCTCGCCGTCACCGCCAGCCGGGCGCTGTGGCTCACCGGGCGGGAGCCGGCGCCGCCGCTCCTCCCCTGGCTCGACTCGATCCGCCGGGTGGTGCCGCCCGACGGCAGTCCCCTCGCTCGCGACCTGGGCGAGGAGGTCGGGCGGCTGACGGAGGTCTTCGCCGTCGCCGCCGAGGAGGGCACCGCCGCCCTCGCCGGCTGAGCCCGGGGGCCGCCTCAGGCCGTGGTGGGCAGCCCGGCGGCCTTCCAGGCGTGGTAGCCGCCGTCGAGGTCGGTCGCCCGGGCCAGGCCGAGGCGGCGCAGCGTCGCCGCCGCCAGGCTGGAGGCGTACCCGTCGCTGCACACGAGGATGATCTCGGCGTCGTAGCGGGCGAGCTCGGGGATCCGGTGGTCGTTCTGGGGGTCGAGGCGCCACTCGAGGACGTTGCGGCCGATGACCGTCGCCCCCGGGATCTCCCCCTCGAGCGCCCGCTCCTCGGCGGGGCGGATGTCGACCAGGGTGGCGCCGGCGGCCAGGGCCTCCATCGCCTCGCGCGGCACCGGGCGGCGCTGGAGGTCGCGGCGGACCGAGGCGAGGAGGTCGTCGACGGCACGGCGGTCCCAGTCGGTAAAGGCCTGCTCCCCGTCGGCGACGTGGCTGCGCTCGCCGTGCGGCGACTCCACCGACACGGTCTCGAACGCCGAGAAGCCGTAGTCGGTGAGGTGGTAGTAGGTCATCGCCGTCAGCGCCGGCGAGTACACGTGCACGCTCAGCGCCGGGGCGCCCGCCCCGTGGGTCACGTTGTGGACGTGGGCCGGGCCGAAGGTCACCGCCCCGCCGGCGCGCACGGCCCGCGACCCGGCGGTGCCGGTGCGGGGACGGCGGAACTGCTCGACCAGGCGACCCCGGGCGACGGCGAAGCTCCCGCTCGAGCCGCCGTGGTCGTGCCAGTCGGTCTCGTGACCGGGGTCCCAGCCGAGCAGCCACACGTCGTAGTTGCCGCTGCGGTGCAGCAGCGCGTACCAGCGGCCGTCGCGCTGCTGCGGGACCAGGCCCTCCCAGAGGTCGGAGCGGGCCGCCACCGCCATGCTGGCGATCGACAGCTCCCTCGCCGACAGGACCCGCTCGCCGAGTCCCGGCAGCGCCCCGCCGAGGCAGAGGGCGATGGCGTCCTGGGCGACCCCGGGTCGGTGGCGCCCGGAGAATGCCCGATTCCCGCCATCCGATACCGATTTCACCCCTGCCGACATGGCCTTGTCCTCCTTCGCGGCGAGCGTAGCCGAGCGGCCCCGCCGCGCCCCGCCGCCCCACCGCCCCGCCGGGGGCCTCAGCTCTTGGTCATGGTGTAACAGAACATGCCGTTCGGTGTGGGCTAGATGCCTGACACGTGCTCCGCCTGGGCGGTCAGGCTGTCGAAGAAGCGCCGCCACCACCGCCGCAGGCCTCGAGGATGGCGGCCGCGAGCGGCAGCCCCAGGCCCACCTCGGTGGCGCGACCGAGGAACTGCCGCCGCGACAGGCGGCCGGCGACGAGCTCGTCGATGACGTGTTCGGGTGTCGGCCCGTGCCCCCGCCGGAGGGGGTCGAGCCGCTCGTGGTCGATGTCCATGACGTGTCCCCCTTCGCGGAGAGGCCGCGCTCTACCCGGGAGCCCCGAAACCCTACCAACATGGCCCATGACGGCCGGATCGGTGGCAATCCCCCTTCCCGGTGGGAGACTCGCCTTCGGGACTCAGCCCCCGAGGCGCTCGCCGTACCGCCCGTCCCGCCAGGCCAGCGCCGCCCGGAGTCCCTCGGTGCGCACCAGCTGGTCGAACTCCTCCTGCTCGGGTGACTCGGAGGCGTTGAGGATGGCGGAGAGGTCGAGGTTGGCGTGCACCGCCTCCCGCAGGCCCATCGCCTCGTAGGCGCGGGTCAGCGCCAGCTTCGTCAGGCGGAGGACCGGCAGCGGGGCCAGGGCGATCCGCCGGGCGAGCTCGGTGGCGGTGGCGTCGAGGGCCTCGCCGGGCACCACCCGGTTGACCAGACCCAGTGCGGCAGCGGTCGGGGCGTCGACGAGGTCGCCGGTGTAGAGCAGCTCGTTGGTCTTCTTCTGACCGATCACGAACGGCATGAGCAGGGTCACGGGGCCCGACCCGTAGCGGATCTCCGGCTCGCCGAAGCGGGCGTCGTCGGCGGCGACGACGAGGTCGCAGGCCATCGCCAGCTCGCACCCCCCGGCGAGGCAGTAGCCGCGCACGACCGCGATGGTCGGCTTGGGGAGGGACCACAGCTCCATGGTGGCGGTGACGTCGGCGCTGAGCACCCGGTGCCAGGCGTCGGCCCCCGTCGTGTGCCCCTCGGCCTCCTGGGTGAGGTCGTAGCCGGCGGAGAAGGCCCGCCCGGCCCCGCGGACGAGGACGACCTTGACCTCGTCGTCGTCGACGGCACGGCGCAGCGCAGCGCGCAGCTCCTCGACCAGCTCGTGGCTCAGGGCGTTGAGCTTCTCGGGTCGGTTGAGGGTGAGCCAGGCGGCGGCGTCCGCCCGCTCGTAGCTGACGAGGGTCATGCGTGGGCTCCTTCGGGTTGCGGGTGGTGGGGGGATCCGACGACGACGAGGGCGTCGACGGCGACGCCGCCGGCCGGCCCGAGGACCAGCGGGTTGACGTCCACGGCGTCGATCTCGGGGTGGTCGGTGACGAGTCGGGAGAGGGCGAGCAGGGTCGCCACGACGGCCTGGTTGGCGGGGCCGCCCGGGGGCACGCCGGGGACCGCCGCCGCCATCTCGGCGGCGGCGGCGTCGTCGAGCGGGGCGAGGCGGACCGCCGCCGGCCCGACCGCCTCCGCGACCCGGCCCCCGACGCCGGCGGAGACCACCGGCCCGAACAGCGGGTCGCGCAGCACCCCGCAGAGCACCTCCGCGCCGGCCGGCACCTGGGCGGCCACGAGCACGGCGCCGCCGAGGTCAGCCGCCGCCCGCCCGGCGTCGCCGGGCGTGGCCAGGCCGAGGACCACGCCGCCCGACGCCGACTTGTGGGCGGGCCCGTCGCGCTTGACCACCACGGGGCAGCCGAGGGCGGCCGCGGCCGCCACCGCCTCCTCCGGGGTGGCCGCCCGGCGCGAGGCGGCCACGGGGATGCCGTAGCGGGCGAGGATGGCGGCCGACTCCCACTCCGGCAGCTGGCCGGGCCGGAGCAGGTCGTCGACGGCGACCGGGGCATCGGCACCGGGGACCCGGCGGGGACCCGGGCGGCGGGCGGCCTGCCAGCGGGCCGCCGCGGCCAGGGCGCGGGCCGCCGGCCCGGCGCCGCGCAGGAGCGCCACGTCGGCGTCGGCGGCCACGGCCGCCAGCTCGGCGCCGGGGTCGGCGGTGACCGTCGACACGACCGCCGGGAACACGTCGGTGCCGCGGGTGACCTCGGCGAGCGCCTCGACCACCAGGCGGCACCACGCCTGGTCGGCGGGGCTGCGGAAGCGGGTCAGCTCGAGGAGGGCGACCAGGATGTCGCCGCAGCCCCCGGCCTGCAGCAGCTGCAGGGAGCGGGGGAACACCCGCTCCACCGCGTCGACGGCCCACGCGTCGAGCGGGTTGTGCGGGTCGAGGTAGTTGGGGAACTCCGCCCGCAGCGCGGCGGCGGTCGCCGGCGGGAGCGCCGGCAGGTCGAGGCCGGCCCGCTCGGCGTGGTCGGCGAAGAGGCCGGCCTCGCCGCCGGACTCCGAGATCGCCGCCGCCCGCGGCGACGCCGGCCGCCGGCGCCGCCCGAGCACCTCGAGGGTCTCGACCAGGTCGGGGAGGTCGTCGACCTCGACGGCGCCGTGGGCACGCAGGAAGGCCGAGAACGCCAGGGCCGAGCCGACCATGGCGCCGGTGTGGGTGAGGGCGACGGCCGCCGCCCGGGCGGAGCGCCCGAGCTTCAGGCAGACGACCGGTTTGCCGGCCTCGGCGCAGGCGTCCAGGGCGGCGGCGAAGGCCGCCGGCCGGCGGACCGCCTCGAGGAACAGGCCCACGGCCCGCGTCCCGTCGTCGGCGGCGAAGGCGGCCGTGAAGTCGGCTGCGTCCCGGGCCACCTCGGCCCCCGAGGACACCACGACCCGCCAGCCGACCCGCGGCCCGGAGGCGACGAGCGCCTCGGCGACGGAGCCGGACTGGCTGAGCACGGCGACGTGGCCGGGGCGGAAGGCGTCGCTCGGGGTCCCGATCCAGAGCGACGGCCCGCCGGGGCGGGCGAAGCCCATGCAGTTGGTCCCGAGCAGCGGGACCTGCCGTTCGAGGGCGAGCGCCCCCAGGCGGCGGGCCACGGCGCTTCCCTCGGCGCCGCTCTCGGCCCCCAGGCCGGGCACGACCAGCCCGCCGACGCCGGCGTCCAGCGCCTCGGTGCAGGCGGCCTCGACCCCGGCGTGGCCGACCACCACCAGGGCCACGTCGGGGACCTCCGGGAGATCGGCGACGGCGGCGTAGCAGCGCCGGCCGAGGACGTCGCGCCGCCCCGGGTTGACGTACCAGGTGGTCGCCGGGCCCGAGCCCGCCGTGCGCAGCAGGTCGGCGCGCCGCTCCGACGCCCCCACCACCGCGACCGACGACGGCGCCAGGAGCGCGCCGAGCGGCCGCAGCGCGGCGGCGGCCGCGCCGTCGTGGCGACCGATCTCCCCCTCCCCCTCCCCGGGCATCGGCGCATGGTAGGTGCAGCCCGGGGGCGGCCGCCTGCCCGTCCTCAGATCCGGACCGGGTCGACCTCCACCCGCAGCCGCCCCGCCGGGCGGCGGGCCCGCGCCAGGGCGTCGCAGAGCGTGGCGGCGTCGGCGGCGCGCAGTGCCCAGCGGCCCTCCTCGGGGTGCAGCCGCTCCACGGCCCCCCCGACGGCGACGGCCGCGCTGAACGACTCGGCTTCCGGGCCGGTCACGACGGCCACGGCGGCGTAGGGGGGCAGGCGCAGCGCCCGGCGGGTGGGGCCCTCCAGGTCGCTCAGCAGAGCCGGGTCGCCGTGGCGGGCGGCGGCGATGGCCTCGTGGTCGGGGAGGCGGGTCTGCACGAGGACCCGGCCGCGCGCCGAGCGCCGGGACCCGCCGCCGACGAGGCGGGACGCCCGGGCCAGCAGGGCCAGGGCCTCCTCCCCGGCCCGCAGGCGCGGCGCGAGCAGCTCCTGGTCGAAGTCGACGAAGGCCACGACGTCCACGGCGCCGGTGAGCTCGGCGCGGTGCAGGACCGCCTCGGTACCGATCAGCACGGGGGCGTCGGCGCCGGAGGCGCCGGTGGCGGTGACCTCGCCGACCGGCCGGCCGGCCAGAGCGGCGAGCTCCTCGCGGGCGCGTGTCACCCCGGTGCGCAGCCGGCGGAGGCGGGTCGAGTGGCAGCCCTGGCACACCGGCGGCCGGGTCTGCCCGCACCGGCGGCACACGAGCGGGGGCAGGGGGTCGTCCGAGGCGGGCTGGGCGACGGCGGCGCCGCAGCGCTCGCAGCGCGCCACCGCCCGGCAGGCGGCGCAGGCGAGGAGCCGGGCCCGCCCGGTGCGGTTGAGCACGCACACCACCCGGCCGGCGTCGCGCACGGCCAGGGTGAGACGCTCGGACCACAGGCCGAGGCGCGGGTCGTCGTCCCGCCGGTCGACGACGTCCAGCGGGGCCCACCCGCCACGCTCGGCCGGAAGCGGCAGGCGGGCCGGGGGGCCGGCAGCGGCTCGCAGGTCGAGCGTCGGCGCCGGCGTCACCCACAGGCACGGTGCGCCCGCCCGCCGGGCCCGCTCGGCGGCGACGGTCGTCGCCCACCAGGTCGGGGCCTGCTCCTGGACGAGCGCCTCGTCGTGGGCGTCGAGGACCACCACGGCGGCGAGGCCCGGGCAGGGGGCCCACGCCGCCGACCGGGCGCCGACCACCACGGCCGCCCCCGCCCGGGCGGCGGCCCACTGCTCGGGGACGACGGCGACGGCGGCACCGGCACGGCGGAGGCGCCCGGCGAGCACCGCCGCCCGGGCGGCCGACGGCACGACCACCAGCGTCGGGCCGCGCTGGGCGGCGGCGGCCACGACCACCGTCGGGTCGCTCACCGGGGGCAGTTGCAGGATCCCCGGCGAGCTGCGCAGCGCCACCCCGACCGCCTCGAGCAGCTCGGCCGGCCCGGTCGGCGCCGCCGGGCGCCGGAGGTCCGGCAACGGCAGGCGGGCGACCGCCGCCTCCGGGCTGGCGGTCGTGAGGAAGGCGCCGCGCCGGCCGGCCCAGCGCCAGGCCGCCCACCCCGCCAGCTCGACCAGCTCCGGCTCGGGGCCCCAGCCCCGCACGTGGGCCAGGGGGCGCAGCAGCCGCCCGGGGTCGGCCGTCGGGTCCTCGGCGACCACCCAACCGCCGACCCGGCGCCCGGCGAGGTCGACGCGCACCAGCGAGCCGACCCGGACGGCGCCGGCCTGCGCCGGCTCCGCCAGGTAGTCGAAGACCCGGTCGATGCCGGCGACGGCGGGCAGCACCCCGACGACCCGCTCCCCCGCCGCCGGTGCCCGGGTCGGGGCGATGCGCCGGCGCCGGGCCCCGGGGCGGGCCTCCACCACCGAGCCGGGGCTACGGCGCCCCGACGGCGGCCCGGAAGTCCGCCAGCCGGGGCAGCTGCTCCCAGGTGAACTCGGCGTCGTCGCGGCCGAAGTGCCCGTAGGCGGCGGTCCGCCGGTAGATCGGGCGCCGCAGGTCGAGGTCCCGGATGATCGCCGCCGGGCGCAGGTCGAACACCTCCCGCACGGCCTTCTCGATCGTCTCCGGTGCCACCTGCTCGGTGCCGAAGGTCTCCACCATGATCGACACCGGCCGAGCGACCCCGATGGCGTAGGCGACCTGGATCTCGCAGCGGCGGGCGGCGCCGGAGGCGACCACGTGCTTGGCGACCCAGCGGGCGGCGTACGCCCCCGAGCGGTCCACCTTGGACGGGTCCTTCCCCGAGAACGCCCCGCCCCCGTGCCGGGCGGCCCCCCCGTAGGTGTCGACGATGATCTTGCGGCCGGTGAGGCCGGCGTCGGCGTGCGGGCCGCCCATCTCGAAGCGGCCGGTCGGGTTGACCAGCACCTCGTAGTCGCCCTCGCCCCAGCGGTCGGCGACGACCGGGCGGATCACGTGGTCGGCGATGTCGGGGGCCAGCAGCGTGGGGATGTCGACCGTGGCGGTGTGCTGGGTGGAGACCAGCACCGTCTTCAGCCGGACCGGCCGGCCGTCCTCGTACTCGAAGGTGACCTGCGTCTTGCCGTCGGGGCGCAGGTAGGGCAGCGTCCCGTCCTTGCGGACCTGCGCCAGCCGGTAGGAGAGGTGGTGGGCGAGCCAGATCGGGGTGGGCATGAGGTCGTCGGTCTCGTCGCAGGCGTAGCCGAACATCATCCCCTGGTCGCCGGCGCCCTGGGCGTCGAGGATGTCCTCCTCGCCGGCGGTGCCCGCCCGGACCTCGTAGGCGTGGTCGACGCCCTGGGCGATGTCGGGCGACTGGGACCCGATGCTGATGGCGACGCCGCAGGTGCGCCCGTCGAAGCCCATCTCCGAGCTGGTGTAGCCGATGCCGCTGACCACGTCGCGCACGAGGGTCGGGATCTCGACGTAGGCGGTGGTGGTGATCTCGCCGGCGACCACCACGAGCCCGGTGGTGAGGAGGGTCTCGCAGGCCACCCGGGCCGCCGGGTCCTCGGCGAGGATGGCGTCGAGGACGGCGTCGGAGATCTGGTCGGCGACCTTGTCGGGGTGGCCCTCGGTCACGGACTCGGAGGTGAAGGTCCAGCGGTTCACGGGTGCTCCTGGGGGATAGGGGAAAGGTCGGCCGCCGCGGCGGCACGGACGGCGAGGAGTTCGGCGGCGGCGTCGACGACGACCCGGGCGACGGTCGCCTTGTCGACGAGGCCGGTGTCCGCCACCACCCCCGCCGGGCCGACGACGACGGCGGCGTTGGTGTCGTGGGCGAACCCGGCGCCGGGCGCCCCCACGTCGTTGGCGACCACCAGGTCGACGTGCTTGGCGGCCAGCTTGGCGGTGGCGGAGGCGACCAGCGCCTCCCCGGCGAGGGTCTCGGCGGCGAAGCCGACCAGCACCTGGCCGGGGTGCCGGCGGGCGCCGAGGCCGGCGAGGATGTCGGGGGTCGGCACGAGGGTGAGCGGGGGCGGCCCGTCGGCCTTCTTCCACTTCCCCTCGCCGACCGGCTCGGGGCGGAAGTCGGCCACCGCCGCCGCCATCACGACGAGGTCGGCGGCGTCGCTCACGGCCGCGACGGCCGCCTCCATCTCGGCGGCGGTCCCGACCCGGACGACGTCGGCCCCCGCCGGGGCGGCCAGGTCGGCGGCGGTCACGAGGGTGACCGCCGCGCCCCGGGCGAGCAGCTCGGCGGCGACGGCATGGCCCTGCTTGCCGCTGGAGCGGTTGCCGACGAAGCGCACGGCGTCGATCGGCTCCCGGGTGCCGCCGGCGGTGACGACGGCCCGGACCCCGGCGAGCTGGGTGCCCCGGGTGAGGATGGCGGTGGCGGCGGCGGCGATGTCGGCGGGCTCGGCCAGCCGGCCCCGGCCGTGGTCCCCGCCGGCGAGGCGCCCCTCCCCCGGCTCGAGGACGGTGACGCCCCGTGCCCGCAGCCGCTCGAGGTTGTCGGCGACCGCCGGGTGCTCCCACATCTCGGTGTGCATCGCCGGGCAGACCAGCACCGGCGCCCGGGTGGCGAGCAGCGTGGCGGTCAGGAGATCCGAGGAGATCCCGGCGGCGTAGGCGCCGAGCAGCCGGGCGGTCGCCGGCGCCACCACCACCAGGTCGGCCTGCTGGCCGAGGCGGGTGTGCGGGATCGGCTCGGGGCCGTCCCACAGCGAGGTGCGGGCCGGCTCGCTCGCCAGGGCGGAGAAGGTCAGCGCCCCGACGAAGCGGGTCGCGCCCGGCGTCAGCACGGGGCTCACCCAGGCGCCCGCGTCCACCAACCGCCGGCACACCTCGACCGCCTTGTAGGCGGCGATGCCGCCGCAGACCCCGAGCACGACGCGCCGGCCGGCGAGCGCCGGCCCGGGCACGGCTACTGCTCGGCCTCGGCCTCGGTGCCGGCCTCCGCACCCTCGAGGTCCTCGGCCGACGGGCGGTGGTAGGTGATCTTCGCCGCCGCGACCTCCTCGAGGGCGATCGACAACGGCTTGCGGGACACCGACGCCACCTGCGGCGGGACGATCGTGCCGAGACCCTCACCCAGCTGGTTGAAGTACGAGTTGATCTGCCGGCCGCGCTTGGCGGCCAGGGTGACCAGCGTGAACTTCGAATCGACCCGCTCGAGCAGCGACTCGACCGGCGGGTCCATCATCGTGGGCAGGCGTTCGGCCATGCGGTGGGGCTCCTTGCTGCCGCGGGTGCGGCCGGGACGGCGGACGCGCCTCAGGAGCGCGCGCGGTGCGCGGCAAGTATACCGGCCACTTCGCGCGCCGCCCGGTCCACGTCGTCGTTGACGACCACGTGGTCGGCCAGCTCGCGGCCGGCGACCTCCTCCTCGCGCCCGAACGCCACCCGCCTGGCGACGCTGGCTTCGTCGTCGCCCCGGCGGCGCAGCCGGGCGGCCTGCTCCTCGGCGGAGGGCGCCACCACCAGCACGACGACCGCCTCGGGGTGCAGGGCGCGGACCTGGCGGGCCCCGTCGACCTCGATCTCGAGCACCACGTCCCGCCCGTCGGGGGCGACCAGGCGCGGGGTCCCGTAGAGCTGCCCGTTGCCGGGGAACTCCGTCCACTCGAGGAAGCCCCCGGCGTCGCGGTGGCGGACGAAGGTGTCGCGGTCGACGAAGACGTAGGCGTCCTCCGCCTCCCCCGGCCGGCGGGGCCGGGTCGTCCACGAGCGCGACACCCACAGCCCCGGGTCCAGTTGCAGGAGCCGGGACACGACCGTGCCCTTCCCGACCCCTCCGGGGCCGGCGACGATGAGGATCACCGCCGGCGGGCGGCGGCGCCGGACGGGGTCAGGCCAGCTTCTCGAAGAGCTTCTTGCGCTGCTGCTCCCCGAGTCCCTGGATGCGGCGCGTCTCGCTGATCCCGACGTCCTCCATCAGCCTGCGGGCCTTGACCTTGCCGAGGCCGGGCAGCGACTCGAGGACGGCGAGGACCTTCATCTTGCCGATCACCTCGTCCCGGTCGCCCTGCTCCAGGAGCTCCCGGAGGCTGAGCGACCCCATCTTGAGCTTCTCCTTCAGCTCCGCACGGATACGACGGGCAGCTGCAGCCTTCTCGAGGGCGGCCTGTCGTTGCTCGGCGGACAGCGTGGGCGGCAGAGGCATAGGGCGGGACCTTAGCGCCCCGAAAGGGCACCGGGCCCCGGCTGGTAGCGTCCGCGCCGTGCCGCAGACGGAGCCAGAGGTCGTGGCCGCCTCGCGGCGGCATCCCGTGCCCGACGACGAGCTCACCTACGAGCCCAGCGAGCGGTGGGTGCGCGCCACGATCGGGGGCACCACCGTGGTCGACAGCCGGGCCCCGGTGCTCGTCTGGGAGCCGGGCAGCCCCGTGCCCTGCTACGCCTTCCCGGCCGGCGACGTGCGCATGGACCTGCTGGAGGCGGTCGCTGCCGGGGCGGGCCACGGCCACGTCGGCACGGCCGCCTGGTACGACCTGGTGGTCGAGGGCCGCCGCTACGACCGGCTGGCGTGGACGTGGGCCGCCCCGCAGCTCGACGGCCTCGTCACCTTCGACTGGATGGGCCGCGAGGCCCCGGGGGTGGAGCACTGGTACGAGGAGGACGAGGAGATCTTCCGCCACCCCCGCGACCCCTACAAGCGGGTGGACCCGATCCGGAGCTCCCGCCACGTCGTGGTCGCCCTCGGCGGCCGGGTCCTGGCCGACACCCGCCGGCCCGTGCTGCTCTACGAGACCCGGCTGCCGACCCGGTACTACGTCCCGGCCGAGGACGTGGACTTCTCGGCGATCGAGGCGACCGACCTGCGGACCCGCTGCCCCTACAAGGGCGAAGCCCGCTACTGGTCGGTGCGCGGCGAGCCCGCCGGGCGCAACGTCGTGTGGTCCTACCCCGACCCGGTGCCCGCGGCCGCCGCCATCACCGACCTGGTGGCCTTCTACAACGAGGTCGTCGACATCACCGTGGACGGGGTGCCCCAGCCCCGGCCGGTCAGCGAGTTCTCCGCCGGCCTGGCGGCTCCCGGCTCCTAGGCGCCGGCGAGCTCGGCGAGCAGGCGGGTGGCGGCGTCGGGGCGGTCGGGGGCGGCGGTCACCGCTCTCCCGATGACGAGCAGGTCGGCGCCGGCGGCGAGCGCCTCGGCGGGCGTGGCGGCGCGGGCCTGGTCGTGGGTGGGGATCCCGACGGGGCGGATCCCGGGGACCACCGCCAGCAGGCTGGGCGCCAGGTGCTTGGCCTCGGCCACGTCCGAGGCGGCGCAGACGAAGCCGGCGCAGCGGGCCTCGACGGCGGTGGCGACCCGCTTGCCGAGGATGTGCGGCGGCGCCCCGCCGTCGCTGGTGAGGATCGTCACCGCCAGCACGCCGGGGGCCTCCAGCCCGGCCCCGGCGGCACCGTCGGCGAGGCCGTCGACGGCGGCGCGCAGCATGGCCGCCCCGCCGAAGGCGTGGGCGGTGAGGTAGCTGACGCCGAGGGCGCCGAGCACCCGGGCGGCCTTGCCGGCCGTCGTCGGGATGTCGTGGAGCTTCAGGTCGAGGAACACCCGGTAGCCCTCGTCGACGAGCTGGGCGACGACGTCGGGGCCGGCGGCACTGAACAGCTCCAGCCCCACCTTGGCGACGCCGAACCACGGGTGCAGCTCGCGGGCCAGACGCATCGCCGCGACCTGGTCGTCGACGTCGAGCGCCAGCGCCAGGCGGGAGCGGAGCTCGGTGGGTTCAGGCATGGGCGCGCCCTTTCAGTTCGTCGATACGGCGGATGTGGTGGGCCCGGCACCAGGCGGTGAGCTCGTCGAGCACCCGTCCCGGGGCCCGCGGGTCGGCGAAGGTGGCGGTGCCGACCTGGACGGCGTCGGCGCCGGCGGCGATGAGCTCGGCGGCGTCGGCGCCGGTCGTCACCCCGCCCACCCCGACGATCGGGGCGGCCGGGAAGGCGGCGCGCACGTCGTGGACGGCCCGCACGGCGACGGGGTGCAGGGCCGGGCCCGACAGCCCTCCCCCGCCGCCGCCGAGGCGGGACCGGCCCGTGGCGGGGTCGAGGGCCAGGCCCATGAGGGTGTTGACGAGGGTGAGCCCGGCGGCGCCGGCGTCGAGGGCGGCGTCGGCGATCTCGGTCAGGTCGGTGACGTTGGGGCTGAGCTTGGCCCACACCGGGCGCGAGCCGCCGAGCCCCTCGACCACGGCGGCGACGGCGGCGGCGGTGGCAGCGGTCGAGTGGGCGAACATCCGACGGCGGTCCTCGACGTTGGGGCAGGAGACGTTGGCCTCGACGGCGACGACGCTCGGGGTGACGACGGCGGCGACGGCCTCCCCGGCCCGGCGGTAGGCGTCGACGCTCGTGCCCCACACGCTGACCACGACGGCGGCGCCGGTGGCGGTCAGCGCCGGCAGGTGCTCGGCGGCCCAGGCCGCCACGCCCGGGCCCTGCAGCCCGACGCTGTTGAGCATGCCGGCGGGCAGCGGCAGCAGGCGGGGGGCGGGGTTGCCGGCCCAGGGCTCGGCCGCCAGGGACTTGACGACCACCGCCCCGAGCCGCCCGAGGTCCACCCACGGGGCCAGCTCCGCCCCGTGCCCCGACGTCCCCGACGCCGTCAGCACGGGGCTGGTCAGCGTGACGTCGCCGACCCGGGTCGTGAGGTCCAGGCCGGGCCGGGCGGGGACGAGCAGCGCCCTCATCCCTGCGGCTCGGGGAGCGGCAGCTGGTCGGCGGCGTGGTACTCCTGCAGGCTGCGCACCGCCAGGCCGTGGGACGCCCGGTCGGCGATGCCGGCGACCGCCGCCCGGGCGGCGGCGACGGTGGTCAGGCAGGCGACCTGGTGGCGGGTGGCCGCCCGCCGGATGTGGGCGCCGTCGGCGCGCGGCCCGCGACCCTGGGGGGTGTTGACGACCAGGTCGACCTTGCCGGATGCGAGGAGGGCGACGGCGTCGGCCCCGCCGCCGGGCCGGCCGACCTTGCCCACGTCGACGGCGACGGGCACGCCGGCGTCGCGCAGGTAGGCGGCGGTACCGGCGGTGGCCGCCAGGCTGAAGCCCAGCTGCACGAAGCGGCGGGCGACCTCGAGGCCGGCCGCCTTGTCCCGGTCGGCGAGGGTGAGGAACACGCACCCCGACGCCGGCAGCCGGGACCCGGCCGCCGCCTGCGACTTGGCGAACGCCCACCCGAAGGTGGTGTCGATCCCCATCACCTCCCCGGTCGAGCGCATCTCCGGGCCGATCAGGGCGTCGGCGTCGGGGAAGCGGGAGAAGGGCAGCACCGCCTCCTTGACGCTGACGTGGCCGCCGCCGGAGGGCGGGACGAGCAGCCCCTCGTCGCGCAGGCCGGCGAGGGTGGCGCCGGCCATCACCCGGGCGGCGACCTTGGCCAGCGGCACGCCGGTCGCCTTGGCGACGAAGGGGACCGTCCGGCTGGCCCGCGGGTTGGCCTCGATGACGTGCACCGCCGGGCCGTCGCCGGGGTAGCGCTTGACGGCGTACTGGACGTTGAGCGGGCCGACGACGCCGAGGGCGTCGGCGATCGCCCGGGTGTGGGTCTCGATCTCGGCGATGATCGCCGGCTCGAGCGTCGGCGGGGGGATGACGCAGGCGCTGTCGCCGGAGTGCACCCCGGCCTCCTCCACGTGCTCCATGACCCCGCCGATCAGGACCTCGCCGGCGGCGTCACGGATGGCGTCGACGTCGACCTCGACGGCGTCCTCGAGGAAGCGGTCGATGAGCACCGGCCGCTCGGCCGACAGGCCCCCCTCCCGGGCGAGGGAGCCGGCCCCGGCCAGCTCCGCCATGGCCCGGCTCAGGTCGTCGTCGTCGTAGACGATCTCCATCGCCCGGCCGCCGAGCACGTAGCTCGGGCGGATCAGCGCCGGGTAGCCGACGCGGTGGGCGACGGCGAGGGCGTCCTCGACGGTGGTGGCGGTGCCGCCGGGGGGCTGGGCGATGCCGAGGCGGTGGCACAGGGCGTTCCACCGCTCGCGGTCCTCGGCGAGGTCGATGGCGTCGGCGGGCGTGCCGAGCACCAGCTCGGCCGGCAGCGAGCCGGCCAGCTTGAGCGGGGTCTGTCCGCCCAGGCCCACGATCACCCCGGCGACGGGACCGGCGGCGCCCTCGACGTCGAGGACGTCGGTGACGTTCTCGAGGGTCACCGGCTCGAAGTAGAGCCGGTCGCTGGTGTCGTAGTCGGTGGAGACGGTCTCGGGGTTGCAGTTGACCATCACCGTGTCGAAGCCGGCGTCGTGGAGGGCGAAGCTGGCCTGCACGCAGCAGTAGTCGAACTCGACGCCCTGGCCGATGCGGTTGGGCCCGGAGCCGAGGATGACCACCCGCGGCCGCCCGCCTGGCTCGACCTCGTCGGTGTCCTCGTAGGTCGAGTAGTGGTAGGGGGTGCGGGCGGCGAACTCGGCGGCGCAGGTGTCGACGGTCTTCATGGTGGCCCGGACCCCGGCGGCCAGCCGGGCGGCGCGCACGGCCGCCTCGTCGCAGCCCCACAGCCACCCGAGCTGGGCGTCGGCGAAGCCGAGCCGCTTCGCCCGCCGCCAGTCGGCGCGGGTCAGCGCCCCCGGGCCGTCGAAGCCGGCGAGGCGGGCCCGCTCGTCGACGATCGCCTGGAGCTGGTCGAGGAACCACGGGTCGACGCCGGTGGCGGCGTGCACCCGCTCCACGCCCAGCCCGCGGCGCAGGGCGGCTTCGAGGTGGAAGGGGCGGTCGGGGGTGGGCACCGCCGCCCGGCGCACCAGCTCGTCGTCGTCCCAGCCGTCGCTGTGCACCTCGGCCGGGTCGCAGTTGAGCCCCAGCCGGCCCCGCTCGAGGGAGCGCATCGCCTTCTGCATGGCCTCGGGGAAGGTCCGCCCGATGGCCATGGCCTCCCCCACCGACTGCATGCGGGTGCCGAGCACGTCGGGGACGCCGGGGAACTTCTCGAACGCCCAGCGGGGCGCCTTGACGACCACGTAGTCGATGGTCGGCTCGAAGCTGGCGGGGGTCTCGCCGGTGATGTCGTTGCGGATCTCGTCGAGGGTGTAACCGACCGCCAGGCGGGCGGCGATCTTGGCGATCGGGAAGCCGGTCGCCTTGGAGGCCAGGGCGCTCGAGCGGCTGACCCGGGGGTTCATCTCGATCACCACCATGTCGCCGTCGTCGGGGTTGACGGCGAACTGGATGTTGGAGCCGCCCGTCTCGACGCCGATGCGGCGGATGCAGGCGAAGGCGGCGTCGCGCATCCGCTGGTACTCGACGTCGGAGAGGGTCTGGGCCGGGGCGACGGTCACCGAGTCGCCGGTGTGGACCCCCATCGGGTCGAGGTTCTCGATCGAGCAGATCACCACGCAGTTGTCCGCCCGGTCGCGCATGACCTCGAGCTCGTACTCCTTCCAGCCGGCGATGGAGCGCTCGACGAGGATCTCCCCGACGGGGCTGGCGTCGATGCCCGCCCCGGCGATGTGCTCGAGCTCCTCGGGGCCGTCGGCGACGCCGGTGCCGGCGCCGCCGAGGATGTAGGAGGGCCGGACGATGATCGGGTAGCCGATCTCCTCGCCGATGGCGAGCGCCTCGGCGACGCTGTAGGCGAACCCGGACTCGGGAACCCGCAGGCCGATCTCGACCATCGCCGCCTTGAACCGGTCACGGTTCTCGGCGGTGCCGATGGCCTCGGCGTCGGCACCGATCATCTCCACGCCGTAGCGCTCGAGGACCCCCGACTCGTGGAGGCTGATGGCGAGGTTGAGGGCGGTCTGGCCGCCGAGGGTCGGCAGCACCGCGTCGGGCCGCTCCCGCTCGATGATCGCCTCGAGGACCTCGGGGGTGAGCGGCTCGAGGTAGGTGCGGTCGGCGAACTCCGGGTCGGTCATGATCGTCGCCGGGTTGGAGTTGGCGAGGATCACCCGGTACCCCTCGGCCCGCAGCACGCGGCAGGCCTGGGTGCCGGAGTAGTCGAACTCGCAGGCCTGGCCGATGACGATCGGGCCGGAGCCGATGACGAGGATGCTGTGCAGGTCGTCGCGCCGCGGCATCAGGAGGCGCTCCTCTCCGCCATCAGGGCCCGGAACTCCTCGAAGAGGTACCCGGCGTCGTGGGGTCCCGGCCCGGCCTCGGGGTGGTGCTGGACGCTGAACGCCCGCAGCTCGGGGACGGCGAGGCCCTCGACGACCCCGTCGTTGAGGTTGACGTGGGTCACGGTGGCTCCTGGGACGTCGGCGACGGCGTAGTTGTGGTTCTGGCTGGTGATCTCCACCTGGCCGGTGGCGAGGCGCTGCACCGGGTGGTTGCCGCCGTGGTGCCCGAACGCCAGCTTGTAGGTCCGGCCCCCGAGGGCCGTGCCGAGCAGCTGGTGGCCGAGGCAGATCCCGAACACCGGCACCTCGCCGAGCAGCGAGCGGACGGTGTCGACGGCCCAGCCGAGGGCGGCGGGGTCGCCCGGCCCGTTGGAGAGGAACACCCCGTCGGGGGTGGCGGCGAGCACCTCGGCGGCGGGGGTCGTGGCGGGCACGACGTCGACGGCGGCGCCCGCCGCCAGGTGCCGGAGGATGGTCGCCTTGATCCCGAAGTCGTAGGCGACCACCCGCAGCGGCCCGTCGCCGACGCGGTAGGCCTCCGGGGTGGTCACCATCCGCACCAGGTCCTGGCCGTCGGTGCCGACGGCGGCGGCGGCCGCCGCCCGGATGGCGTCCTCGCCCAGCGCCAGCGGGCCGAAGGCCGCCGGCAGGGCGCCCCGGTCGCGCAGGTGGCGGGTGAGCCGGCGGGTGTCGACGCCGGCGATGCCGGGGATGCCCCGCTCGGCGAGGAAGGCGGGCAGCGACCCGCCGGCCCGCCAGTTGCTCGGCCGTTCGGTGAGCTCCCGCACGATCAGGCCGGCGGCCGCCGGGCGGCGGCTCTCGAGGTCGTCGTCGGTGACGCCGTAGTTGCCGATGTGGGGGTAGGTGAAGCAGACCACCTGCCCGGCGTAGGACGGGTCGGTGAGGATCTCCTGGTAGCCGGTGAGGGCGGTGTTGAACACCACCTCGCCGGTCGCCGGCCGGTCACCCCAGGACCCGACGGCCTCCCCCTCGAACTCGGTGCCGTCGGCGAGGACGAGCAGTGCCGGGGGCCTCATCGCCGGGCCTCCCCGTCGACGACGACGGCGTCCCCGGCGGCGACGGTGTGGCGCACCCGGCCGGTGAGCGCCCGGCCGGCGTAGGGGGTGTTGCGGCTCCGGCTGGCGGATGCGGCCGGGTCCACCACCCAGCGGGCACCGGGGTCGACGACGCAGAGGTTGGCGGGCCGGCCCGGCTCGATCGGCCCGCCCTGGGTGGCCTGCAGGCCGGCGATGCGCGCCGGCTGCCACGACAGCAGGGCGAGGACGGCCTCGATGGGCAGGTCGAGCTCGGACAGGGCGAGGGCGAGGGCCGTCTCGAGGCCGAGCATGCCCGGCGGCGCCTGGTCGAACGGGCGCTCCTTGGCCTCGGCCGGGTGGGGGGCGTGGTCGGTGGCGATGGCGTCGAGGGTCCCGTCGGCCAGGGCCGCCCTGACGGCGGCGACGTCACCCGGCCCCCGCAGGGGGGGGTTGACCTTGAAGACGGGGTCGAAAGCCGCCACCGCCTCGTCGGTGAGGGTGAAGTGGTGCGGCGTGGCCTCGGCGGTGACCGGCAGGCCCCCCGCCTTGGCACCCCGGACCATGGCCAGCGAGCCGGCGGTGGACAGGTGCAGGAAGTGCACCGGGGCGCCGGTGAGCCGGCACAGGGCGATGTCCCGCATGACCATGAGCTCCTCCGCCTCGGCCGGCTGGCCGGCGATGCCGAGCCGGCTCGACCACGGGCCTTCGTGCATGTGCCCGCCGGCGGCGAGCGCCTCGTCCTCGCAGTGCTGGGCGAGGGTGACCCCGAGCCCGGAGGCGTACTCGAGGGCCCGGCGCATCAGCCGGGCGTCCTGCACGCCGCTGCCGTCGTCGGTGAAGAGCCGCACCCCGAGCGCCGCCATCTCCGCCAGCGGCGCCAGCTGGCTGCCCTGGCGCCCGACGGTGATCGCCCCGGCGACCGCCACCTCGACGCAGGCCGCCCGGCCGAGCTCCTGCACCTGGGCGACGACGGCGGCGGAGTCGATGGCCGGTTCGGTGTTGGGCATTGCCACCACGGCCGTGTACCCCCCGAGGGCGGCGGCCCGGGCGCCGGTCTCGATCGTCTCGGCCTCCTCCCGGCCCGGCTCGCGCAGGTGGGTGTGCAGGTCGACCAGCCCGGGGGCGACGACGCACCCCGAGGCGTCGAGCTCGACGGCGCCGGCCGGTACGTCGAGGCCCTGGCCGACGGCGGTCACCACCCCGCCGGCGACCACCACGTCGGCGGGACGCCGGCCGGTGGGGTCGATGACGGTCCCGCCGCGCAGGGCGAGTACGTCACGCCTCGGCACGGTCCACCTCCTCGCGGGTCGTGGGGGCCGCGGTCGACCCCGATCCGAGCAACAGGAACAGCACGGCCATCCGCACGGCGACGCCGTTGGCGACCTGGTGGGTGATGACCGACCGGTCGGCGACCTCCGAGGCGATCTCCACCCCCCGGTTGACCGGGCCCGGGTGCATGACCAGCGCCTCGGGGGCGAGGCGCCCGGCCCGCTGCCGGGTGAGCCCGTAGGTGGCGGTGTACTCCCGCAGGGACGGCAGCAGCGCCTCGGTCATGCGCTCCCGCTGGAGCCGGAGCAGGTACACCACGTCGAGGTCGGGCAGCAGCCCGTCGAGGTCGTGGCTGACCTCGACGTCCCAGCCGTCGAGGGACGGCGGCAGCAGCGTCGGCGGCGCCACCAGGGTCACGCGGGCGCCCAGGGCGCCGAAGGCGAGCACGTCGGAGCGGGCCACCCGGCTGTGGCGGATGTCGCCGACGATGCCGATGCGCAGCCCGGCGAGGTCGGTGCCGAGGCCCCGGTCGCGCCGCTCGGCGCGGATCGTGTAGCAGTCGAGCAGCGCCTGGGTGGGGTGCTCGTGCCAGCCGTCGCCCCCGTTGACCACCGCCGCCCGCCGGGCCCAGCGGGCGACCTGCCAGGGCACCCCGGAGCTCTTGTGGCGCACCACCAGGGCGTCGACGCCCATGGCCTCGAGCGTCTCGACGGTGTCGCGCAGCGACTCGCCCTTGTTGAGCGAGGAGCTGCCGGCGGAGAAGGTGAGCACGTCGGCCGACAGCCGGCGGGCGGCGGTCTCGAAGCTCAGCCGGGTGCGGGTCGAGTCCTCGAAGAACATCGAGGCGACCGTCTTGCCCCGCAGGGCCGGCACCTTGGGGATGGGCCGGGCGCTGACCTCGACGAAGCGGTCGGTCAGGCGGAGCACCTCCCCGATGCCGGCGGGCCCGAGATCGCCGACCGAGAGCAGGTGGACGCCGGTCACGGTTGCGCGTCCTGCTCGCCGATGACCACCCCGGCCGGGCTGACGTCGACCACCTCGTCGCGGCGCGTGGGGAGGTTCTTTCCCACGAAGTCCGGCCGGATGGGCAGCTCCCGGTGGCCCCGGTCGACCACCACCGCCAGCTGCACCGCCCGCGCCCGGCCGTGGTCGGCCAGGGCGTTGAGAGCGGCCCGCACCGTCCGCCCGGTGAACAGCACGTCGTCGACCAGCACCACCGTCCGCCCGGTGAGGTCGACGGGGATGTCGGTCGCCTCCTCCGACAGCACCGGGCGCAACCCGATGTCGTCGCGGTAGAAGGCGACGTCGAGCGTGCCGCAGGGGACGTCGGCGCCGGAGACCTCCCGCACCACGCCCACCAGCCGCTCGGCGATCCACACCCCGCCCTTCTGCATCCCGATCACCACCAGGTCCTCGGGGCCCCGGTTGCGCTCCAGGATCTCGTGGGCCATCCGCCACGTCGCCCGCCGCAGGTCGTCGGGCTCCATGACCGTGGTCCGGGGCACGAAAACGCCCCCATGCGGGGGCGTCGAAGGACCGTCGCGTTCGACCATCGCATCCTCCTGCCCGTGCCGGCCTCACGGGACCGGCTTCACGGCGCAGGGCAGTGTACCGATTCGCTGCTTCAGGTCGGCGAACCCCCTGCCGATGCATCGCAGTGGAGGTGCCATGAACGTCAACAGCAGCCACCTGACCCGCCTTTGCAGCGCCTGCCTCCTCACCGGGGCCACCATCGCCGGTGCGGCGACCGCCAGCGCGTCGCCGGCGCCGGCGCTCGCCGCCCACCTGGCGCTCGGGCCGTCGGTCGCCGGGCGGGCGACGCCCGTGCACCTCAGCGTCACCGACCCGTCCGCGGTGCCGCTCGGCCGGCTGCTCGTCAGCGCCGGCCTGCCCTGGGGCGTGGCGTACGTGCCCGGCTCGATCACCGCCCACGAGGACCGGGCGGCCGTCGCCATCGGCGCCCCCCGGGTCGTCCTCGCCCCCGGCGGCCAGACCGAGCTGTACTGGGGCGACCTGCCCGCACCGGGCCACGGAGCCCTCCAGCTGTCCTTCCTCGTGCGCCCGGGCGCCCGCACGAGCACGTACTGGGCCGGTTCCTCGTGGTCGGTGCTCACCGCCGTGCGGGCCGCGCCGTCCGGCGGCGCCGGGACCGCCGGCTCCGCCGAGGGGGCCATGGCCACCGTCACCCAGGCGGGCGCCACCGCCCACGTCGAGCCGCTGGCGGTGACCAGCTCGGTCGACGGGTCGCTGCGCCAGGTCGTGGTCACCGGCAACCCCGACGGGTCGACCCGTGACGTCGTCGTGCGCGCCTACCTCCCCGCCGGGGTCCACCTCGCCCCCTGCCCCACCGGCACGCACTGCGCCACGCCGACGGTCGGCGCCGCCGTGCTCCCGACCGTCCCCGGCCAGCGCGACGAGCCGCAGCTGCACGTCTCGACCCACGTGGCCGCCGGCATCGGCGCCCTCGGCGTCGCCTCCCCGATCCCCGCGTCGACCACCTCCACGACGGCGTCCACGACCGCCCCGACGGCGGGCACCAGCGGGTCCGCCTCCACGTCCACGTCCTCGTCCAGCGCCTCCCCGTCGACCGCGGCCTCGTCGACGACGACGCCGCCCACCACGGGCTCGGCCCCGGCGGACACCACGGCGACGGCGGTCGACCCGCCCGTGTCGCCCCCGCCCACGGTGGCGGCCACGCCGGAGGCGGCCGCGCCGTCCTCGGCGCCGGCGGCCGGCCCGAAGGAGCACTTCACCGTCCTCACCTGGCACCTCGGCACCGTGCGCGCCGGCGGGCGGGTGTCGGTGCGCTACGGCGTCCACGTGACCGGCGCCGCCGGCGCCACCGGCAGCTGGCTGGTCACCGCCACCGGCAGCACCTCGGTGGACGCCCACCACGAGCCCCGGGTGCTCACCGTCGAGCACCTCGTCAGCTGGAGCCGACCGCGCACCGCCGGCGTCGTGCAGTCCCCGTCGCACGTCCCGGCGGGGGGCACCGGGTCGACCTCGTCGACCACCAACCCGCCGCCCGACCCGTTCGGCTCGGCCGGCAACGGCGGTGGGAGCGGCAGCGGCAGCGGCTCGACGACGACCACCACCACCCCGGCGACGACCGGCACGACGACCAACCCCTTCGGCTCCGCGTCCTCGTCGTCGGCGACGAGCACGACGTCGGTCGCGCTGGCGGGCTCGGCGTCCAGCAGCACCACCACCCCCAAGTCGTCCGGCACCCTCGCCTACACCGGCGTCAACGCTGACCTGGAGTTGGAGATCGCGGCGGTCGCCCTCCTCCTCGGGGCCGGGATCGTCACCACCACCCGGAAGCGCCCGTCGCTGGCGGTCGCCGCCCCCGGCGGCGCCCCCCGCAAGGCGCGGCCCCTCCACCGGCGGGCCGACGACCGCGGGTCCCGGCCGGCGGCGCTGCACGGCCTCGCCGCCGGCCTGCGGCACTCGGCGGCCGTCCTGGCCCACCCGATCCGCCGCCTCGGGGGCGGCGACGGCCTCGACGGGGTGCTCGCCCGGGATTCCTTCAGCACCGAGGCCGACCTCGACTGGCTGGCGCTGCTCGCCGACGACCCCGCCGAGGACGTGTTCGCTCCCCCGCCGGCCCCGGCGCCCGCCCCTGCTGTTGTGGCTGCCCCTGCCCCGGTGGCCATGGCGGCGCCGCCTGCCCCTGCGGTCGCCGCCGCTGGCGCGACGGAGTCGCCGGCGTCGCCCGCCCCCACGCCCGACCGGGTGGCCTTCGACCGCCGGCCCGCCTTCGTCGCCGCCGCCGTCCCGGCGTCGCTGCCCGTGCCGGCCGCGGCGGTGCCCGAGGCGGCACCGGGGTCGAGCCGCCTCTCCGACCCGGCCGCCACCACGGTCAGCGGGGTCTCGCCCCTGGTGGACGTGCTGGTCCCGCTCGGCGGCTGGCGCGACGGCGAGTGGTGCTTCGACCGCCCGCTCGGGGACCTGCTCGGCCCGGTGTTCGGCAACGGCGGCTCGGCCGTCGCCGACCCGTCGGCCGACCGCTAGCCTCCGGTCCCGGCGGGCTCCGGAGGGAGGACGTGGTGTCATCGACCGTGGTGCTGGCCGTGTGCTCGGCGCTGTTCGGCCTGGCGAGCGGGTCGTTCCTCAACGTCGTCGTCTACCGGGTCCCCAACGGCCAGTCGCTGTCGCACCCGCGCTCGGCCTGCCCGGGCTGCGGCAACGCCATCGCCGCCTACGACAACATCCCGCTGCTGTCGTGGGTGCTGCTGCGGGGCCGCTGCCGGCACTGCCACGGGTCGATCTCGGCGCGCTACCCCCTCGTCGAGGCGGGGACCGCGGCCCTGTTCGTCGGGGTGGCGCTGCGCTTCGGCTGGTCCTGGACCACCGCGGCCGTCGACGTGTTCGTGGCCGGGCTGTTCGCCCTCGCCTGCGTCGACCTCGAGCGCTACCTGCTCCCCCGCCGGATCGTCTACACCACCGCCGTGTTGAGCGGCGGGCTGCTGGTCGTCGCCAGCGCCACCACCGGCCGCTGGAGCCACCTGGCGGTCGGGGCTGGGTGCGGGGGCGTCGCCTTCGGTCTGTTCTGGGTGCTCAACCGGGTGAACCCCCGCTGGCTGGGCTTCGGCGACGTCCGCCTGGCCGGGGTCATCGGCTTCGTGCTCGGGTGGCTGGGCGTCGACTACGCCCTGGTCGGCTTCCTCATCGCCAACCTCGCCGGGGTGGCCGTCGCCGCCGCCCTGATGGCCGCCGGCCGGATGGGGCGCAGCTCCAAGATGCCCTACGGGGTGTTCCTGGCCGCCGGCTCGGTGGTGACCGTCTTCGCCGGGGCGCCGCTCACCCAGCTGCTGGCGGCCCATCCGATCTGACCTCGGCGGCCACCGCCGCCAGCACGCCGTTGACGAACCGCCCCGATTCCTCCGTGGAGTACTCCTTGGCCAGGTCGACCGCTTCGGAGATCACCACGCCGGTCGGCGTGTCCGGGCGCCCGAGCAGCTCGAAGGTCGCCAGCCGCAGCAGGCTGCGGTCGACCGCCGGCATCCGGTCGACGCTCCAG
>DASSZM010000105.1:0-7006 GCA_035702855.1 Acidimicrobiales bacterium | reverse complement strand
ACCGCCTCGCCGCCGACGGGGTGATCGGCCTGTACCGCATCGGCGACTGCGTGGCCCCCCGGGTGCTGCCCGACACCGTCTTCGACGGGCACCGCCTGGGCCGCGAGATCGACAGCCCCGACCCCGCCCGCCCCCTGCCCTCCATCCGCGAGCGCGCCCTGCGGCGCACCCACGGCGAGCTGGGCGGCGGGTGGCGGCCTCCCGCATGACCGGCGGGACCGCCGGGACCGGCGGGTAGCCTCCCCGGATGGCGACCCTCCAGGACTCGGTCGTGGAGCTGTGCGCCCTGGTGAGCGAGGCGCTGGCCCGGGCGACCTGGGCGCTGCTCAACGCCGACCCGGCGCTGGCCCGGGACGTGGTCGACGCCGACAGCGACGTGGACCGGCGGACCGCCGCCCTCGAGGCCGAGCTGTGGCGGGAGGTCGACGCCGGCGGCGGCACCCGCCCGGTCCGGGAGCTGGTCGCCGCCCTGCTGGTCCTGCCCGAGCTGGAGCGCAGCGCCGATCTGGCCGAGCACATCGCGCAGCGGGCCGAGGGCGGCCTCGGCGCCGACATGAGCCCGGCCAGCCGGGGGGTCGTCCAGCGGATGTCCGAGGTGGCGATCACCATGTGGCAGATGACGACCGGCGCCTTCCTGTCCGGCACGTCGTCGCCCGAGGAGCTCGACGAGGCCGACGAGGAGCTCGACGTCCTCCACGAGCGGCTCACCGCCATCGTCGCCGGCGGGGGCATGGACCCCGCCGTCGCCGCCCAGGTGACCCTCCTGGCCCGCTTCTACGAGCGCCTCGGTGACCACGCCGTCAACCTGAGCCGCCGGGTCGGCGCCTTCACCGCCACCACGTAGACGGCGGCGGCCGACCGCTCAGGTCGGCGACCGCGCTGCCGATCGGAGCGGTGCCGGGAACGGACGCTCGGCGCGCGGCCCACGGACGGGCAGCCGACGAACCCGAGGTTCCCGTGCCGTCCCGACGTCTCGCCCACTACGGAGTCCCGATCGCCGTGCTGTGCGCGGTCGTGATGGTGGTCGTGCCGCTGCCGACGGTCCTGGTCAGCATCCTGCTCGCGGGCAACATCACCTTCGCCATCGTCGTGCTGCTCACCAGCATGTACGTGAAGCGGGTCCTCGACTTCTCCGTGTTCCCGTCGCTGCTGCTCGTCTCGACGATGTTCCGCCTGGCGCTCAACGTCAGCGTCACCCGCCTGGTGCTGCTCCACGGCTACGCCGGCTCGGTGATCGAGGCCTTCGGCCACTTCGTGGTCGGCGGGTCGCTGGTCGTCGGCCTGGTCGTGTTCGCCATCATCATCGTGATCCAGTACGTGGTGATCACCAACGGCGCCGGCCGGGTCGCCGAGGTGTCGGCCCGCTTCACCCTCGACGCCATGCCCGGCAAGCAGATGGCGATCGACGCCGACCTCAACGCCGGGCTGATCAACCAGGAGGAGGCCCGCCGGCGCCGCGGCGAGATCGCCCAGGAGGCCGACTTCTACGGCGCCATGGACGGTGCGTCCAAGTTCGTCAAGGGTGACGCCGTCGCCGCCATCTTCATCACGATCATCAACCTGATCGGTGGCCTGGCGATCGGGATGATCCAGCGGCACCTGTCGATCGGCAACGCCGTCAACACCTACAGCATCCTCTCCATCGGCGACGGGCTCACCTCCCAGATCCCCGCCCTGCTCACCTCCATCTCCACCGGCCTCATCGTGACCCGGGCCGGTACCGACTCCGACATGGGCACGGACCTGCTGACCCAGCTCGGCGCGCAGCGCCGGGCGGTGCGCATCGCCGGCGGTGGCGTGGCCGCCCTGGCCCTGGTGCCCGGGTTGCCCAAGGTCCCGTTCCTGCTCGTCGGCGGCGCCGTGATCTACCTCGGCACCCGGCTGCGCTCCGCCGACGCCGCCTCCGCCGAGCCGGCCGCGTCCGGCGCCCCCCCGGCGCCCCCGCCGGACTCGCCCGAGGCCCTGGCACGCGACATGCGCGTCGACCCCCTCGAGCTGGAGGTCGCCTTCGACCTGGTCGAGCTGGTCGACGCCTCCCGCGGCGGCGACCTGCTCGAGCGGGTGCGGGCCCTGCGCCGCAAGATGGCCCTCGACCTCGGCGTGGTGATCCCGCTGGTGCGCACCCGGGACAACATCGACCTGCCGGCCTCCAGCTACGCCATCCGGGTCCTCGGCGCCGAGGTGGCCCGCGGCGAGGCGCACCCGGGCCAGGTGCTGGCCATCGGCGAGCACCTCGAGGGCCTGCCGGGGATGGTGACCACCGAACCGGTCTTCGGGCTGTCGGCGAAGTGGGCCCCCCTCGCCCTGCGGGCGCAGGCGGAGATGGCGGGCGCCACCGTCGTCGACCCCACGTCGATGATCACCACCCACCTGGCCGAGGTGGTCCGCAAGCACGCCGGGCGGCTGCTCACCCGCAGCGACACCAAGGCGCTGGTCGACATGGTCAAGCGCAACGACCCCACCGTCGTCGAGGAGCTGGCCACCGCCCAGGTCTCCCTCGCCGAGCTGCAGCGGGTCCTGCGCGACCTGCTCGACGAGGGCGTCGCCATCCGCGACCTCGGCCGCATCTTCGAGGTGCTCACCGAGAAGGTCCGCACCACCCGGGACCCCGAGGCGCTCGTCGAGGCGTGCCGCCAGGCGCTCGGCCCGACGATCGCCGCCTCCTACGCCCTCGACCGGGTCCTGCCGGTCATCACCCTGCACCCGTCGATCGAGCAGATGCTCATGGAGTCGCTCAAGTCGAACGACACCGGCACCTTCCTCGCCGTCGAGCCGGCCCGGGCCGAGCAGCTGGTCCTGACCGTCGCCCAACGGGCGCAGGAGGCCGAGCAGCTGGGGGACAGCCCGGTGCTGCTCTGCGCAGCCCCGGTCCGCCCGGCGCTGCGCCGCCTGGTCCACACCGCCGCACCGCGCCTGCCGGTGCTGTCGTACGCGGAGCTCGGCAGCGAGCTCCGCCTCGAGACGAAGGGAGTGGTCCAACTTGGCCACGCAACGGTTTGAGGCCCCGTCGTTGGAGGAGGCCGTCGAGGCCGCCCGGGGTGCCCTCGGGCCCTCGGCGCGCATCCTCGCCGCCGACCGCGTCCGCTCCGGCGGCGTCGGCGGCTGGTTCGCCCGGGAGCGCGTCGAGGTGACCGCCGAGGTCGACGACGCCCCCGGGCCGCTGCCCGGCCGGTCGGCGGCCCCGGCGGCCGAGCCCGCCCCCGCCGGGTCGTGGCCGGGCGAGACGTGGAACGAGCCCACCACCATGGCCGACGAGGACATCCTCGCCGAGCTGCTCGAGGTCAGCCGGCAGGCGGCGCCGTCGTCGGTGCTCGAGCTGGCCGAGACCGTCGACGACGGGGCGGGGATGGAGCTCGGCGCCACCCGCAGCACGCCGGCGGCCCGCAGCCGCTGGGCACGGGTGGCGGCCGAGTCGACCCCCGCCGCCGGCAGCCGCAGCTTCGCGGCGGTGCTCGAGGAGATCGTCACCGCCAGCGGCGGCGCCGCCACCCGCCCCCCGACCCTCGACCTCCGGGAGGCCGAGCCGGCGGGACCGACGGCCCCGGCGCCCGGCGAGGAGCCGGCCGTCAGCCGCCCGAGCCCGGCCGCCAGCCGCCTGCAGTCCCTGCTCGAGGGCGCCGGGATCACCGCCACCCCCGAGCGGTCCGCCCCGGCGCCCGGACCCGCCCCCACCCCGGCCCCCGTCGTCCCGCTCCGCCCGCCCCGGCCGCTGCCGCCGGCCGCCCACAGGCCCGCCCCGGCCCCGGCCCCGGCCCCGGTGCCGGTGCCGGTCCCGGTCGTGGCAGCCGGCGCCGCCCCGCCGGCGAGGACCGACGCCGGCCTGGCCGCCCTCGCCGCCTGCGGGCTGCCCGAGCACTGGCTGGCCGACCTGTACCCCGGCGACCCGGTGCGGGCGCTGCGCGACGCCCTCACCTGCCTCCCGGCGGCCCCGCCGCTGCCCACCGGCGCCGGGACGGTCATCGCCGTCGTCGGCGCCCGGCGGGCCGCCATGGCCGTGGCCGCCTCGCTGTGCGCCGAGCTCGAGCTCTCCGAGCACGACATCGTCATCGCCAGCGACCGCAGGACCTCGGCCGCCAACCTCGTCGTCGCCCACGCCTCCCGGGCCGCGGACGAGCGGCGCGCCTGGCGCTGGCGGCGGCAGCCGACGGTGGTCGTGGTCGACTCCGCCCCCGAGGCGTTCCAGGACCCGTGGCGCGACGAGATGCTCGCCGCCCTCGAACCGACCCACTGCATCGCCGTGGCCGAGGCCTCCCGCAAGCTCGAGGACCTCCGCCTGTGGACCCGCAGCATGGTCGGCCTCGACGGCCTGGCCCTGGTCGACGTCGGCGGCACCTCGTCGCCGGCCTCCGCCCTCGGCCTGGGGCTGCCGGTGGTGCGCCTCGACGGCGGCCCCGCCGACGCCGACACCTGGTTCGCCCTGGTCGAGCCGTGGCTGCGGTGGTGGGCGGCGCAGCGATGATGAGCCACCGGGGGGCCGTCTTCACCCTGGTCACCGCCGCTCTGTGGGTGCCCGAGCTGCGGGCGCTGCTGCTCGAGTCGATGGGCGTCACCACCGCCCTCACCCGCATGGCCGTGGCCGTGGTCATCGCCTGGGCGGCCGTCGCCCTGGTGAGCAGCGTCATGGAGACCTACATGGCCCGCAACGCCGCCGACCGGCCGGAGGGCCGCCGGCCCGAAACCTGACTCCTTCGGTCAGGAATGTCGCCGGCGCCGGTATGGTGGGGCGCTCACGGCGGCAACCACGCGGAGGATGACATGGCAGGGATCATCGGTTTCCCCGAGACGGTCGACGAGCGGGCGGCCCGCACCGTCGCCGGCGGCGTCGTCGCCGTGACGGCCACCGCCCTGCTCAGCGATCGGCTGTGGCTGACGGCCCCGCTCGCCTACGGCTTCGCCGCCCGGGTCCTCACCGGCCCCAAGCTCAGTCCCCTCGGGCAACTCGCCACCCGCCTCGTGGTGCCCCGTCTGGGGGGCGACCCCCGCCCGGTCAGCGGGGCCCCCAAGCGGCTGGCGCAGGGCATGGGGCTGGCGATGTCGTCCACTGCCCTGGTCCTCGGCGTCGTCCTCGGCCGGCGCCGGGCCGCCCGGGTCGTGCTGACGGTGCTGCTCGGCGCCGCCGGGCTGGAGGCGTTCGCCGGGGTGTGCCTGGCCTGCAAGCTGTTCCCCCTGCTCGTGCGCGCCGGCCTGGTCCCCGACGACGCCTGCCCCGACTGCGCCAACATCTGGGACCGCCTCCACCACGCCGAGCGGAACCCGCGCGGCTGAGCCGAGTCTGCGGTTGTCAAACAGATACAGGCTGTCTGTCTGACACTTCCGGATTGAGGCTAAGTTGCCGGCGGCCGCCGCCGAGTGAGGGGGCATGGCGGCCGGACGATGCCTCAACAGACGCAACAACACCACCTCGGTGGCGGAGCTGGCGGCGGCACGGGTGCCCGTGCCCTGCAGCCACCCCGAGCACGTCGTGCGCACCTGCTTCGGGCGCGTCGGCGGCGAGCCGCTGGCCCACGCCGCCTGCGCCCGCTGCGACCACGACTGGTGGGAGCTGGACCGCCAGCCCACCCCCTTCGGTGTGGTGTCGGACCTGCTCAGCGCCCACTACGAGGCGCTGACCCGCCGGCGACCGTCCGGCGACAGCCGGCACAACTGAACCGGTCCCGGCGGGAAGGGGACCTTGGGCCCTGCCCGCCGGCGGGCCCCTCGGGCAGCGTCGCGCCATGACCACGACCAAGCAGATGATCGAGCACGCCGTGGAGTTGTACAACGCCGGTGACGTCGACGCCTTCCTCGAGCTGTACGCCGACGACGCCGTGCTGACGCTCCCGGAGGGGACCTACCGCGGGCGCGACGCCATCCGGCGCAGCTTCGTCGAGCAGTGGACCGGCTTCCCCGACAGCCACATCAGCGCCGAGCTGATCGTGGCGGAGGGCGACACCATCGCCGAGGAGTTCACCTACCAGGGGACCAACACCGGCCCGGTGGCCATGCCCGACGGCAGCACGCTGCGCGCCAGCGGCCGCCACGTCGAGATGAAGGCCATCCAGCTCATCGAGACCCGCGCCGGCAAGGTCGTCCGCCACGACATCTTCCTCGACACCGGGGCCATGGTCGAGCAGATGGGCTGGTCCCACCCGGGGCCCCCGGCCAGCTGATCACCCGGCGGGCGCCGGTTCGAGCAGCTCGATCCGGTTGCCGAACGGGTCGTCGACATAGACCCGCCGGTACCCCGGCAGCGGCTCGTCGTCGCCGACGGCGACGCCGGCCGCCCGCAGCCCGGCGACGAGGGCGGGCAGGTCATCGACGAGCAGGGCGGGGTGGGCCTTGCGGGCGGCCCGGAAGTCGGCCTCGACGCCGAGGTGCAGCTTCAGCTCGCCCCGCTCGAACCAGCACCCGCCCCGCCGGGCGAGGTGGGCGGGCTTGGGCTGCTCGGGGATGCCGAGCAGCCCGGCGTAGAACGCCCGCGCCCGGTCCTCGCCGCCCGCGGGCATGGCCAGCTGGACGTGGTCGATCCGACGAACGAGCACCGTCCGCACCTCCGTGGACGCCCGGGAGCCGCCGCCGGCGGCGCGCGGAGGCTACCGCGGCGGCCCCGGGCCCCGCCCCCCGGCGCGGCCGCCCGGGTCGCTCTTTCCCCTCCCTTTCCGCTCCTGCCGCCGGGCGTTCGTGTATGTCCGTTTCGGGACGTGTGGCCCTGGGTTGGGTCCGCAGGATGCCGACACTGGTGGTGCAGCGCACGGCGTGGGCCCGCGGTGGGCCGGTTGGAGGAAGGTTGGCGGAGACGATGACGAGCGGGGGGACGCACCCACCCGACCACCTCGACTTCCCGAGCCTCTTCGACGACGCCGTCACCGGGATGGCCCTCGTCGGCCTCGACGGCCGCTTCCAGGCCGTCAACCCCGCCCTGTGCCGGATGCTGGGCTACGCCGCCGAGGACCTCGTCGGCCTGCGCACCGCCGACATCACCCACCCCGGCGACCGGGCCCGCTGCATGGCCACCCTGGACCAGCTG
>DASSZM010000006.1:0-3834 GCA_035702855.1 Acidimicrobiales bacterium | reverse complement strand
CGGTCAAGGCCCGGGAGCTGTTCCGGGAGATCGCCGAGGCGGCCTGGCAGTGCGCCGACCCCGGCATGCAGTTCGACACCACGATCAACCGGTGGCACACCGCCCCCAACTCCGGGCGGATCAACGGCAGCAACCCGTGCTCGGAGTACATGCACGTCGACAACTCGGCGTGCAACCTGGCGAGCCTCAACCTGCTGTCGTTCCTGCAGGGCGACGGCACCTTCGACGTCGAGGGCTTCCGCTCCACCGTCGAGGTGGTCTTCACCGCCCAGGAGATCATCGTCGGCAACGCCGACTACCCGACCGAGCGGATCGCGGAGAACTCCCGGCGCTTCCGCCAGCTCGGCATCGGCTACGCCAATCTCGGGGCGCTGCTGATGGCCCAGGGCCTGCCCTACGACTCCGACGAGGGCCGGGCGTGGGCGGCGTCGATCACCGCCCTGCTCACCGGCCACGCCTACGCCACCTCGGCCCGCACGGCGTCGCGGATGGGCCCCTTCGCCGGCTACACCGACAACCGCGACGCCATGCTCGGCGTGCTGCGCATGCACCGCGACGCCGCGGCAGACATCGACGAGGAGCTGGTCCCGCCCGAGCTGCTGTCCGCCGCCCAGGAGTCGTGGGACACCGCCGTGGAGGTCGCCGAGCAGTCCGGGGTGCGCAACGCCCAGGCGAGCGTGCTCGCCCCGACCGGGACGATCGGGCTGCTCATGGACTGCGACACGACGGGCATCGAGCCCGACCTCGGCCTGGTCAAGCTGAAGAAGCTCGTCGGGGGCGGGACGATGTCGATCGTCAACCAGACGATCCCCCGGGCGCTGACCCGCCTCGGCTACGACGAGGCGCAGATCGCCGAGATCGCCGCCTACATCGACGAGCACAAGTCGATCCTCGGGGCGCCCCACGTGCAGGCGGAGCACCTGCCGGTGTTCGCCTGCTCGATGGGGGACAACACGATCCACTACCGGGGCCACATCCGGATGATGGGGGCGGTCCAGCCGTTCATCAGCGGGGCGATCAGCAAGACCGTCAACGTCCCCGAGGACGTCACCGTGGAGGACGTGGAGCAGCTGCACGTCGAGGCGTGGCAGCTCGGCCTCAAGGCGGTGGCGATCTACCGCGACAACTGCAAGGTCGCCCAGCCGCTGGCGACGGCCAAGAAGGGTGAGGGCGTCTCCGACGCCGCCGCCCACGACGCCGAGCTGGCCCGCAAGGTCGCCGACCTCGAGAAGGCGCTGGCCAACCAGACGACGGTCGTGGTCAAGCAGCCGATCCGGGAGCGCATGCCCCGGCGCCGCCGGTCCAACACGTTCGCCTTCCGGGTGGCCGACTGCGAGGGCTACGTCACCGTGGGCGAGTACGAGGACGGCCGGCCCGGCGAGGTGTTCATGGTCGTCGCCAAGCAGGGCTCGACCCTGGCGGGGATCATGGACGCCTTCGCCGTCTCGGTGAGCCTCGGACTCCAGCACGGCGTCCCCCTGGCCACCTACGTGCGCAAGTACACCAACATGCGCTTCGAGCCGGCGGGCATGACCGACGACCCCGACCTGCGGATCGCCCAGTCGCTCGTCGACTACATCTTCCGCCGCCTGGCCGTCGACTACCTGCCCTACGAGGAGCGGGTGGAGCTCGGTGTGCTCACGACGGGGGAGCGGACCCAGCAGACCCTGCCCGGCGTGGAGGAGGCGGCGACGCCCAACCTGTCGCTGGTCGAGGACCGGGAGTACGGCGACGACGAGCCCGGGCAGCCCCAGTTGCGGCTGGCGCCGGAGGCCCACGAGGTGGTGGCCAAGCCGACCCCGCTCCAGTCCGACGCCCCCTACTGCTTCCAATGCGGGGTGCAGATGCAGCGGGCGGGCAGCTGCCACGCCTGCCCGAGCTGCGGGACGACGAGCGGCTGCTCGTAGCCGAGCCGAGCAGAGCCGAGCCGAGTCGATTCGGCGTTGCGGGCAGGGTCCCGGCGACCGCCGGGGCCCTGCCCTCCTGCTCAGGCGGGGCCGCGCTGCGGCTGGTGCAGCTCGACCCGGTTGCCGGCCGGGTCGGCGAGGAACGCCTGCAGGCTGCCGCCCACCGGCTTCGGGTCGCTGACCTGCAGCCCGCGCCGGCGCAGCTCGGCGACGACGGCGGCGAGGTCCTCCACGGCCAGGGCGAAGTGCTGGCCGTGGTCGGGTGGCGGTGCCGCCTCGATCAGGTGCACCTGCTGGCCGCCGGCGTCCAACCAGGCCCCTCCGAAGGAGAACGCCGGTCGGTCCTGCCGGACGGTGAGGCCGAGGGCGTCGACGTAGAAGGCCAGGGCGGCGTCCACGTCGTCGACGTTGATCGAGACGTGGTGGAGCCCGACCGGTCGCATCACTCCATTCTGACAGGAGCCGGCCCTCCCCGGCGGTGGGTCACGGAGTCGGCACCTGCCTGCCGACCAGCCGGTCGCGGGCCCGGTCGACGCGGCCCACCAGGGGGCCGACGGCGGCGAGGAGCCGGTGGTCGGGCGGCGTGTGGGGGTGCGGGCGGGTCGGAGCGGCCCGCCGCACGACGGCCCACTGCTCGGCCGTGCGGTCCAGGTCGGCGCCCCGGACGGCGTCGGCCAGGCGGGGCCAGATCTGGTGCTCCTCGTAGGAGAGGTGGGTGCGCGCCAGCCCGGCGAGGGTGTGCACGCACTCCATGAACTCCTCGGTGCCGGGGGAGATGTGGGTCAGCTCGTTGACGGCCCGCTTCGCCCGCCGCTCCTGGGCGAGGACCTCCACCACCAACTGGTCGCCGTCCCGGCAGTGCTCGCGGACGGCCGGCCAGACGACCACCTCCTCGGCCACCTCGTGCACCGACTCCAGCGCCACGAGGCGCATGGCGGTGCGCCGTCGCTCGCGCGGGCTGCCTTCGGGGTCGCCCTTTCCGCCGGTGAGCTGGTTGAGCAGCCCCCAGACCAGGGCGTGGTCCGCCTGCATCACCGACCACAGCCGGGTCACGAGCTCCTCCTCGCCATGCGTTCCCGCTGCGGGACGACCGTGTACTTCGGGTCCCCCACCGAGTTGAGCCCGGCGTGGAAGACGCCGAACCGCTCGAAGGCCGAGCCGGCGATGAGCGCGGCGCCCGCGGCCGCCGACAGCACCCGGCGCCCCCGGGAAGCGAGGGCAAGGACCGCGCCGCCGGCGCTCAGGACCTCGGCCGCCTTCATGTAGATGTCGGCGCGCCCCTCGTGGTAGGCCTCCTCGACCATCCCCATCCGCTTCTCCATCAGCTTCGAGAGGCTGACCTCGGCGAGGGCGCCGGCCGCGCCGAGCACTCGCGCCGGCCCGACCTCGTCGGTCGGGGCGCCGAGCAAGGCGAGCCCGCCGGCGGCGGACAGTCCGCTGCTCACGAACACCAGCGGCATCAGCCGGTGGCCCTCGTGCCACGCCGGCACCGCGGTGTCGCCGATCAGGGCGGCGGTGTAGGCGGCCACCGGCGGTCCCAGGGTGGCGGCGCCGGCCGTCGCCAACCCGCCGGCGACGGGCAGCAGGCCGGTGACGTCACAGAACGCCGAGACCGTCGCCGCCGGCACGAACCCGGCCAGCAGCCAGCTGCCGACGCTCATCGGGGAGGTGACCTTGAAGACGCGCAGCATGTTGAGGAACCGTCCCCGCCGCCCGAGGTCGTGGATGAGGCCCACGAGCGAGAGGTGGCCGGCCGCGGCCGCCCCCAGCTTGGAGACCCGCGCCAGGCGCCGCCTGCCGGTGAGCTGCGCAGCCGCGCCGATCGCCGCGCCGGCGCCGGCGAGGCCCCCGAGGAAGAAGTAGCCGGGGATGTCGGGCGACTCCCACACGGGCTTGTTGAGGATCGGCTGCCCGTAGTAGCTGCGGG
>DASSZM010000241.1:0-8628 GCA_035702855.1 Acidimicrobiales bacterium | reverse complement strand
CCCCAGAAGATGATCACCGGGAAGCGGGACCCGAGGCAGGTCTCGACCGTGGTGCGCAGCGCCTCGGACCAGCCCTCCTTCGGGCCGAGGGGCGTGGCGGACCAGTCCTTCTCCGCCACGAGCTGCCGGAGCCCACCTCCCACCGACGTACGCCCCCTCTCCGTCACGCCGAGCTGGTGACGCCGCGAGACTACGCCCCACCGGTCCGGCCCGGCGTTGCCCGCGGCGGCGGCGCGGGTAGGGAGCGGCCGTGCGTGCCGGCATCCTGGTCCTCGGTGGTGCGGCGGTGGGGGGCTGGCTGGTCCTGCGCCGCCGGCGGCACGCGACCGGGCTGGCGACCGCCGAGCACCCCCTCGATCCCCGGGCCGTCGAGCCGAGCGACGACCCCGACGACGCCTTCGCCCGCCTGCGGGCGGCGCACGACGCCCTGCGGGCCATGGCCGACGACCTGCGCGACGCGCCGACCGCCGACCGTGACCAGCGGCGTGCGGCCGAGGCGGCGATGCAGCGGCTCGTCGCCGCCGCCGTCCGCCACGAGGCGGCGGAGGAGCTCGCCTTCTGGCCGGTGGTGCGGGACCGGCTGCCGGACGGCGACGAGCTGGCCGGCCGGGCCGACGCCGAGGAGCTCGAGCTGCGCCGGGTCCTCCACACGCTCCACCGCCGCCGGCCGGGGGACGTGGACTGGGACCGGCTGGTCGCCGACCTGGCCCGTCTGGCCTACGCCCACATCGTCTTCGAGCAGGTGCAGGTCTGGCCGCCGTTGAGCCGGGTCCTCGACCGGCGCCAGCGGGCCGCCCTCGGGCGGGCCCTGGCCGCCGCCGAGGAGCAGGCGCCGACGCGGCCCCATCTCGGGTCCGCCGCCAGCCGCAGCCGCACCAAGCGGCTCGGGAAGCTGGTGGCCGCCGTCGACCGGGGTGAGCGCCGGTCCGCTCGGGCCTGAGGCTCAGCCGCCGGCCAGCTCGGCGTCGAGGTACACCAGGAACGTCGGGAGCCAGTGGGCCCGGTTGAAGCCGGCGGTGGGGTCGAGCCCGGCCGCCAGCTGCAGGTGGGCGGCCGCCCCCTCGCCGGCGAGCCGGGCCAGGGGGTCCTCGCCGGGCAGGGAGCGCGCCAGGCGGTGGAGGCACCACGCCTTGCTCAGCAGCAGGCCCTCGAGGTGGACCGTCGCAGGATCCTGCCCGTCGGCCCGGAAGGCGGGCGGCGCCGCCCACGCCGCCGTCTCCTCGGCGCCGGTCCGGCGGAGCCACCCGGCCAGCTCCCGCGGGGTCAGCACCTCGGCCACGAGGGCCGCCTCCGTCAACACCGGGTCGAGGAAGTCGCCGCCCGACGGCGGTGCGAACCAGGCGAGCCGCTCCTCGCCGGCGAACCACCGGCGGGCGGCGACGGTCACGGCGTCGAGGAGCCCGGCGTCGCCGGCGTCCCGGGCGACCTGCAGCAGCAGCCGCAGGCTGAAGGCGGTGTTGGCGTGCGTGCCGGAGCGGATCGGGAAGGCGAGCGTCGTCGCGAGGTAGTCGACGAGCCGCGCCCGCAGGTGGTCGGCGAGTGGCGCGGTCGCCGCCGCCCGCCGGTCCCCGGCGCCGTCCAGCTCGGCGTGCAGGCGCAGCAGCCACGACCAGCCGTAGGGGCGTTCGGCGTTGCTGCCCTCGGGGCCGGCGAAGAAGGCGAGCTCCCGGGCGAGCCGGTCGGGTCGGAGGTGCTCGTCGAGGGTCGCCTCGACGGCGGCGGCGACATCCGGGGGGAGGCCGCCGGCCAGCAGCCGGACCAGCGCCCAGTGACCGTGCACGGCGGAATGCCAGTCGTAGCTGCCGTAGAAGGCGGGGTGGAGCTCGCGAGGGGGCCGCAGGCCGGCGTCGCCCTGGAGCTCCTGGGCGAGCACGTGCGGGTACTCCCGCCGCACCGACGCCCGGACCGTCTCGGCCAGCACGGCCCTGTCGCCTCGCTCGAGGGGAGCTCGCACCTCGTCCTCCGTGCCCGGGTCGGCTAACCCGAGACCCTTAGATACCCTAACGGAGTGGCGAGTGGACGGTGCGGCAACGGAGCCGGGTCGTGACGGCGCAGGACGCCCCGGCACCCTGGGTGCCGGCCCCGGTGCCGGGGCGGGACGCCCCGCCCCGGCGCGGCATCGACCCCGACCGGGGGAAGACCTGGCTGCGTCGCGCCCTGCCGATCGTCCTGGCGCACAAGTGGACCTTCGCCGTCGCGCTGGGGGCGTCGTTCGTCTCGCTGCTCCTGCAGGTCGAGATCCCCCGCCTGCTCGGCACCGACGCCATCGACAAGGCGCTCGTGCCGTCGGTGGACCAAGCGCTCCGCCCGCCCTCGCAGCGACTTCCCGCGGCGCATTTCCACCACATCCTCATCCATTACGTGGTGATCGTGCTCGTCCTCGCCGTGCTCGCCGGCCTCTGCGGCTTCCTCTCCCGGCGGTACCTGCTGGCCACCGCCTACCGGATCGAGTTCGACCTGCGCAACATCATCTACGCCCACCTGGCGCGCCTGCCGTTCGGCTTCTACGACCGGGTGCAGACCGGTCAGCTCATCTCCCGCGCCAACTCCGACATCCGCTCGACGCAGATGTACCTGACCTTCGGGCCGTCGATCATCGTGCAGTGCCTCGGGGCGGTCGTCGCCTTCGGCTACATGCTCGCCATCGCGCCGCTCCTCGCGCTGGTGGCCATGGCGGCCATGCCGTTCATCTACGTGGCGACGGTGCGCATGCGCAACGTGCTGTTCCCGGTGTCGTGGCTCATCCAGTCCCGCCTGGCCGAGGTGGCGACCATCGTCGACGAGAACGTCAACGGCGTGCGCGTGGTCAAGTCCTTCGCCGCCGAGGGCCGGCAGGTCAACCAGCTCGCCGCCGCCGCCGACCGGGTGCGCTGGGCCTACGTCAAGGACGCCGACACCCGCGCCCGCTTCACGCCGCTCGTGCAGAACCTCACCCAGCTCGGGATGGCGTTCGTCGTCCTGTTCGGCGGCTACCTGGTGATCCACCACCACCTGCAGGTCGGCACCATCGTCACCTTCAGCTTCTGGATGGTGATGCTGCAGGCCCCCTTCCAGATGCTCGGCATGCTGATCATGCTGGGGCAGCGGGCGGCCGCCTCCGCCCAGCGCATCTACGAGATCCTCGACGAGGAGCCCACCATCGTCGACCGGCCGGGCGCGCTGGACCTGGTGGACTGCCGCGGTGACGTCCGCTTCGACGCCGTCCGCTTCGCCTACGCGAGCGACGGACCGGCCGTGCTCGACGGCTTCGACCTGCACCTCCGCCCCGGCGAGACCGTGGCGGTGGTAGGTCGGACCGGTTCGGGCAAGACCACCGTCGGGCGACTGCTCGACCGCTTCTACGACGTCGGCTCCGGGGCGGTGCGCATCGACGGGACCGACGTGCGCGACCTCACCCTCGCCAGCCTGCGGGCCAACGTCGGGATCGTCGCCGACGAGCCGTTCCTCTTCTCGGCGTCGGTGCGCGACAACATCGCCTACGGCCGGCCCGACGCCGCCCTGGAGCAGGTGCGGGCGGCCGCCGTCGCGGCCGGTGCCGACGGGTTCGTGCAGGAGCTGGCCGACGGCTACGACACCGTGGTCGGCGAACGCGGCTACACCCTCTCCGGCGGCCAGCGCCAGCGCCTGGCCATCGCCCGCACGCTCCTGCTCAACCCGCCGATCCTCGTGCTCGACGACGCCACCAGCGCCATCGACGTCCAGGTGGAGCAGGAGATCCACCGCAACCTGCGGAGGCTGATGGAGGGGCGGACCACGCTGATCGTCGCCCACCGGCTGTCCACCATCGGGCTCGCCGACCGGGTCGTGCTGGTCGACGGCGGCCGGGTCGTCGCCGAGGGCACCCACGCCGAGCTGCTCGAGTCGGTGCCGTTGTACGCCGAGGTGCTCGCCCAGGTCGACGAGGGCGCCGCCGAGGGCGAGCCGGCCGGGGAGCGTGTCTGATGGCGATGTGGGGTGGGGGCGGGGCCTGGGCCGGCCGCGGCGGCGCCAGCCCGGGCCTTCCCTTCGCGGGGGTCCCGCCCGAGATGCAGGAGGGCGTCGACCGCCTGCTCGCGAGCGAGCCGGAGCGAGACGAGCCGCAGGTGGCGTTCGGTTACCGCGCCGACGACGGGGAGCGGCGGCCCCTCACCCTCCGGGGCCTCGTGGCGCCCCACTGGCAGCTGGCCGCCCTCGCCCTCGTCGCGGTGGTGGTCGTGGCGGTCGCCAACCAGGCCGGACCGGAGCTGGTCAGCTACGCCATCAACCACGGGATGGTCCACCCCGACTTCACCGTCATCGTGGTCGCCGCCGGCGCCTACGTCGCAGCCGTCACCGTCACCGCCCTCTTCCAGCGGGCGCTGGTACAGGTCACGGGGCGGCTCGCCGCCGGGGTCATGCGCGACCTGCGGGTCCGGATCTTCACCCACCTCCAGCGCCTCGGGCTCGACTTCTACACCGACGAGAAGGCCGGCGTGGTCATGAGCCGCATGACCAGTGACATCGAGAACCTGCAGCAGCTCCTCCAGGACGGCCTGGCGCAGCTCGTCGTGCAGGGACTGACGATGGTGGTCATCGCCGCCATCCTCTTCGCCACCAACGCGCTGCTGGCCGCCATCACCGTCGCCCTGGTCGTGCCCCTGCTGGCCGCCGGGTCGGTCTGGTTCCAGCGCTCCTCGACCCGGGCGTACGACCGGGTGCGCGACGGCATCGCCGCCGTGCTCGCCGACCTGTCCGAGAGCCTGCACGGCGTCCGCGTCGTGGTGTCGCACAACCGCCAGGAGCGCAACACCGTCCACCACCGACGGGTGGTCGGGGACTACATGCGGGCCAACCAGCACGCCGCCAACATCACCGCCGTGTACGGCCCCGGCACCCAGCTGCTCGGCTACCTCGCCCAGGCGGCGCTGCTCGCCGTCGGGGGCGGCATGGTCCTCAACGGTCACCTGAGCATCGGGGCCCTCGCCGCCTTCTTCCTCTACCTCAACCGCTTCACCGCGCCGATCCAGCTGCTCGCCCAGCAGTACACGACCTACCAGCAGGGCACGGCGTCCATCGGCAAGCTGCAGTCCCTGCTGTCGGTCGCGCCGAGCACACCCGAGCGGCCGGACGCCGTCGAGCTGCCCCCCGTCGAGGGCGAGATCACCTTCGAGCGGGTCAGCTTCGGTTACGACCCCTCGGTCCCGGTCCTGGGCGACGTCGACCTCACCATCCACGCCGGGGAGACGGTCGCCTTCGTCGGCCCGACGGGGGCCGGCAAGTCCACGCTGGCCAAGCTGGTCACCCGGTTCTACGACCCGACCGGCGGGCGGGTGCTCATCGACGGCCACGACCTGCGCCACGTCGCCGTGGCGTCCCTCCGCCGCCAGCTCGGGGTCGTGCCGCAGGAGCCGTTCCTCTTCGCCGGCAGCATCCGTGACAACGTGGCCTTCGCCCGGCCCGACGCCACCGACGACGAGGTGTGGGAGGCGCTGCGGGCCGTCGGGCTCGCCGAGGTCGTGGAGCGCACGCCCGGCGGCATCGACGCCGTCGTCCACGAGCGCGGCCAGTCGCTGTCGTCGGGGGAGCGTCAGCTGCTCGCCCTGGCCCGGGCGTTCACCGCCCGGCCGCGGGTGCTGGTGCTCGACGAGGCCACCTCCAACCTGGACCTGCTCTCCGAGACGCGGATCGAGGCCGCGCTCGACGCCTTGTTGCAGGGGCGCACAGCCGTGCTCATCGCCCACCGGTTGTCGACGGCGATGCGGGCCGACCGGGTCGTCGTGGTCGACGGCGGCGGGATCGCCGAGGTCGGCAGCCACGACGAGCTCGTCGCCGCCGGCGGCCGCTACGCCGCCATGTTCGCCACGTGGGAGGCGGACGCGCCGGTGGCGTGAACCGGGCCGCCGCCGGGGTGGGACCGTCCCGGCGCCGGCGCCACACGACGCGGCGCCGGTCCGGCGGGCCCGGTTCGCGGCCGGGGGCGCCGGTCGCCTACGGTGCCGGGTCCCGGGGTGGCGGCCGATGCCGTCGCACCCCGGGGCCGACGAACCCGAAGGTGCCCCACAGGGAGGAGCCCATCCCATGACCGCCACCGCCAGCCTGCCCCGCCGGCCGCACGTCCTCTCGGACCTCGTCGCCGGCTCCGCCGTCCGCGACGTCCTCCTGGTCACCGCCGGGGCGGCGCTGGTCGGGGTCCTCGCCCAGGTGTCGTTCCACCTCCCCGGCACGCCGGTGCCGGTGACCGGCCAGACCTTCGGCGTGCTGCTCGCCGGGGCCGCCCTCGGCTGGCGGCGCGGCCTGGCGGCGATGACGTTGTACGTGGTCGCCGGCGTCGCCGGCGTGCCCTGGTTCGCCGGCGGTGCCGCCGGCATCGTCGGCGCCTCCTTCGGCTACCTGGCGGCCTACCCGGTCGCAGCCGCCCTCGTCGGGGTGCTGGCGGCGCGCGGCGGGGACCGGGCGCCGGCCCGGGCGGCGGCGACCATGCTGGCCGGGACGGCGGTCATCTACGCCTTCGGGGTCACCTGGCTGGCGGCCTGGGCGCACCTGTCGGCCGGTGCCGCCCTGGCCGAGGGCATGGTGCCGTTCCTCGTCGGGGACCTGCTGAAGCTGGCGCTGGCGGCCGCCGTCCTCCCCGCCGGCTGGCGGCTGGTCGGCCGGTCGGGCTGAGGAGCTGTCGCAAACCCGCGTAGGAGAGACCGGCCGGCCGTCGGTGGCGGGCGACCAGGCGACGCGGGCGACGGTGCCCTCCTCGACGGCCACGGCGACGACCGCGGCATGCGGGTCGCCCCGCTCGCGGACCTCGTAGTCGCCTGCCGGGAGCGGCCCGAACAGGGCCGCCCAGCAGGGTTCGGGCTCCACCCGCCGCTCGAGGACGGCGACGTGGGTACCGTCCCACGTGGTGCCGCGGAGGCGGATCTCCAGCTCGGCGCCGGCCATGCCCGCCGGGGTGTAGACGGCGGCGGCACCGCGCCCGGGGCCGATGTCGAGGACTACCGACCCGGCGGGCGACGGTCCGTCGGGGTGCTCGTCGCTCACGAGGCCGGAGCGGTGAGATGGCCCATCGGGGTGGTGCTCGGCGTCCACATGCCAGACCAGGGGATCCCGAGGTAGGGGAACGACGAAAGGTAGGACTCGCTGCCCTTGGCGGTGGTGTCCTTCGCCGAGCTGGTGAGCCCGAAGTTGACGTAGCCCATGTCGGGTGTGGCGGGGTTGGCGGCGGCGTCGGGGGTGAAGCTCTTGTCCACGAGCGGCAGCGTCGCGCCAGCGACGGCGAGGAGCTCGATGGTGGCCACGTCGTCGAAGACGCGGCGGCCGTTGGGGAAGCCGGCCGGATCGCCGCCGAGCACCCCGAGGTTGGACGGCGATGACGTCGTGGGGGCGACGGCGACGTTGAGGCGCAGCTCGTCGGCCTTCACGCCGGTGCCCGAGTAGGTCGGCGCCGAGGCGATGACCGACGGCGGGATGCCGGTGAGCAGGATCGCGACCAGGTCGAGGCGGTCGGGGTGCTTGTTGTAGGCAGCGAGGTGAGGGAACACGCCGGGGTAGAGGGTGGGCAGCAGCTGGGCCAGCAGCGGGTTGGTGTAGAACCCGGCGAAGCGGGCGTCCCCCGCGGGCGGCTGGGTGTTCCAGTAGTCCTTCTCGCCGATCCCGATGAGCAGCTCGTTGACCAGCGGCTCGCCGAGCCGGGACACCTGGACGAACGGCCCGCTCCAGTCCGCGTCGCCGCGTCCGTGGCCCAGGATCTCCACCCGCTGGCGGTAGGCCGCCGTCCACACGCCGATCACCGACTCCGGTTCGGTGATGTCGCTGGGCCGGTTGCCGTAGCGCGTGAGCTGCTCGATGGGCACCTGGAGCGCGAGCGTGTGCACGTTGCTCGCGGCGAGGGAGTTGACCCCCGGCATCGAGCTCATGAGCCCGGTGCCGCTCAGCCCGAACATCGTGTGGTCCTGTTCGAAGGGGCGCAGGTCGCCGAGATCGAACACGGCGCCGAGGTCGACGTAGAAGCCGTCCGCCCGCTGGCCGGCGAAGACCGTCGCCGAGTACCGGCCGCTCGAGACCGGGTGCACCGCCTGGCCGGCGAGGCTGGCGTAGTCCGGTGTCGACAACGGGCCGATGTTGCAAGGCGGCGAGAGCAGGCCCTCGCCCAGCACGGTGACGCCGACCCGGCGCTGCCAGTCGTGCGGATCGTGGTCGACCCGGGTGAGCCGGTAGGTCTGCTGGCGGTTCCACAGGGCTGCACCCGATCCGGTGAGGGACGTGATCGGGCCGTCGTTGTACAGGAACGACGACGGGATGTGGTTGACCGTCTGGAAGGAGAACTCGAAAGTGACGTCCGGGCGCCCGTTGCCGGTGTTGTCGACGTGGATGGCGTAGAGGACGTCGTCGGAGAACTCGTAGAAGTTGGGGCCGCCGTCGGGGCGCTCCAACGGGATGTAGTTGGCGATGAGCGTGACGGTGTCGGGAGCGTCGGGGCTCACGAACGCGTACACGTCCGTCGAATCGGCGGTCGGGTATTTCGAGATCTTCGGTGCTTCACGATGGGACGACATCACAAGGCTCCTGACGTTGCGGGTGTGCTGGATCGTTGGTGATCCGCTGTGAGTCTCACCGGGCGGCGGCGGCCCGGAGGATGGCTCTGGCCAGGGCGGGGTTGGTGGTCACGACCTCCTCCGT
>DASSZM010000158.1:0-12793 GCA_035702855.1 Acidimicrobiales bacterium | reverse complement strand
GGTGGCCGCCGGCGGTGGGCGGGACGGCGGGCGGCGGCCTCAGGGGCGGCCGCGGGGGCGGCCGCGCCCGCCCGGCGGGAGGGCCGCGTCGCGTGCGAGCCGCGGGGCGCCTTGGCGGGGGCAGGCTCACGCCGCACCCCGGCCCCGTCGGCGTCACGCCGGGCCCGTGCCGCCGGGCGCGGCTGGACCGGCCCGCCGGCCTCGCGCCGGGCGCGGGCGGCGGCGGCCCGGGCGGCGAGGCCACCGCTGGTCGAGGAGCCGCGGACGGCGCTGTGCCGGTCCTGCCGTGCGGGGCGGGGACGGGTGTGGGCGGTGGCGGTCACGGCTGGCTCTCTGGGGACAGGCGCTCGGCGGCGCGCAGGCGGGCGCTCTCGGCGCGGCGGTTGGTGGCGATCTCGGCGTCGCTCGGGCGGCGGCCGCCGCGGCCGAGGAGGCGGACGGTCGGGCGGGCCCCGCACACGCAGGGCAGCCCGGGCGGGCAGACGCAGCCGCCGGTGGCGGCGGCGCGCAGGCGGTCCTTGACGATGCGGTCCTCGCCGGAGTGGTAGGAGAGCACGCCGATGCGGCCACCCCGGGCGAGCCGCTCGATCAGGGCGTCGAGGGCATCGGGCAGCGAGCGCAGCTCGTCGTTGACGGCGATCCGCAGCGCCTGGAAGGTCCGGCGGGCGGGATGGCCGCCGGTGCGGCGGGTGGCGGCCGGGATGGCGTCGCGGACCAGCTCGGCGAGCTGCACCGTCGTGGTCACCGGCCGGGCGGCGACCACGGCTCGGGCGATGCGGCCGGCGAAGCGCTCGTCGCCGTAGGCGCGCAGGACCCGGGCCAGCTCGCCCTCCGGCAGGTCGTTGACGAGGTCGGCCGCCGACGGCCCCGCGGTCGGGTCCATCCGCATGTCGAGCGGGCCCTCGGCCCGGTAGCCGAAGCCGCGCTCGGGGCGGTCGAGCTGCCAGGAGCTGACCCCGAGGTCGAGCAGGGCGCCCGACAGCGCCCCGACCTCGAGGTCGTCGAGCACCCGGGCGGCGTCGGCGAAGCGGGCCCGCACGATCGTCGCCCGCGACCCGAAGCCGGCCAGGGCCGCCGAGGCGGCGGCCACGGCGTCGGGGTCCCGGTCGATGCCGACGAGGCGCAACCCCGGGTGCGCCTCGAGCAGGGCCCGGGCGTGGCCGGCGCCCCCGAGCGTGCCGTCGAGCAGCACCCCGGCGGGCACCGGACCGAACAGCTCGACGATCTCGTCGAGCATGACGGGACGGTGCCCGAACGCCGGGGCCGAGCTCATCCGCAGCCCCCCGACCAGCGTGCCGCCGGGATGTCTCCCCGGTCGCGCGGAGTGGAAGCGGGCGGAGAAGGGGACTCCCACCCTGCCGGTCGAAGGGCTGCGCACGAGCCCGGCCACGGTTGCGGAGGCGTCGGGGAGCCGGCCGTGGCCGCTCAGCTCCCGGAGTCGTCGAGCGGCGCCGAGGCCACGTCGACGGGGTCGGTCAGGTTGAGCTCCGCCGGGCGCACGCGTGCCTCCCACTGCGTGGGATCCCACAGCTCGATGCGCTCCATCGCCCCCACGACCAGCACGTTGCGGTCGAGCTGGGCGAACTCCTTCAGGTGCTGCGGCAGGGCGAGCCGCCCCTGCCGGTCGATCTCCACCTCCTGCGATCCCGCCGCCCACACCCGGGCGAGGTTGCGGTCGGCGCTCGAGCGGGCCTGCGCCTGCGAGTACTCCGCCAGCCGCCTGCCGAACTCCTCGGGCGTCCACAGGGCGAGGCAGCCGTCCAGGTACTGCGTGAGGTACGCCTGCGAGTCGAAGCTCGAACGAAAGCGCGCCGGAAGGACCACTCGTCCCTTCGCGTCCAGGGAGTGCTCGTACCTCCCGAAGAACATCGGCGCCACTGGTCACTCGGCTTTCGTCCTCCGCCACGCTCCGGGCCCACCCCTTCGCGCCACTTGGCGCCACGATACGCCCCTTTCCCCCACCAGGTCAACCACCCGCGCCACTTCGGCGCCCCGGGAAGGACGAGAAACGTGCGCAAGGTCCCCCCGGGGGCGGCCGACAATGCGGGGGATGGGCAGGGTCCGGTGGGGCAGGTCCGAACGCAGTCGGGCGGCACGCGACGAGCGCGCCGCTGCGGGTATGCGCCGGTTGCTGCTCGAGGGCTTCCGGGCCCCGGCGCCGCTCGAGGCCGCCAAGGTGGTCGCCGCGGTGCTCGCCGACCGCCTCGGCGCCGAGCGCACCGCGGTGCTGTTCTTCACCGGGCCCGGACGGCTGCAGGTCCAGCTCGCCACCGTGGGGATCGCACCGACCGTCGAAGCCGCCATCCGGGAGAGCCTCGACCGCCTCGAGCGCGACCCGACCCGCTCGCCCGGCTGGACCCGCAACCGCACCGCCACCGCCGTCGAGGTGGTCCACGACGTGACCGGCTACCCCATCCGCCCCGGCGGCGTGGTCGACCTCTGCGGGGGCCGGGCCTACCTCGGGGTGCCGCTGCTCGGCCCCGACGGGCCGGTGGGCACGGTCATCTGCTGCGTCGGGGCGCCCCGGCGGTGGCGGTCGGAGGAGATCGAGGACGCCACCCGCCTGGCGATGGGCGGCGCCGCGGTCATCGAGGCCGCCCGCCGCGGCGAGGCCGAGCGGCGCACCCGCCGCGAGCTCGAGTACCGGGCGACCCACGACCCGCTCACCGGGCTGGTCAACCGGGAGGCCTTCGCCGACCGGCTCACCGGCGCCCTGGAGGCCCGCGACGGCTGCGGGGTGGCGGTGCTGGTGGTCGACCTGGACCGCTTCAAGCAGGTCAACGACCGGCTCGGCCACGCCGCCGGCGACCGGCTCCTCGAGCTGGCCGCCAAGCGCCTCGCCGCCGCCGTGCGCCCGACCGACGTCGTCGGCCGCCTGGGCGGCGACGAGTTCGCGGCGGCCGTGACCGCCGAGGAGGCCGGCCCGGTGGCGCTCGGCACCGCCGAGCGGATCGCCACCAGCCTGGCCATCCCCTTCGCCCTCGGGCCCGACACGGCGGCGGTCGAGGCCAGCGTGGGGGTGGCGGTGAGCCCCGACCACGGCCGCGACGCCGAGACGCTGCTGGCCAACGCCGACGCCGCCATGTACCACGCCAAGCGGACGGGGCGGGCCTTCAGCCTCTACCGCCTCGTCGCCGGCGCACCCCCCGCGCTGCGCCGCCCTGCCGGCTGAGGCCGGCCCTGCCGCCCCGCCTGCAGGGCGAAAAGCCCGAGCAGGTCGTAGACGACGTTGGCGGCGGCGAGGGCCGTCAGCTCGGCGTGGTCGTAGGCGGGCGAGACCTCGACCACGTCGGCGCCGACGAGGTGGACCCCGTCGAGGCCGCGCAGGAGGGCCAGCAGCTCCCGGCTCGTCAGGCCGCCCGGCTCGGGGGTCCCGGTCCCGGGGGCGTGGGCGGGGTCGAGCACGTCGATGTCGACGCTGACGTAGACCGGCCGCCCCCCGACCCGGGACTTGATCCGCGCCAGGGCGTCGGCGACGCCGCGCTCGGCCACCTCGAGGGTGGTGACGGTGGCGAAGCCCAGGTCGTGGTCCTCGATCAGGTCCCGGGGGGCGTACAGCGGCCCGCGGATGCCCACGTGGGCCGACGCCTCCAACGCCAGCACCCCCTCCTCCACCGCCCGCCGGAACGGCGTCCCGTGGGTGTAGGGCGCGTCGAAGTAGGTGTCCCAGGTGTCGAGGTGGGCGTCGAAGTGGACCAGCGCCACCGGACCGTGCCGGGCGGCGGTCGCCCGCAGCAGCGGCAGGGCGATGGTGTGGTCGCCGCCGATCGCCACCAGGTGCCCGGCGCGGTCCAGCAGCTCGGTGGCGCCGGCGGCGACCGCCTCGATGGCCTCGGCGATGTCGAAGGGGTTGACCGCCAGGTCCCCGGCGTCGGCGACCTGCTGCACCCGCCACGGCTCGACGCCGAGCGCCGGGTGGTAGGGCCGCAGCAACTTCGAGCCGGCCCGCACCGCCTGCGGCCCGAAGCGCGCCCCGGGCCGGTAGGAGACCCCGGCGTCGAAGGGCACGCCGACCACGGCCACCGCCGCCGCCCCGACGGCGCCGAGGGTCGGCAGGCGGGCGAAGGTGTCGGGGGCGGCGAAGCGGGGGACCCGCCGGCCGTCGGGCGGGCCGATCGGCTCGGGGGCGGGGGGCTCGGGAGTCATCGGCGTGCAGCTTGCCACCGGCGGCGGCCGGGCCAGCGGAGCGGCCGGGTCACCCGAGCAGCGGCCCGAGCTGCTCGTCGAGCTCGGCGAGCGTCCAGCGCTCCGGGCGCCCGAGGCCCGGCTCGCGCAGCCAGCCGGTCATCGGCTGCACGGTGCCGCCGAAGACGTACAGCAACCGCCCGGTGACGGTGCAGCCCTCCCGGGCCAGCCAGCCGACGACCGGCGAGACGTTGTCGGGGTCCCACTCGTCGAAGCGGGACGCGTCCTCGGGGGGCCGGACGATCTCGTCCAGGCCGGGGGTGGACTCCGTCAGGCGGGTGCGGGCCGTGGGCACGACACCGTTGACCCGGACCCCGTAGCGGGCGAGCTCCATCGCCGCGATGACCGTGAGCGCCGCCACCCCCGCCTTGGCCGCCCCGTAGTTGCTCTGCCCGGGGTTGCCCTGCAGCCCGGAGGTCGACGACGTGTTGACCACCGAGGCGCGGACCTCCTCCCCCGCCTTGGCACGCGCCCGCCAGTGGGAGGCGGCGTGGCGGAGCGGCACGAAGTGGCCCTTCAGGTGGACCCGGATCACCTCGTCCCAGTCGCCCTCCTCCATGTTGACGATGGCCCGGTCGCGCAGGATGCCGGCGTTGTTGACGAGCACGTCGAGGCGGCCGAAGGCATCGACGGCGGTCTGCACCAGCCGCCCGCCGGCCTCCCAGTCGGCGACGTCCTCGCGGCTGACCACCGCCTCGCCGCCGGCCTCGCGGATCTCCGCCACCACCCGGCCGGCGGCGTCGTCGGCCGGTCGCTCACCGCTCGGGTCGCAGCCGTTGTCGTTGACGACCACCTTGGCGCCCTCGGCGGCGAAGAACCGGGCGTAGGCCCGGCCGAGGCCGCGCCCGGCCCCGGTGATGATGGCGACTCGTCCGTCCAGTGACCCCACGCGGCTCCCTCCGTCCTGGCTTCCCCCGATCATGGCAGCCGCCCCCGCCCGCCTTCCTCCCCGCCGCCGGGCAGGGCGGCGGTGACGGCCGCCACGACGGCATCGGGGGGCAGCGGCCCGAGGCCGGCGGCGGCTTCGGCGAGCTCGGCCGCGCCCTGCCGGCGCGCCGCGTGGTCGAGGTGCAGGGCGCCGAGCAGGTCCAGGGGACGCCAGCGCAGCAACGCCGCCGTCTGGAACAGCGCCCCGCTGCGCCCCCGCCGCTGGGAGACGCCCACCACCTTGGGGCCGAGGCCGCCGACGCCGGGCCCGGCGCGCCGCGGACCGGCCGTGCCGCCGGGGGCCAGCACCTCGCCCGGCCCGACGCCGGCGAAGCACACCCGGTCGGACCACGGCGTGCGGATCATCGGCCCGGGCCACACCTCCACCGGGCCCCACCCGAGCGCCGCCAGGGCGCGCCGCCACGAGGCGCCGACCCAGGCCATGGCCCGCCCGACGTCGTCGGCCCACAGCGGGTCGTCGCGAGGGATCAGCAGGTCGACCCACACCGACTCGCCGGGGCCGACGAGCACCGCCCCGCCCCCCGAGCGGCGGCGGGCGACCTCGAGCCCGAGCCGGCTGGCCCTCCCGCTATCGACGAGCGCGTCGTCCTGGCCGGCGCCGAGCACCACCGCCGGCCGCTCGGCGTGCAGGACCCGGACCCGCCGGACGACCTCGCCCGCCGGGTGCTCGAGGAGCCCGCCCGACGCGGCGTGCAACTCCCCCGCCCCGCCGAAGGCCTCCTCGACCAGCCAGTCGCCGGCGGGCGCCGCCCGCAACAGCCTCACGCCGAGAGGCCCGCGGCGACGCTCCCCAGGTACGGCTCCCAGTCCGGGCGGATGGCGCCGCTGGCCACGAGGATCCAGGTGCGCTCCCGCGGCACCGCCGGCGGGCGCTTCAGCTTCATCCCGCTGTCCTCGAGCAGCCGGTCCCGCTTGCGGGTGTTGCACGGCCGGCAGGCTGCCACCACGTTGTCCCAGGCGTGCAGGCCGCCCTTGGAGCGGGGCACCACGTGGTCGATGTTCTCCGCCGACGCCCCGCAGTACTGGCAGCGGTGGCCGTCGCGGGCGAACACCGCCCGCCGGTTGAGCGCCACCCGGGCCTGGTAGGGCACCTTCACGTAGTAGGAGAGCCGGACGACCGACGGCTCGGCGATCCGCAGCCGCGCCGCCCGGAACACCCGGTCGGTGGCGGCCAGCATCTCGGCCTTGCCGTCGAGCACCAGCAGCAGGGCCCGCCGGGTCGACACCACGCAGAGCGGCTCGTACGTCGCGTTGAGTACGAGCGCCTGCGACATGCGGGAGCCCCTACCGTCGCCTCGGCCGGGATCCCCTGTGCACGCCCAAACCCTACCAACCGCGCGCCGCCGGACCGGGCCTGTTTGCGTCCGGGCGCCGCCGGACCGGGCCTCTTTGCGTCCGGGCGCCGGACGGTCACACCTTCCGCCGCTGCATCGCCCGCACCCACCGCAGGTAGGCGACCGCCTCCGGTCCGCTGAGCCGGGCCCCGCCGTCCGAGCCCCACATCGTCTGGCGACGGAAGTGGGCGTAGGCGTCGGGCAGGCGGGGCACCGGCGGCCACCGCCGCCACCACCCCGGCTGCGCCTGGGTGGCGAGCACCCGGGCCGCCACCGGCCACAGGCCGGGGCGGCCGAGCACGGCGGCGACGGCCGCCGGACCGAAGACGGGCGCCTCGCTCACCGGCCCACCCCGCTCACCGGGTCCACCCCGCCGGCCAGGCTGACCGCGCCCGCCCCCCACCAGGCGACGGCGGCCGCCCCGACGAGCGGGCCGTCGGCGCCGAGCCCGGAGGGGACGATGCGGGTCCCGGCGGAGAACGACAGCCGGGCGGTGCGGTCGATCTCGGCCTGGGCGGCGGCGAAGAAGGCGTCGCCGTAGCCGAGGGCAACCGACCCGGCGACGGTCGCGAGCCGCAGGTCGAGGAGGTTGGCGATGTCGGCGACGCCGCGCCCGACCAGGGTCCCGACCCGCTCGACCGTCTCGGGGGGCGCCTCCGCCGCCGGCCGGCCGGTGATGGCGGCGATCGACATCCCGCTCGCCTCGGCCTCCAGGCAGCCGCGCGCCCCGCAGGCGCACCGGCGGCCGCCGGGCTCGACCACGAGGTGGCCGAGGTGGCCGGCGTTGCCGCCCGCCCCGTCCAGCAGGCGGCCGTCGAGCACGATCCCGCCGCCGACGCCGCTGGAGACGACCAGGGACACGAAGTTGCCGGTGCCGGCGGCGGCGCCGAGGACGCCCTCGCCGAGGGCGAGCGCCTTGGCGTCGTTGTCGATCCAGGTCGGCAGCCCGGTGGCCGCCGCCACCCGGGCCCGCAGGGGGAAGTCCCGCCACGCCGGGATGTTGAGCGGCGAGACCGTCTCCGCCCGGACGTCCATCGGCCCGCCGCAGCCGATCCCGCACAGCGCCGGCCCCGGCGGGGCGGCGGCGACGAGGTCGGCGAGGGCCGACCACAGCTCGTCGGCGTCGGTGGTCGACGGCGTCGGCGTGCGCGCCCGCCAGGTCAGCGTGCCCCGCCCGTCCACCACCGCGGCGGCGAGCTTGGTGGCGCCGACGTCGACGGCCAGCACCTGCGGGCGTTGCTGCACCACCGAGACGCTAACGCCCCGGAGGGCGCGCAACCGCGGGGCCCTCACCGGCGTCGCACCGGGCGCCGTACCCGGAGTCGGGGGGTACGCTCGCGAGGGCAAGCCGACAGGAGGACTGGCGTGGCGACTCGGGACGTAGCGGACGCTGGAGTCGAGCAGTTCGCCACGTTGTTCGACGCCATCGTCCACAACGTCGGGCGGGTCCTGCACGGCAAGGAGGACGCCGTCCGCCTGGCGCTGATGTGCCTGGTGTCGCGCGGCCATCTGCTCGTCGAGGACGTCCCCGGCGTCGGCAAGACCAGCCTCGCCAAGGCGCTGGCCTCCTCGGTGCGCCTCGAGTGGCAGCGCATCCAGTTCACCCCCGACCTGCTGCCGTCGGACGTGACCGGCTCGTCGGTGTTCGACCGGGACAGCTCCACGTTCCGGTTCCGCCCGGGGGCGGTGTTCACCAACATCCTCCTCGGCGACGAGATCAACCGGGCGTCCCCCAAGACCCAGAGCGCCCTGCTGGAGGCAATGGAGGAGCGGCAGGTGACCGTCGACGGGCGCACCCACCGGCTGCCGTCGCCGTTCCTCGTGATCGCCACCCAGAACCCGGTGGAGCACGAGGGGACCTACCCGCTGCCCGAGAGCCAGGTCGATCGCTTCCTCGTGCGCCTCACCGTCGGCTACCCGGACCGCAGCTCGGAGATCTCGATGCTCGAGTCGCACGGCTCCCTCGGCCCCGACGACCTCGAGCCGGTCGCCGACGCCGGCGACCTGGCGTTCCTCAGCGAGCTGGCCGACGCCGTGTACGTCGCTCCCCCGCTGCGGGGCTACGTCGTCGACCTGGCCGTCGCCACCCGCAACCACCCCGCCGTCGAGCTCGGGATGTCGCCCCGGGCGACGATCGCGTTGCAGACGGTGGCCAAGACGATGGCGGCCGCCAGCGGCCGGGAGTACGTCGTGCCCGACGACATCCGCGCCGTCGCCGCCCCGGTGCTCGCCCACCGGCTCGTGCTCGGGGCGGAGGCGGAGCTCAACGCCACCAGCGCCGAGGAGGTCGTGGCCGACGTCCTCCACAGCGTGCCGGTGCCGGCCGCCCGGCCCTGACCGCCCCACCCCGCGACCCTCCCCCGTGGCCCACGCCCCCGACCCCGACCACGCCGGCTCCCTGCGCTCCGCCCTCACGTCGCGGGGCTGGACGCTGCTCGGCGGCGGGGCCGCCGCCCTGATCGCCGGGAGGCTGTTCGGCATCGCCGAGCTCGAGGGGCTGGCGACGGCGGCCATCGTCGCCGTGCTCGGCGCCTGGGTCTGGACCTCCCGCCAGGCGTACCAGCTGGCCGTGCACCGCAGCCTCCACCCGCCCCAGCCCGCGCCCGGCCGGCGCAACGCCGTGGAGCTGCGGCTGCGCAACAGCGGTCCCCGGCGGACGCCGCTGCTGGCGCTGCAGGACCCCTTCGACGGCGCCGGGCCCCGCCAGCTGCTCGCGCCGCTCGGCCCGGGCGGGACGCGCACCGGGCGCTACGAGCTGCCCGAGCTCCGGCGGGGCAGCTTCCGGGTCGGGCCGCTCGTCGCCGAGGTCAACGACCCCTTCGGCCTGGCCCGCCGGCGCCGCCCCGTCGGCGAACCCAGCCGGCTGGTCGTCCATCCCCGGGTGCTGGCGCTGCGGGCACCCGTCGTCGCCCGCGCCTCGCGCCAGGAGGGGGTGGCGTCGGTGAGCCAGGACAGCGGCCAGGAGTTCGCCGACCTGCGCGAGTACGTGCCGGGCGACGACTTCCGCCGGATCCACTGGCCCAGCTCGGCGCGCGCCGACACGCTCCTCGTGCGCGAGGACCGGGTCGAGCGGCTCGGGCGGGTGCTGCTGGTGCTGGACCTGCGGCGGGCGGTCTGGACGCCGCCCGCCTTCGAGGCGGCGCTCGAGGCCGCCGCCAGCGTCGCCGACGACGCCATCGGGCGCGGGTTGCAGGTCCGCCTCGTCGCCACCGACGGCACCGACTCCCAGCTCGGGTCCGGCCCGAGGCAGCGCGTCCGGATCCTCGACCAGCTCGCCAACGCCGCCATGCACGCCGGCGGCGCCCTGCTCGGTCCGGGCGCAGCGGTCGAGCCCGGCCCGGACGGGCCGGCCACCGGCCCGGCCGGCATCACCCCCGGCGTGCTGGCCGGCAGCGACCACACCATCGTCTGCACGAGCGACCGGTGCGACACCGCCGACTTCCGGGGCCTGGTCGGCCGGCGCCGCCGCACCCCCCTGACCGTCGTGCTGATCGAGGCCCGCGGCAGCCCCGGCGGGGTCGGCGGCCGGGGCCGGTCCGGGCCGGGCGCCCACGCCGAGGGGCCCCGCGGCCCGGCCGTCCCGCCCGGCGCCCGCGTCGTGCGGGTCGGCGGCGGCCGGGACTTCCCGACCGCATGGAACGACGCGGCGCTGCGGTGACCCGCACCGACGGCGGGCGCGCCCCCGCGACCGGCGCGCGCCGGCGGAATCCGTCAGGCTGACGGCGATGGCGTGCTCCCGCCCGGCGGCGCCGGGCCCGGCGCAGCAGTGACCACCACCGCCTCGCGGCCTGCCCCCGGCGGGACCGCCCGACCCGTCGCGCCCACCGCGCGGCCGCCCCGGCCCCCCGAGGCGCGCCCCGCCCCGTCGTGGCCCGGCTGGCTGCCGGACCTGACCCTCGCGCTGCTGGCGACGGTCTCCGCCCTCGCCTTCGGGCGGGTCTACCGGGGCGAGGGGTGGCAGGGCTCGGCCGTCGCCCCGCCGGTGGCGGCCGTCCTCGTCGGGGCGCTCACCCGGCGGCTGGTGCGGTCCCGGCCGCTGGCAATGCTCATCGACGCCCTCGCCGTGCTGCTCGTCGTGGTCTGGACCGTCGTGCCGGGCTCGACGACCGCCGGCCTGCCGCTGGTCCACACCTGGGACACCGTCACCCGGGTGCTCGACAGCTTCGGCACGCAGTTCGTCGACTCCACCCCGCCGGTGGTGCCGACCCGCGCCTTCCTGCTGGCGACGGCGGCCGGGGCCGGGGCCGTCGGCCTGGCGGCCTCCTGGCTCCGGGGCGCCCGGCGCCGCCCCGCCCGCCCATGGGCGCCGGCGCCGATGCTGGCGTTGTTCCTCGCCGGGTGCGTCCTCGGCGGGCCGGCGGGGCGGGTCGTGGCCACCGTGTTCGAGATCGTGGTGCTCGGCATCCACCTGCTCGTCGAGCACGCCGCCGCCAGCGCCGACCCGTCGCTGTGGATCGGTGGCGTCGAGGCCCCGCCGCTCGAGCGGCCCGGGCGCGTCGGGTTCCGCATCCTGGCGCTGGCGGCGGTGGCGGCGGCGATCGCCGCCGGCCTGCCGGGGCCCGACGGGCGGGGCCCGTTCGGCTGGAAGAGCTTCGGCGGCGGCACCCGCATCATCGTCAGCCCGATGGTGTCGCTGTCCACCCGCCTGGCGCCCCACAACGCCAAGGCCAACGTGTTCACCGTCACCAGTTCGGTGCCGGCCTACTGGCAGCTCACCACCCTCGACGTCTACTCGGGCGGGACGTGGCAGGCGGGCCGGGCCTCGTACCGGGACTTCCGGGTCGATCTCCCGGGCTCGGGGGCCCGCTCCGCCGTGCCGAAGGGCACCCGGGTGGTCCACGAGCGCTTCCGCATCCAGGCGCTGGACTCCCCCTGGCTGCCGTCGGCGTTCGACCCGGTCGCCGTGCGGGGTGTGCAGGACGTGCAGTACAACCCCGGCACCGGCAGCCTGCTGTCCAAGCACGCCACCGCCGACGGGTCCACCTACACCGTCACCGCCCTGCAGACCGTCGCCACCCTCAACGCCGCCGACCTCGAGCACGCCCCCCCGCTCGACCCGAGGACCCTCCCGGCCGACTCGACGGCGCTGCCGGCGTCGGTCCCCCCGCCGGTGGCCGCCCTGGCCCGCCGGATCGTCCGCCACGCCCACACCGAGTACGCCCGGGCGCTGGCGCTGCAGGACTACTTCTACGGGCCGGAGTTCACCTACAGCCTCCACCCCCCGGTGGACGGCTCGGGGATCGGCGCCATCGAGACGTTCCTGTTCTCGACCCGGACCGGCTACTGCCAGCAGTTCGCGGGCTCCTACGCCGTGCTGGCCCGCTCGATCGGCCTGCCGACCCGCCTGGCGGTCGGGTTCACCACCGGCCGCAAGATCGGCCCGCACCACTACCAGGTCACCGACGCCGACGTGCACACCTGGCCGGAGGTGTGGTTCCCCCGTTACGGCTGGGTGCCGTTCGAGCCGACGAAAGGCGTCCCCGGCTCCGGGTTCGCCATCCCGGGCGCCACCGCCGTCACCGGGGACACCAGCCGGATCCTGGCGACCCGGCCGCACTCCACCGGCACCTCCCCGGGAGCCACGGCGACCGGCCCCTCCGGCGTGGGGTCGCCGACCGACGGCGCCCCCCACGCCGGTGGCGGCCCGTCGGCGCCGAGCTTCCCCCGCGTCCGGCCCCAGGGCCACCCCGGCGGGCCCGGTACCGGGGCGGGCGTCACCGGGCTGACGCCGACGCCGACGACGCTGCCGACCGCCCTCGGCGCCCGGACGGCCCAGAGCAACCTGGCGTGGGTGGGGCGGGCGCTGCTCGTCCTCCTGGCGGCGGGGGCGGCGCTGGCGGCCGCCAACGTGACGGCCCGGGCGACGCGACGGCGCCGGCGGCGGCGCCGCCTGGCCGCCGCCGGCCCCGGGACCGCCGACGCCGCCTGGCTGCGCTGGGAGGAGATGACCGACGCCCTGGCGACGGTGGGCATCCGCCGCAAGGTGTGGGAGTCGGCGCCCCGCTTCGGGGCGCGGGCGGGCTGGGCGCTCGACCCGACCGGGCGCCTGGCCCGCGAGCTGGCGGCGGCGGCCACCACCGTCGACGCCGTGTGCTGGGGCGACCCCGCCGGGGGGGGCGACGTGACCGACCTCGCCGCCACCGGCGCCGAGGTCCGCCGCCGCGTCGACGGGCGGCTGCGGTGGCGCGACCGGGCCCGGCTGGTCTTCGACGTCCGCCTGGCGTGGCGACCGGCGCCGGTGGACCGGGACGGCCAGGAGGCCCCCGCCCCGCCGGAGGCGCCCCGCCTGGTCGCCCTGCGCGACGCCGGCGGGGTCGGCGCCGGGC
>DASSZM010000131.1:0-3399 GCA_035702855.1 Acidimicrobiales bacterium | reverse complement strand
ATGCTCCAGCGGGTCGTCATCGCCATGGCGGTGGCGGTCGACCCGACCCTGCTGATCCTCGACGAGCCGACCACGGCCCTCGACGCCACGGTGGAGGCAGAGGTGCTCGAGCTCGTGTCCGGTCTGCGCGAGCAGGTCGACACGGCGGTGCTGTTCATCAGCCACAACCTGGCGGTCATCGCCAAGATGTGCGACCGGGTGGGGGTGATGTACGCCGGCGAGATCGTCGAGGAGGGGCCCGCCCGGGAGATCTTCGAGTCGCCGCACCACCCCTACACCGTGGGGCTCCTGCGGTGCGTGCCGCGCCGCGAGCACCGCAAGGACGACCACCGCCTCGACACCATCCCCGGGTTCCTGCCGAGCCCGGGGGAGGTCCCGACCGGCTGCATCTTCTCGGCGCGCTGCGCCCTCGCCGACGAGCGCTGCCGGGCCGAGACGCCGCCGCTGGAGGAGCTCGGGGGGGCCCGCGCCTCCCGCTGCTTCAAGTCCGACGAGGCGCCGTCCATCCCCCGCTCCACCCCCGAGCAGCTGGAGGTACGGGCGGGGCGCACCTCCACCGACCCGGTCGTCCGCCTCGGCGGGGTGTCGAAGACCTACGCCGCCCGGGGGGAGGCGGTCCGGGCGCTGGTCGACGTCGACCTGGAGCTGTACCCGGGGGAGACCCTCGGCGTGGTGGGCGAGTCGGGTTGCGGCAAGACGACGCTCGCCCGGGTGTTGCTCGGCTTGACCGCACCGGACGCCGGCTCCACCGTGGAGCTGCAGGGCCACCCGGTGGCGCCGGTGGCCACGCGGCGGGGGCGGGACGACCTGCGGGCGCTGCAGATCGTGTTCCAGAACCCCGACTCCGCCCTCAACCGCCGCCACAGCGTCCGCCACATCGTCGGCCGCTCGCTCACCAAGCTGGCCGGGCTCAGCGGCGAGGCGCGCGAGACCCGGCTGATCGAGATCGTCCGCTCCGTCCGCATGGAGGAGCGCCACCTCCCCATGCGGCCGGCGCAGCTGTCGGGCGGGCTCAAGCAGCGGGTCGCCATCGCCCGGGCCTTCGCCGGGGAGCCGGCGGTGCTGGTCTGCGACGAGCCCACCTCGGCGCTCGACGTGTCGGTGCAGGCCGCCATCCTCAACCTGCTCGTGGACCTGCAGTCGCGCGACCAGGTGACCTACGTCTTCATCTCGCACGACCTCGGGGTGGTGCGCTACCTCTCCGACCGCATCGTCGTGCTCTACCTCGGCCGGGTCATGGAGTACGGGCCGGCGGAGTCGGTCTTCGCCGGCCCCCACCACCCCTACACCGAGGCGCTGCTGTCGGCGGTGCCGACCCTGGACGGGACCGGCCGCGAGCGCATCCGCCTGGAGGGGGAGATCCCGAGCCCCGCCAACCCGCCGTCGGGCTGCGTGTTCCACACCCGCTGCCCCCGCCGGCTGAGCGACGGCACCTGCGAGACGGTCGAGCCCCCGCTGCGGGAGGTCACGCCCGGCAAGGTCCTGCGCTGCCACCTCCCCCTCGAGGCGCTCGGCCGGCTCGAGGACGCCCCGGCGGCCGCCGGTTCGCGGCCCGAGGGCGAGGACTAGCGGACGACCGGGATCTGCCCGGTGGGCGTGCGGTCGGCCGGCGGGTGGACGTCGACGGCCGGCCAGTCGCGGCCGGCGGCCGAGCCGGTCCCGTCGGCGGGGCGCCGCAGGCCGAAGCGGGCGGCGGGCGCCGCCGGCTCGGTGCGGGCGTCGCGCAGCAGCCACGCGGCGACGGCGACCACGACCACCAGGATGGCGGCGTACGCCGTGCGGGCGTCGAAGGCGGTCTCCAGCGCCCCGGCGGCGACCGGGGCGGCCACCGTCGCCACCGCCCACAGGGCGTTGAGCAGGCCGAGGATGGCGCCGGTGCCGGGGCCACCCTCCTCCCGGTCGCCGGTCGCCAGCGCGTAGGCCACCGTGCCGGTCACCGCCCGGGGGACGACGGTGAGCAGCAGGGCGGTGATCACCCAGGCGGTGGCGGACCCGAGGAGGGCCGGGAGCAGGGCCAGGGCCATGAGGGCGGCCATGGCGGCGTTGGCCCGGCGGTTGGTGATGCGCGGCCCGAGCTGGACCGACAGGGCGCTGATCACGATGTAGACGACCGCCCCGGCGGAGAGCGTGAGGCCGATGTCCTGCGAGGAGCGCCCGGCGGCGTGCAGCTGCAGGGGGACGAGCAGCTGCATCACGGCGCTGACGCCGCCGCTCAGGGCGAGCGTGAGGGCGCCGGCGCGCACCGCCGGGCGGCGGAGGGTGGCGAGGGTGCCCGAGCCGGCCGCCGCGCCCGCCCGGCGCCCGGCGGGCCCGGGCGGCCGATCGGGAGCCGGGCCGTCGGGGGCCGGGCCGTCGGGGGCCGGGCCGTCGGGGGCCGGGCCGTCGAGGGCTCCGTCCAGCCCGGCACCGGCGGCCGGCACCGCCCGGCGCCCCCCGCCGCCGTGCAGGGCGACGAGGGCGGCGGCCACGACGGCGGTCACGCCGCCGGCGACGAGGAAGGGCACGGCGAAGCCGTACCGGCTCGCCAGCACCCCGGCCAGGGTGGGGCCGACGGTCGAGCCCACCGCCGACGCCGTCACCGTGCCGCCGAGGCGGCGGGCGGAGGTGCCGGGGTCGAGACCGGCCAGCCAGGCGAGGCCGGTGGTCCACAAGGCGCCGTAGCCCACCCCGAACAGCAGCCGGCCGAGCACGAGCACGGGGAGCGAGGGGACACCCTGGGCGAGCACCGCCACGGCCAGCAGGCCACCCCCGGCGAGGGTCACCCGCCGGTTGCCGAAGCGGTCACCGAGCACGCCGATGGGGGTCGAGGTGACGAGCATCGCCAGGCTGGGCAGGGTCAGCACCCAGGCCAGCTCGGAGGCGCCCAACCCGTAGCGGTGGGCGACGGTCGGCAGCAGGGGCACGATCGTCGCCTGCGAGACGGCGGTGACGAAGATCAGGGCGTAGACGAGGGCGCTCACCCCTCCCGCCGGTCGCCGCAACCTCGGCCCCGACGCCGGCCGCGTCGCAGCGGGACCGTCCTCCCGCGCCAGATCAGTCCTCACGTGAAGGTTCTCCTCGTTGAGCCCTTGCAGAATGAAGCATACCAGGACGCGTATCCTGTCTTTGTGGAAAGAATCAGCGCACAACGAACGACTCGATCGATCATTCCGATTGCCCCGCCCGCCGACGACGAAGAGGCGACCTCCGGGCCCCTCGACGGGCGAGTCGGCCTGCGGGAGCTGCGGGCCCTGGTGGCGGTGGCCGACACCGGCTCGTTCCGGCGGGCGGCGGAACGGCTCGGCTACACCCAGTCGGCGGTCTCCCACCAGATCGCCGTGCTCGAGACGGCCCTCGGGGCGGCGCTGTTCACCCGGCCCGGGGGGCGGGCCGCGGTGGCGCTCACGACGGCGGGGGAGG
>DASSZM010000044.1:0-11489 GCA_035702855.1 Acidimicrobiales bacterium | reverse complement strand
CCGCTCGCCGAGGAGGCGCCCGACGCCCCCGCCGTCCGGGAGCTGCTCGGCCTGACCCTCTACCGGTTGGGCCAGTGGCAGGCGGCGACGAAGGAGCTCGAGGCCTACCGGCAGCTGACGGGATCCTTCGACCAGCATCCGGTGCTCGCCGACTGCTACCGGGCGTTGCGCCGCTACGGCGACGCCGAGGCGCTGTGGGACGACCTGCGGACCGCCTCCCCCGACGCCGACCTGGTGGCCGAGGGCCGGATCGTCGCCGCCGGGTGCCGGGCCGACCAGGGGGACCTGCGGGGGGCGCTCGCCCTGCTCGAACGGGGCAACCGCAATGTCGAGCATCCCCGGGACCGCCACCTCCGCCAGTGGTACGTGCTGGCCGACCTCTACGAGCGCGCCGGCGAGCTGCCGCGTGCCCGGGAGCTGTTCGGGCGCGTGCTGGGCGCCGACCCCGACGCCTTCGACGTGCGCCAACGGCTGCGCGCCCTGCGCTGAGCCACCGGCCACGCCGTCGCACCCGCCCGCTAGCGTCGACGGTGTCGCCTATCGGGGCCTCGGCCCCCCCATCGCTTCGAGGAGAAGCCCCCGTGCCGGGGCCGGTCACCGACCGGCGAGCGAGGGAGTGCCCCACATGTGGACGATCAACGAGGTGGCGGTGGCCGGTCGGCTCTCACGGCCGGCGGAGCAGCGGGTCCTGCCGTCGGGCGGCAGCCTGGTGAGCCTGGAGGTCACCGTGCCCCGGGCGGCGGGGCCCAACGAGACGGTCCCGGTCAGCTGGGCGGACGCCCCCGCCTGGTCGGCGACCCTCGACGTCGGCCAGGAGGTCCTCGTCGTGGGCCGGGTCCGGCGCCGCTTCTTCCGGGCGGGCGGCGCTACCCAGAGCCGCACGGAGGTCGTCGCCCATCGGGTGGTGCGGCTCCCCGCCGGCCGCCGGGCCCGCCGGGTGCTCGCCGAGGTCAGCGCCCGCCTGGAGGAGGCCGCCGCCGGCAACGCCCCGTGACCGGACCACCGGCCCGGGCTGGTCACCGCCCCGGGATCAGGCCCGGGTGCGGGCCGCCACGAGCCGCTCGAGGAGGACGGCGACGCCCTCGTCGTGGTTGCCGGGCAGCACGGCGTCGGCCGAGGCCCGGATCACCTCGGCGGCGTTGGCCATCGCCAGGCCCCGCCCGGCCCATGCCAGCATGGTGAGGTCGTTGTGGTTGTCACCGACGGCGACGACCTCCGGGGCGCCGGCCCCGAGCCGGCCGCACACCCGGGCCAGGGCCGTCGCCTTGGTGATCCCCACCGCCCCGATGTCGACCCAGTCCAGTCCGGAGGTCGTGAGGTGCACCGCCGGGCCGAGGGCGGGCTCCAGGCGGGCGATCAGCTCGGCGGCGGACAGCCCCGGCCGGCGGGCGATCAGCTTGAGGCAGCCGGTCGCCAGCACCGGGGTCAGATCGTCGGTCTCGTGGACGACCTCGTCCCAGTCGACCGTGCGCTCGAAGAACGTCGTCTCGTGGGTGAAGGACTCGAGGTTGTCGACGGCGAAGCGGATCTCGGGCTCGATCCGGCGGCTCTGGTGGACCAGCTCGGCGGCGAGCTCCCCGGGGAGGTGGTCCACCTCGACGACCGACTGCTCCTCCAGGTCGACGACCACGGCGCCGTTGGAGCAGATGCCGAGCGGCCCGAGCCCGGCCGTCGTCGCCAGGTCCCAGAGGCTCTGCGGAGGCCGCCCCGTCACCGGCAGCACGTGGATGCCCGCCGCCCGGGCGGCGGCGACCGCCTCGGCGGTGCGCGACGAGACCGTCCCGGCGGGGGAGAGGAGGGTGCCGTCCAGGTCCGTGGCGACGACCCGCACCCGCTCCGGGGTGATCCCGTCCCACCAGGACGCCGAGATGCCGTCGGACCGCACCGCCGGAGGCTACCGGGCGCCCCGGGCGAGCCTGGCGGCGAGGAAGGCGACGGCGGCGTCGAGCGTGGTGTGCAGGACCCCACCCGAGTCGGCGATGCACGTCTCGATCATGAGGTTGACCGACGCCCCGTCGTTGTCCCCGCAGCGGCGGAGGTCGGTGCGGACGCCCACGACGAGCCGGCCCCGGGCGAAGGCGTAGCCGATCTCGACGGCCGTGCCCGAGTCGACGTCGGGCCCGTCGAGGGAGGCCAGCACCGCCTCGGACTCGTCGATCAGCTCCAGGTCCCGCCGGCCCTGGAGGAGGTTGGCCTCCCGGAGCCACTGGCGCCGGGCCGGGCCGTCCCCGTCGGCACCGGCGGGGAGGTCGGCGAGCGGCGAAGGGCCCGCCCAGGGGTCCCGGGGAACGAGGCCGGCGGCCCGCACCGCCGGGACGACCACCTCCTCGTGCCAGCGCCTGCCGGCCTCGAAGAAGCCGGAGGGCCCGGCGAGGTACACGGCGCCGGGGGTGACCGGCCGGCCATCGGGGGTGCACGGCTGCGGGGACACGCCGGGGACGATAGGCGGACGGGTCCGACGGGCTCCCGACCGCCGGTCGGGGGAGGGAGGGTCCCCCGCAGCGGGGTATCGCCCGCCGGCTGGGCCCGCATAGGCTCGATTCCGGAGCACGGCCTTTCACAGGAGGAGCTGGGCGCATGGATCTGCAGGAGTTGCTGGGCGACGAGGCGGAGACGCTGCTGTCGCACACGTGCAAGGGCATCGCCGCCGAGGACCTCTGCCTCCCCGGACCGCACGCCCTCGACCAGGTGATGGAGCAGAGCGACCGGCCCGTGCCGGTGCTCCGCAACCTCGCCCAGCTGTACAACACCGGGCGCCTGGCCGGTACGGGCTACCTGTCGATCCTGCCCGTCGACCAGGGCATCGAGCATTCGGGCGCCGCCAGCTTCGCCAAGCACCCGGCGTACTTCGATCCGGCCAAGCTCGTCGAGCTGGCGATCGAGGGGGGCTGCAACGCCTTCGCCACCACCTTCGGCGTGCTCGGCCTCATCGCCCGCCGCTACGCCCACCGGATCCCGCTGATCGTCAAGCTCAACCACAACGAACTGCTGACCTACCCCAACCGCTTCGACCAGGTGATGTTCGGCTCGGCCCGGGAGGCCTACGACCTCGGCGCCGCCGGCGTCGGGGCCACCATCTACTTCGGCTCGGACGAATCGACCCGGCAGCTGCAGGAGGTCTCCGAGGCGTTCCAGGAAGCGCACGAGCTCGGCATGTTCACCGTGCTGTGGTGCTACCTGCGCAACGACGCATTCAAGAAGGACGGCGTCGACTACTCGCTGTCGGCGGACCTCACCGGGCAGGCCAACCACATGGGCGTCACCATCGAGGCGGACATCATCAAGCAGAAGATGGCCGAGAACAACGGTGGTTACCGGGCCCTCGGCTACGGCCGCACCGACCCGCTGGTCTACGACGAGCTCACCACCGACCACCCGATCGACCTCGTCCGCTGGCAGGTCGTCAACTGCTACGCCGGGCGGATCCCGCTGATCAACAGCGGCGGCGAGTCCAAGGGCGTCGGTGACCTGGCGCAGGCGGTGCGCACCGCGGTGGTCAACAAGCGGGCCGGCGGCGCAGGTCTGATCACCGGGCGCAAGGCCTTCCAGCGCCCCCTGCGCGAGGGCGTCGAGATCCTCCACGCCGTCCAGGACGTCTACCTGGACGACCGGGTCACCATCGCCTGAGCCGCCGGCGCCGGCGCCGGCCGTTCGCCCCGACCGCCCAGCGCCTGACGGCCGGGCCGCCCCGGCCGGCGGTGGTCGCGCGCGCCCGGCCCGGGAAACCGCCCCGACCGCCCTAAACTGCTCCTCGGCCTTCCGGCCCTTCCTCACTCGGCCGGGGCCGCCGAGCCGAGGAGGGCGTCACGCATGGCCGACATCGTCACCCGTGAGCAGCCGGGGCACCCCGAGCTCCCCCACCAGGTCGTCGATCGAGTGGTCGTCCGCTTCGCCGGGGATTCCGGCGACGGCATGCAGCTCACGGGGGATCGCTTCACGACGTCCTCGGCGCTGGTCGGCAACGACCTGTCGACGCTGCCCGACTTCCCCGCCGAGATCCGGGCGCCGGCCGGCACGCTCGCCGGCGTCTCCGCCTTCCAGGTCCACATCTCCGACCACGACATCCTGACCCCCGGTGACCGGCCGGACGTGCTCGTCGCCATGAACCCGGCCGCCCTGCGCGCCAACATCGCCGACCTCGACCCCGGCTCGACGATCATCGTCAACACCGACGCCTTCGAGGAGCGCAACCTCGCCAAGGCAGGATACGCCGCCAACCCCCTCGACGACGGCTCCCTCAAGGGGTTCCGGGTCTACGAGGTGCCCATGACCTCCATCACGATGGAGGCGGTCAAACCGTCAGGGACCAAGCCCCGCGACGCCGAGCGCTCGAAGAACTTCTTCGCCCTCGGCCTCATCAGCTTCATGTACACCCGCCCGGTCGAGCCGACCCTGGAGTGGATCACCCGGCGCTTCGCCAGGACCCCGATGGTCGCCGAGGCCAACACGCTGGCGTTCAAGGCGGGATGGAACTTCGGCGAGACCGCCGAGCTGTTCGACTCGGTCTACGAGGTCCACCCGGCCCACCTCGAGGCCGGGACCTACACCAACATCTCGGGCAACACCGCCGTCGCCTGGGGGCTGGTCGCCGCCGGCCAGCTGGCGAAGCTGCCGCTGTTCCTCGGCAGTTACCCGATCACCCCGGCCTCCGACATCCTGCACGAGCTGTCCAAGCACAAGAACTTCGGGGTGCGGACCATGCAGGCCGAGGACGAGATCGCCGGGATCGGCGCCGCGCTCGGGGCCGCCTACGGGGGTGCCCTCGGCGTGACCACGACGAGCGGGCCGGGCATCGCCCTGAAGAGCGAGACGATGGGCCTCGCCGTCAGCCTGGAGCTGCCGCTGCTCGTCCTCGACATCCAGCGCGGCGGCCCGTCGACGGGGCTGCCGACCAAGACCGAGCAGGCCGACCTGTTGCAGGCGATGTTCGGCCGCCACGGCGAGTCCCCGATCCCGATCGTGGCGCCCGCCACCCCGGGGGACTGCTTCTTCGTGGCCATCGAGGCCGCCCGCATCGCCCTCAAGTACCGCACGCCGGTGCTGATCCTCTCCGACGGCTACCTGGCCAACGGGGCCGAGCCGTGGCGGGTGCCGGACGTGACCCAGCTCCCCGACATCCGGGTGGACTTCGCCACCGAGCCCAACCACACCCGGCCGGACGGGGAGGGCGACTTCTGGCCGTACCTGCGCGACGAGGAGACCCTCGCCCGGCCCTGGGCGGTGCCCGGCACGCCCGGCCTCGAGCACCGCATCGGCGGCCTGGAGAAGGCAGACGGCTCCGGCGCCGTGTCGTACGCGCCGGCCAACCACGACCGCATGGTCCGGCTCCGGGCGGCGAAGGTGGCCGGGATCGCCCGCGACATCCCGCCGCTGGAGGTCGACGACCCCGGCGGCGACGGGGAGGTGCTGGTCCTCGGGTGGGGTTCGACCTACGGGGCGATCGCCGCCGGGGCCCGGCGTGCCCGGGTCCGGGGGCACCGGGTCGCCACCGCCCACCTCCGCCACCTCAACCCCTTCCCCCCCAACCTGGGGGAGGTGTTGCACCGCTACCCGCGGGTGCTCGTCCCGGAGATGAACCTCGGCCAGCTCGTCAAGCTCGTGCGCGCCGAGTTCCTGGTCGACGCCCGGCCCTTCTCGAAGGTGAGCGGCCAGCCGTTCCGGGCCGGTGAGATCGAACGGGCGATTCTCGACCTCCTCGGCGCCCTCCCGCCCTCCACCGACGCCGCCGGCGTCACCACCAAGGACGACATCGCATGACCGACACCGCCGTTCCCGTCACCACCAAGAAGGACTGGACCAGCGACCAGGAGGTCCGCTGGTGCCCCGGCTGCGGCGACTACTCGATCCTCACCGCCGTGCAGATGCTGATGCCCGAGCTCGGGGTGCGCCGGGAGGACACCGTGTTCGTCTCGGGCATCGGGTGCAGCTCCCGGTTCCCGTACTACATGAACACCTACGGGATGCACTCGATCCACGGACGGGCACCGGCCATCGCCACCGGCCTGGCCGTGACCCGGCCCGACCTGCACGTGTGGGTCATCACCGGTGACGGGGACGCCCTGTCGATCGGCGGCAACCACCTGCTGCACGCCCTGCGGCGCAACGTCGACCTGACGATCCTGCTGTTCAACAACCAGATCTACGGGCTCACCAAGGGCCAGTACAGCCCCACCTCGGAGCCGGGCAAGATCACGAAGTCGACGCCGTTCGGCTCCCTCGACCACCCGTACAACCCCATCTCGCTGGCGCTCGGCGCCGAGGCGACGTTCGTGGCCCGCACCCACGACATGGACCGCAAGCACATGATGGAGACGTTCCGGCGGGCCCACGCCCACCGGGGGGCGTCGCTCGTCGAGGTCTACCAGAACTGCAACGTCTTCAACGACGGCGCCTTCGAGCAGATCACCGCCAGGGACGCCCGTCCCCACATGCTGATCCCTCTCCGCCACGGGGAGCCCATCCGCTTCGGCCCGGACGCCGAGCGGGGGGTGGTCGTCGACGAGGGGGGAGCGCGGGTCGTGGAGGTGGCCGACGTCGGCGTGGAGGCCCTCGCCGTGCACGACGAGCACCGGGAGGACCCGAGCCTCGCCTTCACCCTTTCCCGGCTCGCCACCGGTCCGTACACCCCGACGCCGATCGGGGTGTTCCGCGACGTCGAGCGGGTGGACTACGGCTCCCAGGTCAACGACCAACTCGTGGCGGCCGCTGCGGAGAAAGGCCCCGCCGACCTCGCCGAGCTGCTGTCGTCGGGTTCGACTTGGACGGTGGGGTAGCGGTAGCCGGACGGCGGTGTCCGCCCACGCCGACGCCATCGCCCACCTGAGCGGCGCCCGCAGCCTGGTCGTGGCGGTGACCCGAGCGAGGCGGCGGTCCGCGAACGCGCCGTCACCCTGGCGGCGGACGATCCCGGCGTCGCCGTCGCCGGCGAGCTCATCCCCCGAGGAAGCTCAGCCGGACCCGGCGGCGGGGGTTGTCCCGGTTGGTGTCGACCAGCACGAGGCGCTGCCACGTACCGAGCTGGGCGGTGCCGCCGAGGACCGGCAGGGTCAGCGACGGCGCCACGAAGGCGGGCAGCACGTGGTCGGCGCCGTGCCCGACAGAACCGTGGCGGTGCCGGTAGGCGGCGTCGGGAGGCAGCAGGCGGGCGATGGCGGCGTCGAGGTCGTCCTCGCTGCCGGCGCCGAGCTCGAAGAGGGCCAGCCCGGCGGTGGCGTGGGGGACGAAAACGTTGACCAGGCCGTCGCCCCTGCCGGCGCAGAAATCCCCGAGCGCCGGGGACAGGTCGGTGTAGCGCCGGTCGCCTGTCTGCAGGGCCAGCTCCTCGGTGTCCATCCCGGTTGCCTACCCGGGCCGGCGCCGGTACGGTCCCGGGGCGATGAGGCGTCCCGGGCGTGTACGGCTCGACGGCGCCCTGGCCGTCGTCACCGGGGCGGGGAGCGGGATCGGCCGGGCCACCGCCCTGGCCCTCGCCGGCAGGGGCGCCCGGGTCCTCGCCGTGGACCTGGACGAGGGGCGGGCCGAGGAGACGGCCTCGGCGTGCGGGGGGTGGGCCGCCCGGCTCGACGTGACGGCGAGGGAGGCGGTCGACGCCTTCGTCGCCACCACCCTCGAGCGCCACGGGACTCCTGACGTGCTGGTCAACAACGCCGGCGCCGGCATGACGGGTCGCTTCCTCGACATGCAGCTGGCCGACTGGGATTGGATCGTGAGCACCAACCTGCTCGGCGCCGTGCAGCTCACCCGTGCCTTCGGCCCGGGACTGCTGGCACGGCGGTCCGGCCACGTCGTCAACGTGGCGTCCGGGTTGGCCTACGCCCCCCGGGCCACCGAACCCGGCTACGTGACGACCAAGGCGGCGGTGCTGGCCTGGAGCCAGTGCCTGCGCGCCGATTGGCACGCCGCCGGTGTCGGCGTGTCGGCCGTCTGTCCCGGCGTGACCGACACCGCCATCGTGCGCACCAACACCCGGTACCTCGGTGGGCGCGCCGATCCCTCGGAGCGGGCCCGGATCGAAGCGGCGTTCGCCCGGGGTGCACGGCCCGGGCTGGTCGCCGCCGCCGTGGTCGACGCCATCGAGCGGGACCGCAGTGTCGTCCCGGTCGGCCGGGACGCCCGCGCCGCCTGGCTCCTGCGCCGGGTGGTCCCGCAGGCGGCCGTCGACCGCTTCGCCCGCTGGGGGGCGGCGTGAGTTCCCGCTACCCGGCCCGCCTCGCCGCCGCCGCTGGGACCGTGGGAGGCGCCGCCCTGGCCGCGGCGGCGGCCACCGCCACCCGACGCCGCTGGGCGGCCGCCCCCGACCCCACCGAGGGTCGTCCCCTCGAGCTGCCGGCGGGCGACGAGCTGGCCGTGACGACCGGCGACGGGGCCCGGTTGGCCGCCCGGGTCATGGGACCGGCCGGCGGCCCACCGGTCGTCCTGGGTCACGGCTGGACGGGGGAGCGGCGGATCTGGGCGTCGGTCGCCCGCCGCCTGGTGGCCGGCGGTCACCGGGTGGTGGTCTGGGACCAGCGGGGGCACGGGGCTTCGTCGGTCGGCGCCGCCGGGCTCACGGTCCGGGCGCTCGCCGCCGACGTGGCCGAGGTCCTGGCCGCCGTCGACGCCCGCCGGGCGGTGCTCGCCGGGCACTCGATGGGCGGGATGGCGGTGCAGGCCTTCGCCGTCGACCACCCGGCGGTCCTGGCCCAACGGGTCGAGCGGCTGGTGCTGGTCGCGACCGCCGCCCGCAGCCCCCTGCGGGGACCGCCCGGGGGCTGGTACGAGCGGCTCGCCCTCGCCGTGGTCGCCAACGCCGCCCTCACCGCCCTCGGGGAGCGCAGCTGGGTCGGCCTGCTCGTCGCCCGCCAGGCCTTCGGGGCCGACCCGCCGCTCGCGGCCATCCGCGCCACCCGCTCCCACACCGAGGTCGCCACCCGGGTGGCGTTCCTGGGCGACATGGCCCGCCTCGACCTGCGGGGCGAGCTCGGCCGGATCGGTGCTCCGGTGACCGTCGTGCACGGCGACCGCGACCGTGTGCTGCCCCTGCCCCTCGGCCGGGAGGTCGCCGCCGCCATCCCGGGTGCCCGCCTCGAGGAGGTCACGGGCGCCGGTCACCAGCTCCCCTTCGAGCGGCCGGCGCTGCTCGCGGCGACGCTCGCGCCCACGCCCGCCTCCCTCTAGTGCTGCCGGCCCGGTGAGCGCCCCCTCCGACCCGACTCCTCTCCTCCCGCTCTACGTCGATGCCCGCGCCGAGCTCGGGGACCCGTCGCCGCTCCGGGACCGGACCTCGCTGACCCGCTGGGTCGACGCCGGCGGGGCGAGAGCGGTCACCACCCGGCGCCGATGCCGGGGGGTCGCCCCCGGCGGCGGGCGACACGGCCGCCGAGCAGCAGCGGGTCATGGCCGGGGTGGGTGCGGCCGCCCGCGAGCAGCTGCGCTCCGCTGCCGTCCTCGACGTGGTGCTGGTCACCGATGCCGGCCTCACCCTGGTCCTCCCTCGCGCCTCGGTCGGCGCCGAGTGCGAGGCGCTGCTGCAGGACGGGACCTTCGAGGTGGTCGGCAAGGTGACCGCCGTGGTGGGGGAGGGCGCGGGCATCAACCTGCTGCGCCGCAGCGTGCTCGGCGCCGGGGGACCCGAGGCCGGGCGGGAGGTCCTCGGGCTGCTCGAGGAGAGCGGGCTCCAGCTCGACGTCGGCGACCCGCTGGTCACCGGCCCCACCCTCCAGGTCCTGCCCCTCGCCGTGCTCCTCTGACGGGATACCCGTGGGCGGCAGCCCCGGTGCTCAGTCCGCCGGCACCGGCTCGACGCGGATCGCCGACCGGCGCTGGGTGAGGTACCGGACCTCGAACGGCCCGAACCCGTACGCCCGGGCGGCGCGCAGCTCGAGCCGCTTGCCGGCGCTTAGTGGTCCTCCGCGGAAGTTGTCGCGTGAACTCCGGTCAGGCCTCGGGGAGTCGGTCAGACCAGGCTGAGGGGTCGGCGAGGTAGAGGCCGCAGACGCAGTCGAGGGCGTCTTCGGGGGTGCCGGTGACGCTCCCGGTGGGCAGGACGGACGTTTCGTAGCGGTCGCTGCTTGCGAGCCAGGCAGCGAACCCCCAGTTGTCGGCTGTGCCGGTCCAGACGAGCCGGCACAGCGGGAGCGGCCCGTCGGCGTCCGCGCCGGTGACGTAGGCGTGGTCGCCTCGGTAGCGGACCTTGAGATCGTGTAATGCAGGCCAGCGCTCGCGCCGTCGCAGCTCGAGTCGCTGCTCCAATCGCCAGCGTGCCCGCTCGGGGATGGCCACGCCGGCCGATGGTAGGTCCTGTCGTTCTACGCGGCGAGCGGTTCGTGAGCGTCGAGGCGGGCCAGGAGCTTGTCGAGGTCGTCGCGGCCGAAGGTCCACTCGAACGGCTCCGCGGTGGCGTTGTATCGATCCTCGAACGCGGCGAGGCGCTCGGTGATCTGGTTGGTGTCGGTGAAGTCGTTGGGGTTGACCACCTTGCGTTGCACGATCGAGAAGTAGATCTCGGCCTGGTCGAGCCAGGAGGCGTGGACCGGCAGGTGGATGAGTCGAAGCGTCGGCCATTGCCCCTCCAGGCGGTCGATCGACGCCCGGCCACGATGGCTGCTGCCGTTGTCGACGATCCAGAACACTCGCTTGGCCGACTTGTAGGGCTCGACGGTCATGACCTGTTCGACGAGCCGGCCGAAGGGGACGATGCCGGTGGTGTCTTCGGTGCGGCCCATCGCCTTCGCCCGGTGTACGTCGTAGGCGGCCAGGTAGGCGACCGCCCCCTTGCGTTCGTACTCGTGCTCGACGCGCATCAGCCGGGCCCGGCCCGGCGGGAGCGTCGGGTGGCAGCGGCAGCGGGCCTGGATGGAGGTCTTCTCATCGGCGCAGATCACGTACTCGTCAGCACCGAGCGCCACGCCCTCGAAGACCCGGGCATAAAGGTCCAACGCCCGGGCCGCTTTGACGGCGAACTCGGGGTCCCTGGGGAAGATCCACATTCGGTGGAACCACGGGCGGATAGCGTCAGCTCGCAGCGTGCGCCACACCGTCGACGCCGAGATGGCGGCCACCACCGCCCGCGCGACCAGCTCCGCCGCCAGCTCCTTGCAGCTCCACCGTGACAGGGGGACACCCGAGCTGGCTGGCAGCTGGCAAGCCAGTGCCTTCACCTCGGTGAGCGCCAGAGGGGGGAAAAGACCGGGGTCGACCCGACCGCTTCCTGTCCCCCAAGCCGTCCATCCCCTCCTCGAAGAACCGCTTGCGCCACTTGATCACCGTGTTGAGCGCCACCCCGAACCGCTCCGCCATCGCGGCGTTCTCATCCCCGTCAGCCGCCCCCAACACGATCCGTGCGCGCAGGACCTGACGGCGCTCCGCTGTCTGCTTGCGCGCGACAGCTTCCAGGCGAGCACGGTCGACGCCGCTCAACTCGATCACGAACGGGCTCCGGCGAGACACCACACCTCCCCACGGTGCGACCGCCCGCGACCTGCCCCCTCCCAGGCCTCAGGTTACACGCA
>DASSZM010000034.1:0-3377 GCA_035702855.1 Acidimicrobiales bacterium | reverse complement strand
CCCGTTGCAGTGGAACATCGGGAGGGTGTGCATGAACACGTCCTGCTCCCGCACCCCGACGTGCCAGCCGAAGGTCACGGCGTTGAGCCAGCAGTTGCGGTGCGTGAGCTGCACCCCCTTCGGCCGCGCCGTCGTGCCGCTCGTGTAATTGATGCTCGCCGTGTCGTCCTCGCCACCGTCCCACGCCTGCGGCTCCTGGCCGGGGCCCGCAGGGGCGAACAACTCGGCGTCGTCGGATCCGTCGAGCACGATGCGATGGGGAGCCTTGACCGAGGCGAGGGCGCCGTCGGAATCCGGATCGACGAGGAGGACCGACGCCCCCGAGTGCTCGACGATGTAGCGGATCTCCTCGGCGTTGAGGCGGTAGTTGATGGGCACCAGGATCCGCCCGTAGGCACTGACGCCGAAGAATGCGGTCTGGAAGCGGGCGGCGTTGGGGCTGACGATGGCGACCCGTTCGCCGACGTCGACGCCCATGCGCTCGAGGGACAGCGCCAGGCCCCGGGCGCGGGCATCGAGCTCCCGGTAGGTCATGGTCCCGAGGCAACCGGGCACTCCCGGCTCGTCGACGACGGCCGGGAGGTCCGGGCAGACCTCGACGGCCCGACGCAAGAAGTCCCCGACGTTCAACGGAACCCGCACCAGCGTCCCCTCCTCGTCTGCAGATCCGCCCAACGCTAGCCAGCGGCGACACCTACCATCGTTCGCCGTGCCCTCCACGAGCCGGCCGACGAAGTCCGGCCCCGGACCCAGCCTGCAGCGCGCTGCGGTCGCCACCGCCGCCGCCGCTGCCGGCGCCACCTTCGCCCACCTCGCCCCCGGGCTCGTGTGCCTGCGGCGACTCCGGTCGGCGGCCCTGCCGGGCCTCGCAGGTATCGGCCGCGCCGACCACGTGGCGCTGACCTTCGACGACGGCCCCGATCCCGTGTCCACGCCGGCGGTGCTCGACGAGCTGGACCGCCTCGGGGTGCGGGCGACGTTCTTCGTGCTGGGCTCACAGGTCCGGCGAGCGGGGGCCCTCACCGCCGAGCTGGTCGAGCGGGGCCACGAGCTCGGCGTCCACGGCGACACGCACACCAACCACCTCAAGCGCCCCTGGTGGTGGGTCACCGATGACCTGCGCCGCGCCCGCGACCTGGTGGAGGGCGCCGCCGGGACCGAGGTCCGCTGGTTCCGGCCGCCCTACGGCGCCTACGCGGCGTCGTCGATCGTCGGGGCCCGGCAGGTGGGCCTGCAGACCGTGCTGTGGACGACGTGGGGCAAGGACTGGCGGCCGGGCATCGAGGCCGACGACGTCGTCGGCATGGTCCGGGCGACGATGAGGCGGGGCGCGACGGTGCTGCTGCACGACTCCGACGTGACCTCGGCGCCCGACAGCTGGAAGCGCACCCTCGCCGCCCTGCCGGTGCTCGTCGACGACTGGCGGGGCGCCGGGCTCTCGGTCGGGCCCCTGCGCGACCACGGCGTCGGCAGCGGCCGCCGCCACCGCCGACCCTGACCGGGCCCTGCGGACCGCCCACCCCGACCGGGCGGCGCCGCAGGCCGCCGCAGGACCGCCTCCTCAGCCGCCGAGCTCCCGGCGGAGCACCTTGCCGGTCGTTGTGCGCGGCAGGCGGGCGACGAAGTGGATCCGCCGGGGCACCTTGTAGCGGGCGAGCCGGCCGCGCACGAGCTGCTTCAGCTCCTCGGCGCCGACCCGATGACCCGGGCGGCGGACCACCCAGGCCTCCAACCGCTGGCCGAAGCGCTCGTCTGGCACGCCGACGACGGCGACGTCCGCCACGCCGGGGTGGCCGGCGAGGAGCTCCTCGACCTCGACGGGGTACACGTTCTCCCCGCCGGAGACGATCATGTCGTCCGCCCGCCCCTCGACGACCAGGCGACCGGCGCTGTCGAGGTGCCCCACGTCGCCGGTGTCGAGCCAGCCGCGCCCGGCACCGTCCACGGCGATGGCGCTACGCACGAGGATCCGCCCCCGGACGCCGGCGGGCACCCGGCGCCCGGCGGGGTCGGCGATGCGCACCGCCACCCCCGGCAGGGGCCGGCCGGCCGTCGCCGGGTCCGCCCGCAGGTCCTCCGGCCCGGCGACCGACACCCAGCCCGCCTCGGTCGACCCGTAGAGGCTGTGGACCACGTCGCCGTACTCGGCCAGCGCGCGGGTGGCCAGACCGCCGGGGAGGGCCGACCCCGACAGGGCGATCACCCGCAGCGACGAGGTGTCGTAGCGCCGGCGGGTGGTCTCGGGCAGCTCCAGGATCCGCTGGAGCATCACCGGGACGGCGACGAGGACCCGGGCGCGGTAGCGGGCCACCAGCGCCAGCGTCTCCTCGGGGTCGAAGCGGCGGGGCAGCACGAGCGTCGCGCCGAAGCCGAGCGCCACGGCGGTGTTGGCCAGGCCCCAGGCGTGGAACATCGGCGCCGCCATCACGGTCACGTCGCCCCGCCGGTACGGGATGCGGGCGAGGACGCCGACGACGGGGAGGAGGCCGAGGGGTCCGCCGACCTGCCGGGCCGCCCCTTTCGGGCGACCGGTCGTCCCGGAGGTGAGCAGGACGTGGCGGCTGGCCCTTCGGGAGGCCGGCACCGGCGAGCCGCCCGAGCCGCCGTGGTCGCCGGAGCCGCCGTGGTCGCCGTGGTCGCCGACCATGCCGTCGATGGTCGGCCGCGCCTGGGCGGCGGGGTCCTCGCACCAGGCGACGACGACCGGGACGGCGACGCCGCCGCCCTCGAGCAGCGCGACGAACTCCTCGTCGGCGACGACGGCGGCGACCCGCTCGTCGCCGAGCACCCCGGCCAGCTGGGGGGCGGCGAAGCCGGTGTTGAGGTACACCACGTCGGCGCCGAGGCGCGCGGCGGCTACCAGGGACAGCAGGAAGCCCCGGTGGTTGCGGCAGAGCAGGGCGACGGCGTCACCCTCGCCCACCCCGAGATCCGCCAGGCCGGCGGCGACCGCACCCGCCTGCCGATCCATGTCGGCGAACCCGACCGCCCCGGCGTCGTCGACGACGGCGGCCGCCGACGGGTCGAGGGCCGCCGCCAACCGGTAGACGGCGCCGACCGACAGCGCCCGCCGGCCGCCGCCGGCGATGTCGGCGGCGACCCGGGCGGTCTGCGCCGGGGTGAACGGTCCGAGGAGCCCCGACTTGCCGATCCCGGCGAGCACCGCTCCAATGGACCGGAGTGAGGCGAGCGTTTCGGGCAACCAGGGCAGCGTACCCCCGGCACCCCCGGCGCCTCGCCGGGCTCCTGGCCGCGACCGCCGCCCTGGCGCTGCTCGCCGCCGCCTGCGGCGCCCCGGCCCGGGCGGCGAGCACCAAGGGGGCGCCGGTGGTGACCGTGGTCACCGGGCTGTGGCCGCTGCAGCAGGCGATCGAGGC
>DASSZM010000200.1:0-7754 GCA_035702855.1 Acidimicrobiales bacterium | reverse complement strand
ACAGCGCCACCAACCTCGCCAACGCCTACGGCGTGGCCGTCACCGGCACCTTCGTCACCACGACGTGCATGCTGCTGGTGCTGACCCGGGTCGGGTGGCGCTGGCCCCGGTGGCGGGTCGCCCTCCTCGGCCTGGTGTTGCTCGGGCTCGAGCTGGTGTTCTTCGCCGGCAACGTGCTCGAGGTCGTGAGCGGCGGGTGGCTGCCCCTCGGCGTGGCCGTGGTGCTGTTGACGATCATGACGACGTGGCGGCGGGGGCGGCTCCGGGTCAGCGCCCGCCGGGTCGAGGCCGAGGGGCCGCTGACCGACTTCATCGCTCGGGTCCACCGCCTGGACCCCGCCCGGACGCCGGGCACGGCCATCTTCCCCCACCCGACGATGGAGACCGCCCCCCTGGCGTTGCGCGCCAACCTGGAGCACAACGGCGTCCTCCACGAGCGGGTGGTGATCGTCTCGGCCGAGCCGAGACCCGTGCCGCGCGTCCCGCCCGGCGAGCAACTGGTCGTCGACGACCTCGGCTCGCCGTCCGACGGGATCGTCCACCTTGCTGTCCGCTACGGCTTCTTCGACCGGCTCGACCTGCCCGCCAGCCTCGCCGCTGCCGCCGAGCGCGAGCCGCTCCTCGCCGGGTGGACGTGGCCCACGCCTCCTGGTTCGTGTCGCGAGCGACGCTCAGCCGGGGCCCCGGACCGGGCGATGGCCGCCTGGCGGAAGCGGCTGTTCATCTCCCTCGCCCACAACGCCGCCGATCCGGCGCAGACCTTCGGGCTCCCGGCCGACCGCACGGTGGTGATGGGAACCCGGCCAGAGATCTGAGCCGGCGGTTTCCGGCGCCCCGTCGGCGGGAACCGGTGAGGCATGGCGGCGTTCGGCTACACGATGCTCTGCGAGCAGCGGGACCCGAGGGGTCTGGTCGAGGATGTCCGGGCGGCGGAGCGGGCCGGCTTCGACTTCTCGGTCATCTCGGACCACTACTTCCCGTGGCTGGACGAGATGGGCCACTCGCCCTACGCCTGGTCCGTCCTCGGGGCGGCCGCCCAGGCGACCGAGCGCATCGGGCTCATGACGTACGTGACCTGCCCGATCAAGCGCTACCACCCCGCCGTCGTGGCGCAGAAGGCGGCGACCATGGCGCTGCTGTCCGAGGGGCGCTTCACCCTCGGGGTGGGGGCGGGGGAGAACCTCAACGAGCACGTGACCGGCGGCGGCTGGCCCCCGGCCGACACCCGCCACGAGATGCTCGCGGAGGCGGTCGAGATCATCACCCGCCTGTGGGAGGGCGGGTACGTGGACCATCGCGGCCGCCACTTCGAGGTGGATTCCGCCCGCCTGTGGGACCTGCCGGACACGCCTCCGCCGCTCGGGATCGCCGTCTCCGGCGCCAGCTCCTGCGAGCTCGCCGGCCGCTACGCCGACCTGATGATCGCCGTGGAGCCCGACGCCTCGCTCGGTCGCCTCTTCGACGAGGCGGGCGGGCGCGGCAAGCCCCGGGTCGGCCAGGTCCCGGTCTGCTACGACCCCGACCGCGACACGGCGGTGAAGCGGGCCCACGAGTTGTTCCGCTGGTTCGGCTCGGGCTGGAAGGTCAACGCCGAGCTGCCCGGGACCGCCGCCTTCGCCGGGGCGTCGCAGTTCGTCCGGCCCGAGGACATCGCCGCCGCCATCCCCTGCGGCTCCGACGTGGACGAGTTCGTGGACGCGGTGCGTGCCTTCGCCGACGCCGGCTTCACCCACGTCGCCCTGCTCCAGGCGGGCGGGGCGCACCAGGGCTCCTTCGTCGAGTGGTCCGAGCGGGTGCTGCTGCCGGCACTGCGGGATCGGCTCGGGTAGCGTCGTGCACGGAGCGACGAGGAGGCCCAAGGGCCGTGACCGGTTGCCCGCCCGGCGCCGCCCGGGAGGACCGGTGCCGCTGCCGGCCACTGCGGTGGCCGCCCTCCGGCGACGGGCCGGGGCCCAGGGCCGCCCGGCCGGTGAGGAGCGGCGAACACCGGGCTGACCAGCCGGGATGACCGGTGTCCCTCCCCGTCTGTACACTTCGTTCTGACATACGTGGTGCGCAGCGGCCGTGGGGACGAGCGTGGACGAGACTGCAGGCAACGGCTCCGCCGGGGGGAACGCCAGCGGAGGGTGGGATGACCACCGGGTGAGCGAGGTCATCGACGCGGCACGCCGCCAGGCGGGGCCGCTGCTGCCGGTCCTGCGGGCCCTGCAGGAGGCGTTCGGCTACGTCGACCCGCGAGCCGTGCCGCTCGTCGCCGAGGCGCTCAACGTGTCGCGCGCCGAGGTCCACGGCGTCCTGACCTTCTACGCCGACCTGCGCACCGAGCCGCCCGGGGCGTCGGTGGTGCGGATCTGCCGGGCGGAGGCTTGCCAGGCCGCCGGCGCCGAGGGCCTCGTCGCCCACGCCTGCGAGCGGCTGGGGATCGGCCTCGGCGCCACCACGCCCGACGGCGCGGTCACCCTGGAGCAGGCCTTCTGCCTCGGCAACTGCGCCCTGGGCCCGTCGGTCATGCTCGACGGCCGGGTCGTGGGCCGCGTCGACACCGACCGCTTCGACGAGTTGATCGGCTCCGGCCTGCCGGAGGCCGCCGTGGCCCCGACGTCGGGTTCGGTCACCGTGTACGTCCCGGCCGACACCGCGGCACGTGCCGCCGGCGCCGATGCCGTCGCCGCCGCCCTGGCGGCCGCCGCCGGGAGCCGGGTGCGCCTGGTGCGCAACGGGTCCCGGGGGATGCTGTGGCTCGAGCCGCTGGTCGAGGTCGACGTCGCCGGGCGGCGCATCGCCTACGGGCCGGTGGCCCCCGACGACGTCCCCGGCCTGCTCGACGCCGGCCTGCTCGACGGGGGTGAGCACCCGCTCCGCCTGGGGCCCACCGAGGAGATCCCCTGGCTCGCCCGCCAGCAGCGGGTCACCTTCTCGAGGGTGGGGGTGGTCGACCCCACCTCGACCGGCGACTACGAGGCCCACGGCGGGCTCGCCGGCCTGCGGCGGGCCCTGGCGATGGAGCCGGCGGCCGTCGTCGCCGCCGTCACCGAGTCGGGCCTGCGCGGCCGGGGCGGCGCCGGGTTCCCGACCGGGATCAAGTGGAGGACGGTGCTCGACACCGCCGCCGGCCAGAAGTACGTGTGCTGCAACGCCGACGAGGGCGACAGCGGCACCTTCGCCGACCGGATGCTGATGGAGGGCGACCCCTTCCTGCTCGTCGAGGCGATGACGATCGCCGGGCTGGCGGTGGGCGCCACCGAGGGCTACGTCTACGTCCGCTCCGAGTACCCCGACGCCATCGCCACCTTCGGCGCCGCCCTCGACGCCGCCCGGGCCGCCGGCTGGATCGGCCCCTCGGTGCTCGGCTCGGGGCGGGCGTTCGACCTCCAGGTGCGCGTCGGCGCCGGGTCCTACATCTGCGGCGAGGAGACGGCCATGCTCGAGAGCCTCGAGGGCCGCCGGGGCGTGGTGCGGGCCAAGCCGCCCCTGCCGGCGATCGCCGGGCTGTTCGGCAAGCCGACGGTCATCAACAACGTGCTCTCCTTCGCCGCCGTCCCCCGCATCCTCGCCGAGGGGCCCGAGGCCTACCGGGACCTCGGCGTGGGCCGGTCCCGCGGCACCCAGATCTTCCAGCTGGCCGGCAACGTCCGCCACGGCGGGATCGTCGAGTTGCCCTTCGGGCTCACCCTGGGCGAGCTCGTCGACGAGATCGGCGGGGGCACCGCCAGCGGGCGACCGGTCCGCGCCGTGCAGGTCGGCGGCCCCCTCGGTGCCTACCTGCCCCGGGAGCAGTTCGGCCTGCCGCTCGACTACGAGGCGTTCGTCGCCGCCGGGGCGATGGTCGGCCACGGCGGCGTGGTCGTCTTCGACGACACCGTCGACATGGCCCACCAGGCCCGCTTCGCCATGGAGTTCTGCGCCGAGGAGTCCTGCGGCAAGTGCACGCCCTGCCGGGTCGGTGCCGTGCGGGGCGTGGAGATCATCGACCGCGTCCTGCGGGGCGAGGACCCCGATGGCAACCTCGAGTTGCTCGAGGACCTCTGCGAGGTCATGACCGACGGCTCCCTCTGCGCCATGGGCGGGCTGACCCCGATGCCGGTGCGCAGCGCCCTGCTCCATTTCGCCGACGACTTCCGACCGCGCCACCGGGAGGTAGCGACGTGACCACCCTCCGCGAACACGATCTGGGGACCCCGGCGGCCCCCGGGGCCGCCACCGTGACCGTGGAGGTGGACGGCATCCCCGTGGCGGTGCCGGAGGGGACGTCGGTCATGCGCGCCGCCGCTCTCGCCGGGGTGGACGTGCCCAAGCTGTGCGCCACCGACAGCCTGCAGTCGTTCGGGTCGTGCCGGTTGTGCCTGGTGGAGATCGAGGGCCGGCGGGGCACGCCGGCGTCGTGCACGACGCCCGTGGCCGACGGGATGCGGGTGTCGACCCAGACGCCGCGGGTCGCCCGGCTGCGGCGCGGCGTCATGGAGCTGTACATCTCCGACCACCCCCTCGACTGCCTGACCTGCCCCACCAACGGGGACTGCGAGCTGCAGGACATGGCCGGTGCCGTCGGCCTGCGCGACGTCCGCTACGGCTACGCCGGCGCCAACCACCTCGACGCCGAGAAGGACCGCAGCAACCCCTACTTCGAGTTCGACCCGGCGAAGTGCATCGTCTGCTCGCGCTGCGTCCGGGCGTGCGAGGAGACGCAGGGCACCTTCGCCCTCACGATCGAAGGCCGCGGCTTCGGCTCCAAGGTGGCGGCCGGCCCGACGGACTTCCTCGGCTCCGAGTGCGTGTCCTGCGGCGCCTGCGTCCAGGCGTGCCCGACCTCCACGCTGGTGGAGAAGTCGGTGGTCGAGCTCGGCACCCCGCGCCGCAGCGTGGAGACCACCTGCGCCTACTGCGGCGTCGGCTGCTCGTTCCGGGCGGAGCTCAACGGCGACGAGGTGGTGCGGATGGTGCCCTCGAAGGCCGGCGGCGCCAACGAGGGGCACTCCTGCGTCAAGGGCCGCTTCGCCTGGGGTTACGCCACCCACCGGGACCGGGTGCTCACCCCCCGGATCCGCGAGCACCACACCGACCCGTGGCGGGAGGTGGGCTGGGACGAGGCCATCGCCTACGTCGCCGCCCGCATGAAGGACATCCAGGCCCGCCACGGCGCCCACGCCGTGGGCGCCATCACCTCCTCCCGGTGCACCAACGAGGAGGTCTGGGCGGTCCAGAAGATGGTCCGCGCCGCCTTCGGCAACAACAACGTCGACACCTGTGCCCGGGTGTGCCACTCGCCCACCGGCTACGGCCTCAAGTCGACCTTCGGCACCTCGGCGGGCACCCAGGACTTCAAGTCGGTGGAGTCGGCCGACGTCATCATGGTCATCGGGGCCAACCCGACCGACGCCCACCCGGTGTTCGCCTCGCGGATGAAGCGCCGGCTGCGGGCCGGCGCCAGGCTGATCGTGGTCGACCCCCGCCGCATCGACCTGGTGCGCACCCCCCACGTGGCGGCGGACCACCACCTGCAGCTGCTCCCCGGCACCAACGTGGCCATCCTCAACGCCATGGCCCACACCGTCCTCACCGAGGGCCTCGCCGACCGGGCATTCGTGGCCGAGCGCTGCGAGCCGGAGGCGTTCGCGGCGTGGGAGCGGTTCATCCTCCAGCCCGACAACAGCCCCGAGGCCCTCGAGGGCGTCACGGGCGTGTCGGCGGTCGAGGTGCGCGCCGCCGCCCGGCTCTACGCCGCCGGTCCCAACAGCGCCATCTACTACGGCCTCGGCGTCACCGAGCACAGCCAGGGGTCGACGGCGGTGATGGGCATGGCCAATCTGGCCATGCTGACCGGCAACATCGGCCGCGAGGGCGTCGGGGTCAACCCGTTGCGCGGCCAGAACAACGTGCAGGGCAGCTGCGACATGGGGTCGTTCCCCCACGAGCTGTCCGGCTACCGGCACGTCTCCGACGCCGCCGTCCGGGAGCAGTTCACCCTCGACTGGGGCCACCCGGTCGAGGACCGGCCCGGGCTGCGGATCCCCAACATGTTCGACGCCGCCGTGGAGGGCAGCTTCAAGGGCCTGTTCGTCCAGGGGGAGGACGTCGCCCAGTCCGACCCCAACACCCACCACGTCGTGGCCGCCCTCACCTCCCTCGAGCTGCTCGTGGTCCAGGACCTGTTCGAGAACGAGACCGCCAAGCTCGCCCACGTCCTGCTGCCGGGCACGTCGTTCCTGGAGAAGGACGGGACCTTCATCAACGCCGAGCGGCGCATCAACCGGGTCCGCCCGGTCATGCCGGCGCGTACCGGCAAGCAGGAGTGGGAGGTCGTCTGCGAGATCGCCACGGCCATGGGCTACGAGATGTCCTACGGGTCCGCCGCCGAGATCATGGACGAGATCGCCCGCCTCACCCCCACCTTCGCCGGGGTCAGCTTCGCCGTGCTCGACGAGGTCGGCAGCGTCCAGTGGCCCTGCAACGACAGCGCCCCGATGGGCACGCCGGTCATGCACGTCGGCCGCTTCGTGCGGGGCCTGGGGCGCTTCGTGGAGACGCCGTTCGTGCCGACCGAGGAGCGCTCCAGCCGGCGCTACCCGCTGCTGCTCACCACCGGCCGGATCCTCACCCAGTACAACGTGGGGGCCCAGACCCGCCGCACCGACAACGTCGTGTGGCACCACGAGGACGTGCTCGACATCCACCCCCACGACGCCGAGGACCGGGGCATCGCCGAGGGCGACCTCGTCTACCTGGCCAGCCGGGTCGGGCGCACCACGCTGCGGGCCCGGATCTCCGAGCGGATGCCGCAGGGGGTCGTCTACACCACGTTCCACCACCCGGTGTCGGGCACCAACGTCGTCACCACCGAGAACTCCGACTGGGCGACCAACTGCCCCGAGTACAAGGTCACCGCCGTCCAGGTGCAGCTCGTGCCGCCACCCCCGGCGGCCGAGGCCGCCGGCGAGCCGTCCCGGCTGGCGCCCCCGGTGCCCGTCGCCGGGAGGTAGCCGGTGGCCGACAGCGAGCTGCCGGAGGTGCGGATGGCCAACCAGATCGCCGCCAACTTCCGGCACCACCCCGACGACCAGGCGGCAGCCGAGATCGCCGGGCACCTGCGGCTGTACTGGACGCCGTGGATGTTCGACCGGCTGTTCGCGGTCGTCGACGCCGGCGGCGACGGCGTCGACACCCTCGTGCTGCGGGCCGTCGCCCTGCTGCGCCAGCCGGCGGCCTGACACCGCCCCGGTCGGAGCCGACCGGGGCGGTGGGGATCAGGCGGCGGCGCCGGTCAGCTCGCCGGCCCGGTCGGGGGCGGCGAGGGCCAGCTCCAGGACCTCCCGCACGTCGCCGACGGCGTGCACCGCCAGCCGCTCGAGCACCTCGGCGGGGACGTCGTCGAGGTCGGGCTCGTTACGGGCGGGGATGAGCACGGTGGTGATGCCGGCCCGGGCGGCGGCCAGCAGCTTCTGCTTGACCCCGCCGATGGGCAGCACCCGCCCGGTGAGCGACACCTCGCCGGTCATGGCCACGTCCGTGCGCACCGTGCGCCCCGACAGCAGCGAGGCGAGGGCGGTGGTCATGGTCACGCCGGCGGAGGGCCCGTCCTTGGGCACCGCCCCGGCCGGGACGTGCAGGTGGATGCCGCGGTCCTTGAGCTGCGAGAGGTCGATCCCGAGCTCGTCGCCGTGGCTGCGCAGGTAGGACAGCGCGATCTGGGCGCTCTCCTTCATGACCTCGCCCAGCTGGCCGGTGAGGGTCACCCCGCCGGCGCCGCTGTCGGGGGC
>DASSZM010000126.1:0-10621 GCA_035702855.1 Acidimicrobiales bacterium | reverse complement strand
TCACCAGAAGAGGAGCGGAACGACCACTTCTCCGTACGTGACAGGGTCTCACTTTCGTAAGTCCCCCTCGTAGGGCCGGTGGGGATCGAACCCACGACCGAGGGATTATGAGTCCCCTGCTCTGACCACTGAGCTACGGGCCCGGATGTAGGACGATCACTGTCGCCGACCCGGCCGGGCACGGCAAGTACGTCGACGCCCTCCTCGCCGACTTCGAGCGCGGCGAGGCGAACGACCCTGACGCAGGTCGAGTTGCGCATCCCGGGTGGACGAGCGACGGCCCGACGGCCGGGGACCCCGCCACCTCGGCCGTCCCCGGCGACCAGCCCGAACGCGTGCCGCCGCCCTCCCGCTTGCGTTCCTTCGCCGAAGGAACCTAACCTTCGAGACTCGAGGAGAGGATCGTCGGGCCCGGACCCCGCCCGGCGGCGCCTCCCGATCGGCGGGGGCAATCCTCCTTCCTCGACGCGCACCCGGATCGGATCCTTCACGGATTCCCGTCACGAACATTCCAGCGGAGGACGGGCTCGCCCTCGTTGCCCCGACCGACCGGCGGTCGGTGCGCGGGGCGGCGCCGGCGGGCTGCCTTCGGCAACCATCGGGGAGGAGTTGCATTGACCGACGACCGCAGCGACAAGCGCCGAGAGCTGGTCGCACGCCTGAGTGACGCCGCCGCCGAGCTGGACGACCTCCACGTCGTCGCCCGGGACCATGCGCCCTTCGGCAGCGGCGACCTGCTCTCGCTCGCCGACGAGCTGCAGGCGATGACGGCCCGGCTGCACGAGCACGCCGGCCACCTCGCCGTCGACGTGGTGCTCCACCCGGCGCCGTCGCTGCCCGTCGAGTCCGCCCCGGACCCGGCGGTGGCTCCCGATGCGTTCGACCCGCTGCACGCCGGCTGCGGGAGCGTCCGGTACGGCTGACGGCTCGGGCGACGCGCGGCAATCCCGCCGTCGCCGACGCCGTCGCCGGCTCCGCGCGTCCGGGGTGAGGAAGGGCCGTTCGGACCGGACGGCGAGGCGGGCGACCGGGCATGATCGCGGGGCCGCTGCGCCCCGGCGCCCGCCACACGGAGGTCTCCCATGCCGGCCCGACCGCTGAACACCGACGACTTCGGGGGCGAGTTGTACGACCTCGCCATGTCCGCCGGGGCCCGACCGCTGCTCGAGCGGGTCCGCCGATTCGTCGCCGACGAGGTGGAGCCGATGCAGGAGGAGTTCTTCGCGCTGGGCGAGGGACGGGCGGACCGCTGGAGCTTCGCCCCCGGCCAGCTGGAGCTGCTCGACGGGGTCAAGACACGCGCCAAGACCGAGGGGCTGTGGAACTTCTTCCTCCCCGACGCCACGACCGGCGAGGGGTTGTCCAACCTCGACTACGCCTACATCGCCTTCGAGCTCGGCAAGCAGCCGCTGGCGTCGGAGTGCCTCAACTGCTCGGCGCCCGACACCGGCAACATGGAGGTGCTCGAGCGGGTCGGCACCCCCGAGCAGAAGCGGCGGTGGCTGGAGCCGCTGCTGGCCGGGGAGATCCGCTCGGCCTACGCCATGACCGAGCCGGACCTGGCGTCCTCCGACGCCCGCAACATCGCCTGCTCCGCCGTCCTCGACGGCGACGAGTGGGTCATCAACGGCGAGAAGTACTACATCTCCGGCGCCGGCGATCCCCGCTGCAAGGTGATGATCGTCATGGTCCGCACCAACCCCGATGCCGCCGCCCACCTGCAGCAGAGCCAGATCCTGGTGCCGATGGACGCGCCGGGCGTCGAGGTCCTCGGCCCGATGCTGGTCTTCGGGCGCGACGACGCGCCGCACGGCCACATGCACCTGCGCTTCAGCGACGTGCGGGTCCCCCGCGACAACGTCCTGCTGGGCGAGGGCCGGGGCTTCGAGATCTCGCAGCTCCGCCTCGGACCGGGGCGGATCCACCACTGCATGCGCTCGATCGGGGCGGCGGAGAAGGCCCTGCAGCTGATGGTCGAGCGGGGCCTGTCGCGCGAGGCGTTCGGCAAGCCGATCATCGCCCTCGGCAAGAACACCGAGGTGGTGTCCCGGGCGCGCATCGAGATCGAGGCGATGCGCTTGATGGTCCTGCGGGCCGCCAAGGCGATGGACCTGATGGGCAACGCCGACGCCCGGGTGTGGGTGAGCGCCGTCAAGGCCATGGTGCCCGAGCGGGTCTGCCAGATCATCGACCAGGCCATCCAGGTCCACGGGGCGACCGGCATCTCGCAGTGGACCCCCCTGGCGGAGATGTACACCAGCCAGCGGACCCTGCGCTTCGCCGACGGCCCCGACGAGGTCCACCACATGGTCGTCGGCCGGGCCGAGATCGCCCGCTGGCAGCACGCCGCTCCCCCCCGGGAGGCGTGAGGCCGCCGGCGGGGTCGCTCAGCGGCCGGCGGCGACCGCGGCCGGCTCGCCGGCGCCGGGGGCCGGCACCGGCCGGCGGGAGAGCAGCAGCGTCGCGTCGGCGGTGGGCGACCGGCGCAGCAGCGCCAGGTCGCGCAGGTAGTTGTGGTGGCGTCGCCACGGCGCCCGCAGCCCCTGCCTGGGCACGATGCCGGCGGCGCGCTGCACGTACCCGGAGCGCAGCGGCAGCCACGGCGCGGTGGGCTCCCCCGGGCCGGGCCCGGCGGGCAGCGCCCGGTCCCATCCACCGGTGTCCATCTCGCGCAGCAGGCGGCACACCCAGCGGGCCACCAGGTCGGCCTTGAGGGTCCAGGAGGCGTTGATGTAGCCGAAGGTCAGCGCCAGGTTGGGCACCCCCGACAGCATCACGCCCTTGTAGTCGACGCAGTCCTGGGCCCGGACCTCCCGGCCGTCGACCGTGAGGCGCATGCCCCCGAGCAGCTGGACCTCCAGCCCGGTGGCCGTGACCACGATGTCGGCCTCGAGCTCCCGGCCCGACTCCAGCCGCACCCCACGCTCGGTGAAGGTGTCGATCCGGTCCGTCACGACCGAGGCCGAACCGGCCCGGATGGCGGCGAAGAGGTCCCCGTCGGGGACGAGGCAGAGCCGCTCGTCCCAGGGCCGGTAGCGGGGGGTGAAGTCCCGGTCGACGTCGTAGCCGGGGGGCAGCGCCGCCTCCGCCGCCCGCCGCAGCATTGCCTCGGCGCGCGCCGGCGCCCGCCGGCACAGCTCGTAGAAGAGCTGGTTGCGCAGCAGGTACTTGGCCCACAGCAGGCGGGCCGCCACCTCGGGCGGCACCCGCCGGCGGAGCCGGGCGGCGGCCGGGTCGCGCGACGGCGCCTGGACGATCCAGGTCGGCGACCGCTGCAGCATGGTGACGTGGGCGGCCGTGGCCGCCAGCGCCGGGACGAGCGTCACGGCGGTCGCCCCGCTGCCGACGACGACGACCCGCTTCCCGACGTGGTCCAGCGCCGCCGGCCACAGCTGGGGGTGGACCACCGGACCGGCGAAGCGGTCCAGGCCGGGCAGCTCGGGGATGTGCCCCCGGTCGTAGCGGAAGTAGCCGGTGTTGAGGTACACGAAGCGGGACCGGTAGCGCTCCCGCCCGCCGCCCTCCCGCTCCACCTCCACCTCCCAGCGGGCGTCGGCGCTGGACCAGCGGGCCGCGAGCGCCCGGCGCCCGAAGCGGACCAGCCGGTCGACGCCGTGCTCGGCGGCGGTCGTGCGGATGTAGTCGAGGATCGTGGCGCCGTCGGCGATCACGGCGTCGCCCCGCCAGCGGCGGAACGAGTACGAGAGCGTGTTGATGTCCGAGTCCGACCGGACGCCCGGGTAGCGGAAGAGGTCCCACGTGCCGCCGATGGCGTCCCGGGCCTCGAGCACGAGCACGCTGCGCCCGGGGGCCTCCCGCCGCAGGTGGCAGGCGGCGCCGATCCCCGACAGCCCGGCGCCGACCACCAGCACGTCGACCTCCGCCACGAGCGGGCCGACCCCGTCGGGGGCGGGCAGGTGCTGCGTCGTCGGCTCCGGACCCATGGCCGCCTTCCTCGTGGTGCCGGCGGGCACCGGCTCCGGGGGAGGGACTCGAACCCCCAACCTAGTGGTTAACAGCCACCCGCTCTGCCGATTGAGCTACCCCGGAAAGGTGCCGTACGACCCTACCAGGTGCGCCGCCGCCCACCGCGGCGCACCGGCCACGGGCCCGGCGGCGCTACGGTCCCCGGGATGGCCGCCGACCCCGACCGGCCCGAGCCGGCCCCCGCCAGCCCGCCGGGCCCCGCCACCCTCGATCCGGCCGCCGGGCGGACCAGCGTGTACCACCACCGGGTCCGCTACTTCGAGTGCGACCAGCAGGGGGTGGTCTTCAACGCCTGGTACCTGGCGTGGTTCGACGAGGCCTTCGGGACCTTCCTCGACGACGGCGGCCTCGGCTACACCGAGCTCGTCGGCGGCGGGACCGACGTGCAGCTGGTGCACACCGAGATGGACTGGCGCAGCCCGCTGCGCTGGGGCGACGACGCCGACGTCGAGGTGCGCCTCCTCGCCGTCGGGCGCCACTCGTTCACCGTCGGCTACCGGGTGTGCAGCGGCGGGCGGGTGGTGCTCGACGCCCGGACGGTCTACGTGACCGTCGGGCTCGACACCGGCGGGCCGGGCACCGCCGGCACGCTGCGCGGCAAGGTGCCCGTCCCCGCCCACCTCCTCGCCGCCCTCGGACCGCCGGTCGCGGACGGCTGAACGGCCGGCGGGCTGACCGGGGGCCACCGGCTCAGCGGTCCTCGAGGTAGTCCCGCAGGTGGCCGCTGCGCGCCGGGTTGCGCAGCTTGGCGAGGGTCTTGGACTCGATCTGGCGGATGCGCTCGCGGGTGACGCCGAACTCCCGGCCGAGCTCCTCGAGGGTGTGCACCTGGCCGTCGTCGAGCCCGAAACGCAGGCGCAGCACCTGGCGGTCCCGTTCCGGGAGGTCGGCGAGGGCGGCGGCCACGGCCTCGTTGAGCATGGCCCGGGTGGCGGCGTCGGCGGGGCCGAGCGCCCCCTGGTCCTCGATGACGTCCGAGAGGCTGAAGTCGTCCTCCCCCATCGGCTGCTCGAGCGAGACCGTGTCGAGGCTCACCCGCATGGTGTCGCGCACCCGGCTGGGGGTCATGTCCGCCTTGTCCGCCACCTCCTCCACGGTCGGCTCCCGGCACAGCTCCTGCACGAGCTGGCGTTGCGCCCACACGACGCGGTTGATCGTCTCGGCCATGTGCACCGGGATCCGGATGGTCCTGGCCTGGTCGGCGATCGCCCGGGTGATGGCCTGGCGGATCCACCAGGTGGCGTAGGTGGAGAACTTGAACCCGCGGCTGTAGTCGAACTTGTCGACCGCCCGCATCAGGCCGAGGTTGCCCTCCTGGATCAGGTCCAGGAAGGCCATGCCCCGGCTGCGGTACCGCTTGGCGATCGAGACGACCAGCCGCAGGTTGGCGCGGACGAGCACCTCCTTGGCCGCCAGGCCGTCGAGGCGCAGCCGCTCGTCCTCCGCCGCCTCCGGCGACTCGACGTCCTCGCCCGCCTCGGCCCGCTCCATCAGCCGCCGCGTCGCCGCCAGACCGGCCTCCACCCGACGGGCGAGCGCCACCTCCTGCACCCCGGTCAGCAACGGCGTACGGCCGATCTCCCGCAGGTAGAGCCGCACGGGGTCGGCGGCCGGGCCGGCGCCGCCCCCGTCGGCCTCCTCGTCGAGCGACCGGACGGCCCGGGGGCGGGCCCCGGCGGGCTCCGGGCGCCCGGTGGGGACCACACCGGCGGCGGGAGCCGGTCCGCCGCCGGTGTCGTCGCCGTCCGCGGCGTTCTCGTCGCGCCACTCCACGCCCTCGGCGCGCACGCGGTCGACGACGGCGTCGATCAGCGCCGGGCTCAACTCCACCCCCTGCAGGACCGTGATCAGGTCGTCGGGCGACAGCCAGCCCCGCTCGCGCCCGAGGAGGAGCAGCGCCACGAAATCGGGGGTGGGCTCCCCGGCGGCGGTGAACGGCGTCGCCGGCTCGCGAGGGGCCCCGAGCGGCGGCCCGGCGGGCGCGCCCGGCGAGGTTGCGCCCGCTCGGGGGTGGGTCCCCGGCGCCTCCGTGCCGACGTCGCTCATCGTGGTCTCACCCGCCTCCCGGTGCCCCCGGCGCGGCGTCGTCCTCGGCGATCGTCTCGCTCCGGGCCACGAGCCACGCTAGCAACCGTTGCTCCGCCGTTCGCGCCGCCTCCGGGTCCGCCGGCGGCGGGGGCCGCAACTCCTCCAACGCCAGGAGCAGCCAGTTGAGGTTGGCCACCCACGCGGCCACCTCGGCGGGGTCGGCGGCGCGGATCTCGGCCTGCAGCTCCTCGGCGGCCCGCCGGCCCGCCAGCTCCATGACACGGGTCATGACGTCGTCGACGGAGCTCTCCGGCTCCGACACGGCCAGCTCGGTCAGGAGGGCGGCGACCGGGGGGTCGGCGGCGTCGATCGCCTCCTGCAGGGTCTCGCAGGCGACGAGGGCGTCGAAGACGGCCAGGGCCAGGGGATGCGACAGCAGCACCCGTTCGAGCCGGTCGGCCACGTCCCCCGGCTGCTGCACGGCGAGGACCAGTGCCGCCCGCTCGGGCGCCGGCAGCGGTCGGGTGGGCGCCGGCCGCCCCGCCGGCGGGCCCCCGGGGCCACCCGAGCGGGAGCCGCCGCCCGGCTCGTCGGGCGAGGAGGGCTCGTCCGGCCGGTTGGGCACCTCGCGCTCCGCGCCCCCGCCGGCTCGGGCACCGGGCCGGGCGGCCGGGCGGGCGACCCGCCCGCCGGAGGCGCCGCCCCCGCCGTCGCGCCGCCGCCCGCCCGCCCCACCGCCGCCCGGGCCGGGGGAGGCCGGCCGGCGGCCGAGGTCGGCGGCGAGGCGCCGGAGGTCGTCGGGTGGCACCCGGCAGCGGTCGGCCACCTCCATCAGGTACTGGTCCCGGACGAGCGGGTCGGGGTGGGCGGCTATCAGGCCCAGCGCCGCCTGGGCGGCGCGCACCCGGCCCTCGGCAGAGGCGAGGTCGGCCCGCTCGAAGTGGCGGCGCAGCTGGAAGCCGACGAGGGGCCGGGCGTCGCCCACGGCCCGCTGCAGCCCCTCGGGGTCCCGACGGGCGACGTCGGCGGGGTCCTCCCCGGCAGGGAAGGCGGCGACGCGGATGTCGACCTCGAAGCGCCGCTCCCACTCGTGGACCCGCTCGGCGGCGGCCTGCCCGGCGGCGTCGGCGTCGTAGGCGAGCACGATCCGGGGGGCGAACTTGGTGAGCAGGCGGATGTGGCCGTCGGCAAGGGCGGTACCGCAGGTGGCGACCGCCTCCTCGACCCCCGCCCGCTGCAGGCCGATCACGTCGGTGTAGCCCTCGCAGACCACGACCCGGTTGCGGGCGACGATCGCCTTCTTGGCCCAGTTGAGCCCGTAGAGGACGCTGCTCTTGTCGTAGACGGCGGTGCCGGTGGTGTTCTTGTACTTGGGGGGCCGCCCGCCGGGCAGCATCCGGCCGCCGGCCCCGATGGGCCGCCCGCTCGGGTCGAAGATGGGGAACAGCAGCCGGGCCCGGAAGAAGTCCCGGTACCGCCCCTGCTCGTCGAGCGAGCCGAGGCCGGCGTCGACGAGCGCCCCCTTCGGCAGCTTCAGCGCCCGCAGCAGCGGCTCCCAGCCGTCGGGCGCCCAGCCGAGCTTGTAGCGGCGGACGAGGTCGCCGTCGTAGGCCCGCTCGACGCGCAGGTAGCGGCGGGCGGCGGCGGCGTCGGGGGCCTCGAGCAGCCGGGCGTGGTACCACTCGACCGCCCGGGCGACGGTGTCGTAGACCCGCGCCCGGCGCTGGTGGTCCCGCGAGGTCGTCTCGTCGTCGTAGCGCAGGGTGATGCCCGCCCGGCCGGCGAGCTTCTCGACCGCCTCGACGAAGTCGAGCTGCTCGAGCTCCCGCACGAAGGTGATGACGTCCCCGCTCGCCTGGCAGCCGAAGCAGTGGTAGAGACCCTCCTGGGCGTTGACGTAGAAGGAGGGCGTGCTCTCGGTGTGGAACGGGCAGAGCCCGACCCACCGGGTGCCGACCCGGCGCAACGCCAGGTGCTCGCTGGCGAGCGCGACGAAGTCGGTGGCGGCCCGGACGCGGGCGATGTCCTCGTCGACGATGCCCACGCCCGGGCCCTCCCCTGCGCCTAGGGGTTGGCGATGACCGCCTGGGCCGCAGCCAGGCGGGCGATCGGCACCCGGTAGGGGGAACACGAGACGTAGTCGAGACCGACCCGGTAGAAGAAGTCGATCGACTCCGGGTCGCCGCCGTGCTCGCCGCAGACCCCGAGCTTCAGCCCGGGGCGGGTGGCGCGGCCCCGCTCGACGGCGTCGGCGACGAGCTGGCCGACGCCGCCCTGGTCGATGGTCTCGAACGGGTTGCGCTTGAGCAGCCCCTGCTCCAGGTAGGCGCTCATCATGCGACCCTCGACGTCGTCGCGGCTGAAGCCGAAGGTCATCTGGGTCAGGTCGTTGGTGCCGAAGCTGAAGAAGTCGGCCTCCTCGGCGATCTCGTCGGCCCGCACGGCGGCCCGGGGGGTCTCGACCATGGTGCCGATCAGCACGTCGAGCTTGTTGGCCACCCGCTTGGGCAGGTCCCCCACCACCTCGGCGACGGTGTCGGCGACCCACCCGCGGGCCAGGCCCAGCTCCTGGCGGGTGACGGTCAGCGGGATCATCACCTCGACGCGCGGCTTGCCGCCTGCCTCGAGCCGCTCGACCGCCGCCTGCATCAGGGCCCGCACCTGCATGGCGTACAGGCCGGGCTTGATGACCCCGAGGCGCACACCCCGGGTGCCGAGCATCGGGTTGAACTCGTGCCACGACTGGGCGGCGGCGAGGAGCTTCTCCTCCTGCTCGGTGAGTCCCTTGGTCGCCTTCTTGAGCTCGAGCTCCTCGGTGGAGGGCAGGAACTCGTGCAGCGGCGGGTCGAGCAGGCGGACCGTCACCGGGAGGTTGTCCATCGCCTCGAGGATGGCCACGAAGTCGGCCTTCTGGGCCACCCGGAGCTCCTCGAGGGCGGTCTCCTCCTCGGCGGGGGTGTCGGCGAGGATCATCCGCCGCACGATCGGGAGGCGGTCGTCGGCGAGGAACATGTGCTCGGTCCGGCACAGCCCGATGCCCTCGGCACCGAACTGGCGGGCGTTGGCGGCGTCGGGGCCGTTGTCGGCGTTGGCCCGCACCGCCAGCTTGCCCTTGCGGATCTGGTCGGCCCACTTGAGGATCGTGGTGAACTCCTCCGGCGGGTCGGCGAGCGTGAGGCGCACCTCGCCGAGGGCGACCTCGCCGCTGCCGCCGTCGAGGGAGATCACGTCGCCCTCGTGGACGGTGGTGCCGCCGGCGGTGAAGGACCGGCCGCTGATGCGCACCGACTCGGCGCCGACGACGGCGGGCTTGCCCCAGCCGCGGGCGACGACGGCGGCGTGGCTCACGAGGCCGCCCCGGGAGGTGAGGATGCCCTGGGAGGCGATCATGCCGTGCACGTCCTCGGGGGAGGTCTCCGAGGTGACGAGGATGACGGCCTCGCCCTGCTCGGCGGCGGCGGCGGCGTCGTCGGCGCTGAAGTAGGCCTTGCCGACGGCCGCCCCCGGCGACGCCGCCAGCCCCTTGGTCAGCAGCTTCGCCGGCTTCTCGGCGAACTGCGGGTGGAGGACCTGGTCGAGGTGGTCGGCGGTCACCCGGCCCACCGCCTCCTCGCGGGTGATCTTCCAGCTCCGCTGCTTGGTCATGTCGACCGCCATCCGCAGCGCCGCCCGCCCGGTCCGCTTGCCGACCCGGGTCTGCAGCATCCACAGCTTGCCCTGCTCGATGGTGAACTCGGTGTCGCACATGTCCCGGTAGTGCTCCTCCAACCGGGCGAAGATCCCCATCAGCTCCTTGAAGATGGCGGGGAAGCGGTCGCGCAGCGCCGAGAGCGGGAGCGTGTTGCGGATGCCGGCGACGACGTCCTCGCCCTGGGCGTTGACGAGGAAGTCGCCGTACTCGCCCTGGGCGCCGGAGGCCGGGTCCCGGGTGAAGCCGACGCCGGTGCCGCTGTTGTCGTCCCGGTTGCCGAAGACCATCGTCTGGACGTTGACGGCGGTGCCCAGGTCGTGGGGGATCCGCTCGCGGACGCGGTAGGCGACGGCACGCGCGCCGTTCCAGGAGCCGAACACCGCTTCGATGGCGCCCCGCAACTGGTCGGCGGGGTCCTGGGGGAAAGGCTGCCCCGTGCTGTCGGCCACGACTCCCTTGTAGCTCTCGGCCAGCTCGCGCAGGACGTCGGCGCCCACCTCGGCGTCGCTCTCCACGCCGGAACGCTGCTTGGCCTCCTCGAAGGGGGCGTCGAAGAGCTTGCCGTCGAGGCCGAGCACGATCCGGCCGTACATGGAGATGAAGCGCCGGTACGAGTCGTAGGCGAAGCGCTCGTCGATGGACTGGTCGGCGAGGCCCTTCACCGACTCGTCGTTGAGCCCGAGGTTGAGGACGGTGTCCATCATCCCCGGCATGGAGAACTTGGCGCCCGAGCGGACGCTCACGAGGAGCGGGTCGGCGGCGTCGCCGAGGCGTTTGCCCATCGCCTTCTCCAGCTTGCGGACCTGCTTGGCGATCTCGGCGTCCAGCCCCTCCGGCCAGCCGCCCTCGAGGTAGGCACGGCAGGCGTCGGTGCTGATGGTGAAGCCGGGCGGCACCGGCAGCCCGAGCACGGAC
>DASSZM010000101.1:0-2762 GCA_035702855.1 Acidimicrobiales bacterium | reverse complement strand
CTCGACGGGGGAGGGGCTCACGGCGTCACCGGCCGGGCAGGACGGTCCGGGCCGCCGGGCGGGTGGGCGGGCGGCCCGGCGCGGCGGTGCCGGGGACCGGGGCGGTCCCGGGGGCGGCCCGGCGGGTCGCCACGTGCTTGGCCAGCACCCGGCCGACCTCGGCGACCAGGGGGCGGGGGTCCTGCCAGTCGAGGAAGTCGTACGCCTGGCGGCCGGCGAAGCTGCCGACGAAGGTGCGCACGGCGGCCACCGCCGGCAGGGCGTCGGGCCGGTCGGGGGCCCGCAGGTTCTCGGCCAGCCAGCGGACGTCGCCGGTCAGCCAGCGCATGCGCACCCCCGTCCGGTAGCCGGCGACCCGCTCGACGGGACGGCCGGTGGCCCACCGCCACAGCAGCTGCGGGAAGTCGACCCCGGCGCGCAGCGGGACCTCCACCGAGCCCTCCAGCCGGGGGTTGATCTCCATGACCCGGGCCACGCCGGCGGCGTCCCGGCGGAACTCCACGCTGGCGTAGCCGTCGAGCCCGGCGGCGGCCAGCAGCGCCTCGGTGTGGGCGCGCAGGGTGGGGTCGAGGGGGATCGTCTCGCGCACGACCGACGCCCCGCCGAGCACGGGGGTGGTGCGCGCCGCGGCCATGGCCACGGCGGCGACGGTCACGCCGCCCACCCGGAACACGGTGACCGACTCGCGCCGGCCGCCCAGCCACGGCTGGACGATGGCCGGGATGCCCCGCTCGAGCAGGGCCCGGATGCCGGCGACGGCCTCGGCGGCGCACGTCGCCTCGCCCGCCAGGAGGCGCTCGCCGGCCGGCTCGCGCACCCACGACGCCATCGGCTTGACCACCACCGGGTACCGGGCGCCTCCGAGGGCGGCGGCGATCTCGTCGTCGGCCCTTACCGGGATCGACGCCGGCACGGGGATCGACAGCTCGGCGGCCAGCTGCAGGGTCCGCAGCTTGTCGACGGCGGTGTCGAGGGCGGCCTCGGCGGCCATGGCGACCCGGGCGTGGGCGGCGAGCCGCCGGCGCAGGGGACGCAGGGTGCCGAGTGACCCGTCGCTGCAGGGCAGCACGGCGCAGCCGGGGTTGGCGGCGGCCAGGGCGAGCACCTCCTCGCCGTAGGCGTCGGGCTCCTCCCCGAAGTCGGCCGCCGTGTCGTGGCACCACGCCGCCCATCGGGAGTAGCGGCTGGGGGCCGACAGGCGTCCCGGGTCGGCGTTGCCGCCCTTGACCAGCCCGACCCGTAGGCCCAGGCGCCCGAGGGAGCGGGCGGCCACCAGGGCCTGGCGGAGCTCGGCGTCGAGCACCAGCACCTGCACCCCGCCGGTGCCCCGTGCCCTCCCATCCGGGGCGGGTATCGCTGCAGGTGCGGTGGGCACGTCCCGAACTGGCAATCCCGTCACTTCCCCGGGGCACCCGTCGTGTCCCCTCGACATGTCCCACAGGACACTCGCCCGCGTCTTGTGATACACGCCTGCGTCATCGCACGTGCGGGGCCGAGTCCTCCACGACGGGCACCGCCACGCCGAGCACGACGGCCACTGGGACGACTGGGAGGTGGCGGTGGCGCCGGGTCGAGCGGGCGCCGGCGGCCTGCCGGGCGGCCGGTCCCGGCGGGTCACGCCTCCTGCAGCAGCTCGGCCAGGTCGGCGGCGTTGCGCACCCCGTAGTCCTGGTAGCAGTTGTTCATCAGGGCGTGCACGTGGCGGGCGCCGCCGGCCAGCTCCCGGATCGGCTGGACCCACGCCGCCAGCTCGTCGCGGTCGTAGAGGTACCTGAAGCGCTCGGCCGCCGTCGTGGCCCGCCCCTTCCAGGCGTCGTCGTTGCGGCCGTGGAAGCGGACGACGGCCAGGTCGGGGTGGGTGACGGCGACGACGGCCGGCAGCCCCGAGCGGCTCGGGGCGTCGACGACGACGTGGGCGAGGCGGGCGTCGCGCAGCACCCCGAGGGTGCGGTCCCGGTCGCCGCTGTCGTCCCACCAGGTGGGGGAGCGCAACTCGACGCAGACCGGCAGGTCCGGCCAGTGCTCGCGCACCCGGGCCAGCTCCTCGCGGTTGGCGGCCTTGGCGGTGAACCACGGCGGGTACTGCAGCAGCACCGCCCCGAGCTTGCCGGCGTCGACCAGCGGGCGCAGGGCGCCGGCGAAGCGGGCCCAGGCCTCCTCGAGCGCCTCGGGGTCGAGGTGGTGGGCGTAGACGTTGCGCTTGCCGGCGTGCTCGGCCGGGATGGCCTCCCGCAGGTCCGGCCAGAGCGAGTCGGCCCGCGCCGGGTGCCCGGTCAGCAGCCCGTAGGCCTTCACGTCCATGGTGAAGCCCGCCGGGGTCCGCTCGGCCCAGCCGCGCGTCAGGTCCGGCCCGGGCGGGAAGTAGTAGGTGCTGTCCGCCTCGGCGACGGCGAAGTGCTCGGCGTAGAAGGCCAGGCGCTCGGCGGCGCTCATCGAGCGCTTCGGGTACCAGTCGGTCTCCGCCACCAGCGTCCGGTCCGTCCACGAGCAGGTGCCGACCACGATCCCCGACGGCGACGCCACCCCTGGTTCCTACCCCGGCCCCGCCCGCCCGAGCTAGGTTGAACGACCATTCAGCCCAAGCGCCCGGCCGGGCCTGAGGAGGAGCAGCGCGTGGCCCCGCTCCCGGCGCTCGGGCCGTCGCAGGTGATGAGCGACATGGTGCCGTTCAACTCCCCCGACGTGCCCAAGGAGATGGAGCTCGGCGACATCCGGCGGGTCCAGCAGGAGTGGGTGGCGGCCGCCGAGCGGGCCCGCGACGT
>DASSZM010000073.1:0-16357 GCA_035702855.1 Acidimicrobiales bacterium | reverse complement strand
GTCCCGGGGCGGGGTCGCCGACTGGCTGCAGGCGGGGGCCGCCGCCGACGCGGTGCTGCCCGGGGCGGCCGAGCCCGGCTGGTCCGCCGAGGCCGGGGCCTCCGCCTGGTACGGGTGACGGTGGCCGCCTCCGCTGCCTGCGCCGGTTGCGCCGCCCGCCGCCGGCGAGGATCAGGCCCAGAGCGCCGCCTCGATGGCGGACGCCGACTGGCCGGCGAACACCGCCCGGCACCACACCTCGGCCGACCAGAGCCGCACCCGGTCCGAGCCCCGTGCGCCCGCCGCCAGCGAGCGCAGGTCGTCGGCCCGCAGGCCGAACGTCGCCCCGAACACGCCGTCGAGGAGGAACCCGGGGCGGGCCGCCTCCTCGATCCACGACCCGGCGTCGAAGATCATCCCGTACACCTTCGGGCGGTGGGCGATCCGCAGCGGCAGGTGGCGGCGGGCGACGTCACGGAGGATGCCCTTGTTCCACGGCAGGGTGCGGGCCTCCAGGGGCAGGTTGAGCGCCAGGCCGACCAGCCGGGGGTCGAGGAAGGGGACCCGCGCCTCGACGGACTCCTGCATCATGTTGGTGTCCATCCGGTTGAGCAGGTGGCCCAGCGTCACCTGGAAGTCCTGCAGCAGCAGGCTCTCGTAGCGCCCCCGCGGACCCGGGTGGTGGGCGTAGCTCTCGCCGGCGGAGGGACCCTCGACGCCGCCGGTCCCCGGGCTCGGGGGGTGCCGCACGTCCCAGCGCCAGGCCCGCCCGGGCGCCGTGCCCGGTCCCCGCCGCCGCAGCCGTCGCGCCACCGCGACGGCGGTGCGCTGCGGCGGCGACAGGGCGACGTCGTGCAGGGTCAGGGCGGCCCGCTGACCGGGGGAGAGGAACTCGTGCAGGTGGGCGCTCGACGCCCGGGCGTACCCGCCGAACAGCTCGTCGGCGCCCTCGCCGGTGAGGAGCACCTTGACCCCGCGGCGGCGCGCCCGCTGCGCCAGCTGGGCGATGACCACCGAGCTGGCGTTGGCCAGCGGCATCCCGAAGTGGAGCGTCGAGGTCACGAAGCCCGCCCGCCACTCCTCCCGGGTGACCTCCAGCAGGTCCAGCTCCGTCCCGAGGGCGTTGGCGACCAGGGCGGCGGCCGGGCCCTCGTCCAGGCCCGGCGCCCCCCGGTAGCGGGCGGCGAAGGCCACCAGATCGGGCTGCTCCTCCCGGGCCAGGGCGGTGACGAGGCTCGAGTCGACGCCGCCGGAGCAGAGGACGCCCATCGGGACGTCGCCGAGCAGCGCGTCGTGCACGGCGTCGCGCAGGGTGGTCTCGAGCTCGTCGACGAGCCCCCGGCGCGACCGCCCCTGCAGCGACGCCTGCCGGGTCTCGTCGAGGAAATCGGACGGCGACGCCCACGACGACACGGTGAGCTCGCCGGTGCCGAGGTCGACCTCGGCGAGGCTGCCGGGCAGCAGGCGGTGGATGCCCTCGACGAGGGTGCCGTCGTCCCAATAGCACGACAGGTCGAACAGGCTCTGCCAGCTCCCGACGCGGGGCGCCGAGCGCACCCCGGCGGCCAGGAGGGCAGCCGGCTCGCTGGCCCACCACAGGTCGGACCCGTTGCGGGCGAGGTAGAGGGGCTTGATCCCGAAGCGGTCCCGGGCCAGCCACAGCCGGTTGCGGTCGAGGTCGAGGGCGGCGAAGGCGAACTGGCCGTTGAGCCGGGGGAGGACGGCGGGGCCCCACCGGGCGAAGGCGTGGAGCAGCGTCTCGGTGTCGCTGCCGGACCGGAACGGCGCTCCGCCGAGCTCGCCGCGCAGGTGACGGTGGTTGTAGATCTCGCCGTTGAAGGCGAGCCACCACCGCCCCGAGGGGTGGGCCATCGGCTGGGCGGCGTGGTCGGTCACGTCGACGATGGCGAGGCGGGTGTGCACCAGCCCGACGTTGCCGACGACCTGGACGCCCGAGCCGTCGGGGCCCCGGTGCGCCATGGCGTCGCGCATGGCGGCAAGGGCGTCGGGCGGCGGCCGCTGCCCGGCCGGGGCGACGGACCCGCCGATGCCGCACATGCCGCCTCCTCAGCTGCCGGCGACGACGGCGAAGCGCGGCGGCGCCCCGACGAGGCGGTCGAGGAGCGTGGGCGCCGCCCGGCGGGCCGCCCAGTCGAGGTCGAGGAGGCGCTCCACCCGGGGTGGGCCCCACCCGGCACCGTCGACCAGGTCGATCAGGTCCTCCGGCGCGGTGCCGTGGGCGAAGGGAAGCTGGGCACGCAGGGCGCTCCCGTAGCGGGTGTCGTCGGCCGGGCCCTCCCGGCGGAGCGATCGCAGCAGGGCGCGGGCGCGCCCGCGCGCCGGCTGGAGGATCCCGTTGGCCCGTCCCCACTGCGCCGAGAACAGCACGAGGCGCCCGCCGGGCGCGGCGGCGTGCCACGCCTCGAGCGCCTCGAGGGGCCGCGGCAGGGTCCAGATCACGTGACGTTCGACGACGGCGTCGAAGCCGGCGCCGGGGGGCGCGGCGGCGTCGCCCACGACGGTCCGGATCGAGAGCCCGGCCTGGGCGGCTTTCTGCTCCAGGCGGGCCAGCATGTGCTCGGAGAGGTCGACCGCCGTGACGCGATGGCCCTGCCCGGCGAGCAGCAGCGACAGGAAGCCGGTGCCGGCGCCCACGTCGAGGACCTTCGCCGGCGGGGGCGGCAGCAGCCGGTGCAGGGCGGCGTTCCACGCCGCCACCTCGATGGCGGCGCTGGGGTTGTGGGTCGAGGAGCGGTCGTAGCTCCACGACTTGCGGTCCCACAGCTCCCGCACCGTCCGGGAGACGCCGTCGTCGGACCAACCGGGCGTGCCGGCGGCCGGGTGCTGCCGCCGGGCGGTATGGGGATCCCTCGTCGCCATCGCCGGTCGCGCTCCGTTCCGTCGGCTCGCGGTCAAGGAGGTGGCGGGGGTCCCGCTGATACCGCCCGGGGTCACGGGCGAACCGGGAAACAGCAGTCGGACTGCCAGTACATCGCGGGGACGATTCACCCGCCGGGGCACCGGGAACGATTGGGGGCGAGCAACGCCAGCCCCTGGAGGGCTCCCCTCGTCGCCCGGACCGGACCGCCGCGTCCGGGCGGCCCAGGGAGCGCTCCGGGTCCAGCCGAGCCGAACCTGTGCTGCGGGAGCCCCGCAGCCCCGGTCGCGGTGACGGCCGTGGACGGGGCGGCCGTCGCTGCACGCCGGTCGGGGAGGAGCAGGCGCTCCTCCCCGCCTGCACGCCCGGGTGCCGCCGGTCAGGGCTGGAGGTAGGACAGCTCCGGTTGACCGTTGACCCAGGGCACCGAGGCGGTCGACGGCCTCGGCTGGGGGCCGTCGCTCGGGATCCCGAAGTCCACCATGGCGTCCCTGGCGATGGCGGAGAAGGCGGGAGCGGCCGCCTCGGCGCCGTACAGCGGGGTGTGGTCGACGACCACCAGGATCGAGATCCGGGGGTGCTGGGCCGGCAGGAAGCCGGCGAAGCTGGACACGAAGGTGGACTGGTCGTAGCCGCCCCGACCGTTGAGCGCCAGTGCCGTCCCGGTCTTGCCGGCGACGGCGTAGCCGGGCACCTGGGCGCTGACGCCGGTGCCGGTCGCCACGACCTGCTCGAGCATCGGGGTGATGGCCCGGGCGACCCAGGTGGGCACGACCCGGCGGGGCGCCGGGGCCGGCAGCCGGACCTCTCGGCCGGCGGCGTCGACGAAGCCGGTGACGAGGCGGGGAGGGACGTACACGCCGCCGTTGGCCACGGTGTTGAGGGCCCCGAGCATCTGCACGGCGGTGACGGCGTCCGCCTCGCCGAAGGCGAGCGTCGGCAGGGTGGTGCCGCTGAACCGGGAGAGGGGTGTGACGATCCCGGGTGACTCGCCGGGGAAGTGCACGGCGGTGGCGGCGGTGAGGCCGAACGCCTGCTCGTAGTGGTAGAGGCGGTAGGGGCCCATGCGCTGGGCGATCTGGATGGCGCCGATGTTGGACGACTGGGCGAGGATCCCGGTGACCTGCAGGTCGTAGGTGGGGTGGGGGACGTCGTCGTGGAACACGGTGCCGGCCACCGGGTAGCCGTTGGGGATGACGAAGCTCTGGCCGGGGGTGATGGCCCCGGTGGCGAGCGCCCCCGAGACGGTCACGATCTTGGCCACCGACCCCGGCTCGTAGACGCTCGTGAACGCCGTCTCGCTCTGCGCCTGGGTCGCCGGGCCGCCCTTGCCGTCGGAGGCCAGGCTGGCGACGGCGAGCAACTGCCCGGTGTGGGTGTCCTCGACCACGGCGGTGCCGCCGGTGGCGTGGGCGGAGCGCACGGCCTTGGCCAGCGCCTGCTCCGCCTGGTACTGCAGCCCCTCGTCGACGGTGGTGAGCACGTCCTGGCCGTCGACGGCGGGGACGTCCTGGGCGACGCTGCCGGGGATCGGGTGCCCGGAGGGGTCGACCGCCTGGACCAGCCGGCCGGACCGGCCGCGCAGCTCCCGGTCGTACTCGAGCTCGAGGCCGCCGGTGGCGCCGTTGGCGTTGAGGGCGCCGAGCAGCGGGGCGGCGAGGACGCCGGCGGGGTGGTAGCGGATGGGGCTCTGGTGGATGCCGATCCCCGGCAGCGCCCCGGTGTCGATCACCTGCTGCACGGCGTCGGCCTGCACCTGGGAGGCGCCGGTCACCAGCGGGACGTAGGTCGTGCGGGCGGTGAGCTCGGCCTGCAGCTGCGAGGCCGGCTGGTGCAGCAGCCGGGCGAGGGCGGCGGCCTCCTTCGGCGCGTCGGTGATCTCGGTCGGGTCGGCGAAGATCGTGGCCCGCACCTCGGAGAGGGCGAGCTCGTCGCCGTTGCGGGCGAGGATCGACCCCCGCATGGCGGGGAGGGTGACCGCCTGCTCGGACTGGGCGAGGCTGGCGGACTTCAGCCGCTTGGCGTCCAGCGCCTGGATCGAGACGAGCTTCACCCCGATGGCGGAGAACGCCAGGCCGCAGACCACGAGCAGCCCGAACAGCCGGGTGCGGCTGCGGCGCGGCAGGCCGATGCGCCGATGGGCGGGACGCTTGCGGTGTGGGTGGCCGGGCACGACGGAACAGACCCCTCCGAGTCGGGATCTCCGCCTCCACGAAACTCTAGGCAGCGGGGCGGCCCGGGAGGTGCATCCCCACCTCCTCAGCCCTCGGGCTCCGCCGCCTGCTCGGCGGCGACGCGGCGCAGCCGGCGGGCGACGGCCTCCTCGTGGCGCCGGTCGCCCTCCGGGCCCGCCCGGCGGGAGTCCAGCTCGTGCAGGTCGTCGCCCCGGCCGTAGAGCACGAGGGTGTCGCCCGGCCGGATCCGGGTCGCCCCCACGGGTGCCCCGGTGTAGCCGCCGGCGGTGCGGTCGACGCCGAGCACCACCACGCCCTCGTCGCGCAGGTCCAGCTCGGCGAGGGTCCGGTCGGCGACCCACTCCCCGGCGTCGACGGCCAGCTCGCTGACCTCGTAGCTCCCCGACAGCTTGAGCAGCCCGCCGAGGTCCCGCTCGGCCAGGTCCGTGTGGTCGTGCAGCACCCGGGCGATGAGGGCGGTCAGCCGCCGGTCGACCCGCGGGCTGCGCGACAGGTACACCAGCGCGATCAGGCCCAGCACCAGCTCGAGCACCCGGTAGCCGTCGGCGCCGACCGCCCCGCCCCGGAAGCCGAGGATGAGGGTGCTCGCCGCACCCACCAGCCCGGCGTTGCCGAGCAGCATCAGCGTCATCACCACCCGCCGGCGGAGAGGATGGGCGGTGATCTGCTCCGACTCGGTGGTGGTGAAGCCCGCCCCCGTCAGCGCCGAACGGGCCTGGAAGCGCGCCGCCCGGCCGTCCATGCCGGTGGCGACGAGGATCGCCGTCGCCACCCGCGTGACGACCAGCGAGAGCGCGACGAGGAGCAACAGGGTCGAGATGGCAGCCACGGCTCGGACGTACCCCGCTGGGCGGATCCGGCTGCGCCTGCTAGCCTTGTCCCTCGGTCGTCACGACGTGTCCACGGGTGTCCGTCCGCCTCGGCGGTACGGAGACCCCGTGGCGACAACCTGACGAGCACCCCGCCGCCGGATCCCGGTCCGGTACGGGGCGTCCTGCGTGTGAAGCGGCCGGCACCCGCTGGTCCCCTTCCGCCACGAGCCAGAAAGAGCCCTGCTGTGCCTTCCAAAGCGATCGTCGGCGAGAAAGTCGGCATGACCCAGGTGTGGGACACGGACAACCGAGCGGTTGCCGTGACCGTCATCCGGGTCACCCCGGCTCGCGTCGTCCAGCTGAAGACCCCCGACCGGGACGGCTACGCCGCCCTCCAGGTCACCTACGGTCCCCCCGCCAAGGTCAACAAGCCCCTCGCCGGCCACTACGGCAAGGCCGACGTCGAGCCCGGCCGCACCCTCGTCGAGCTGCGCATCGACGACAGCTCGGCCTACGCCGTCGGCCAGGAACTCTCGGTCGACAGCCTGGCGGCCGGCGACAAGATCGACGTCACCGCCGTCTCCAAGGGCAAGGGCTTCGCCGGCGGCATGAAGCGCCACAACTTCAAGGGTCAGGGCGCCAGCCACGGCAACCACAAGCACCACCGGGCCCCCGGCGGCATCGGCGCCTGCGCCACGCCGGCCCGGGTGTTCAAGGGCACCCGGATGGCCGGCCAGCTCGGCAGCGACCGGGTCACCACCCTCAACCTCGAGGTGGTCTCCTCCGACGCCGACCGCAACCTGCTGCTGGTCAAGGGCGCCGTGCCCGGCCCCCGCGGCGGGGTCGTCCTCATCCGTGACGCCGTGAAGGGAGGCAGGAAGTGAGCCTCAGCGTCGACGTCCGTGACGTCACCGGTGGCGTCACCCGCCAGGTGAGCCTCGACGAGCACACCTTCGGCATCGAGCCCAACGTGGCCGTCCTCCACCAGGTGGTCGTCGCCCAGCGGGCCGCCGCCCGGGCCGGCACCCAGAGCACCAAGACCCGTGCCGAGGTCGCCGGCGGCGGCAAGAAGCCCTTCAAGCAGAAGGGCACCGGCCGGGCCCGCCAGGGCTCGGAGCGGGCCCCGCACTTCACCGGTGGTGGCATCGCCCTCGGCCCCAAGCCGCGCAGCTACAAGCAGCGCACCCCCCGCAAGATGATCAACCTCGCCCTGCGCTCCGCCCTCTCCGACCGTGCGTCGGAGGGCCGGGTCGCGGTGGTCGACGCCTGGCCCTGGACGATGCCGTCCACCAAGGACGCCAGGACCGCCATCGCCGCCCTCGGCATCGAGGGGCGGGTGCTGGTCGTGCTCGCCCGGGAGGACGAGGAGGCCTACAAGTCCTTCCGCAACCTCCCCGAGGTGCAGGTCATCCTCGCCGGCGAGCTCAACGCTTACGACGTGCTCTGCAACGACTGGATCCTCTTCACCGCCGCCACCCTGCCGGGCACCGCGGCGGGCGACGCCGAGCCGGTCGCCCTTTCCCCCAAGCCCGAGCCCGAAGCCGCGACGGCCGAAGCATCCGAGCCCAGCGAGTCCGCCGAGGAGGAATCGTGAGCGGCGACCCCCGCAGCGTGATCATCCGACCGGTCGTGTCGGAGAAGTCCTACGCCCTCCAGGAGCACAACGTCTACACGTTCGTGGTCGCCCCGGGCGCCAACAAGATCCAGATCCGCCAGGCGGTGGAGTCCATCTTCAACGTGCGGGTGGAAGCGGTGCGCACCCTGAACCGCCAGGGCAAGCGCAAGCGCAGCCGCCGCCAGCCGACCTTCGGGAAGCGGCCCGACACCAAGCGGGCCATGGTGACCCTGAGGGAAGGCGACTCCATCCCCCTGTTCGAGGGAGCCTGACATGCCGCTCCGCAAGCGCAAGCCCACCAGCGCCGGCCGGCGCTTCCAGACGGTCTCCGACTTCGCCGAGATCACCAAGACCCGGCCGGAGAAGAGCCTCCTCGCCCCCAAGCCGGGTAGCGGCGGCCGCAACTCCTACGGCCGCAAGACGGCCCGCCACCGTGGCGGCGGCCACAAGCAGCAGTACCGCATCGTCGATTTCAAGCGCACCAAGGACGGCGTCCCCGCCTCGGTCGCCGCCATCGAGTACGACCCCAACCGCAACGCCCGCATCGCGCTGCTCCACTACCACGACGGCGAGAAGCGCTACATCCTCGCCCCCGCCCGCGTCAAGGTCGGCGACGTGCTCCAGAGCGGCCAGGGCGCCGAGATCCGCCCCGGCAACGCCCTGCCGATGCGCTACATCCCGGTCGGCTCGGTGGTCCACAACGTCGAGCTCAAGCCCGGTGGCGGCGGCAAGATCGCCCGAGGCGCCGGCATGAGCGTCCAGCTCGTGGCCAAGGAGGGCGACTACGCCACCCTCCGGCTGCCGTCCACCGAGATGCGCCGGGTGCCGATCGACTGCCGGGCGACGCTCGGCGAGGTCGGCAACGCCGAGGCCGAGCTGGTGAAGGTCGGCAAGGCCGGCCGCAACCGCTGGAAGGGCGTCCGCCCCCAGACCCGAGGCGTGGCCATGAACCCCGTCGACCACCCCCTCGGCGGAGGCGAGGGCAAGACCTCCGGTGGTCGCCACCCGGTGTCGCCGTGGGGCAAGCCCGAAGGCCGTACCCGCGACCGCACCAAGCCGTCCGAGAAGCTCATCGTCCGCCGCCGGCGCACCCGCGGCGCCCGGAGGTAGTCCCGCATGCCCCGCAGCCTGAAGAAGGGCCCGTTCGTCGACGACCACCTGCTGAAGAAGGTGGACGACCTCAACTCCCGCAACGAGAAGCGGGTCGTGAAGACCTGGTCTCGTCGTTCGACGATCATCCCCGACATGGTCGGTCACACGATCGCCGTCCACGACGGGCGCAAGCACGTGCCCGTCTACATCACCGAATCGATGGTCGGCCACAAGCTGGGTGAGTTCGCCCCGACGCGGACGTTCCGCTTCCACGCCGGCCAGGAGAGGTCGGGGAGGCGCTGATGCCCGGTCCGAAGACCAACGAGCGTCCCGGCACCAGGGCGGTGCTGCGGCACTCCCGCATCGCCCCCAACAAGGTGCGGGAGGTGCTCGACCTGGTGCGCGGCAAGCCCGTGAACGAGGCCGAGGCCATCCTCCGCTTCGCCGAGCGCGACGCCGCCCTCGTGGTCGGCAAGCTGCTGCACTCGGCGGTCGCCAACGCCGAGAACAACGACGACCAGGAGGCCGAGGAGCTGTACGTCTCGGCCTGCTTCGCCGACGAGGGCACCACCATCAAGCGGTGGCGTCCCCGGGCGCGCGGCCGGGCGACCCGGATCCGCAAGCGCACCAGCCACATCACGATCATCGTGAGCCGCATGCCGAGCGAGCAGCTCGAGCGGATGCGGGCCCGCCGCCGCGCCGAGCAGCTCGCCGCCCGCGAGCGCCGGGTGCGCAGCTCCCGCTCCGCCGGGGACACCCGCAGCCGGGCGCAGCGCCGGGCAGGGGTGCCGATGGAGGAGCCGGAGACCGAGGAGACCACGACCGAGGCGACCGCCTCGGACACCCCGAGCTTCGCTCCCGGCGCCGAGGAGCCCTCCGCTGCCGAGGTCGCCGCCGCCGCCGACGAGGAGGGCATCGTCGACACCGAGGCCCTGGCCGTCGCCGAGGCCGAGGCGGGCGAGGTCATCGAGACCGCCGCCGACCGGGAGGCGCAGGCCGCCGCCGACGAGCCGCAGGCCGCCGGCGAGCCGGCTACCACCGAGACCGCCGCCGAGGACGGCGGGGAGGAGCAGTAATGGGTCAGAAGGTCAACCCGTACGGGTTCCGCCTCGGCGTCACCACCGACTGGAAGTCCCGGTGGTTCAACGACCGTGAGTACCAGGACTACCTCATCGAGGACTGGGAGATCCGGCACTACCTGATGAGCCAGCTCGAGCGGGCGGCCGTCAGCCGGATCGAGATCGAGCGCACCCGGGACCGGCTGCGCATCGACGTGCACACCGCCCGGCCGGGCATCGTGATCGGCCGGCGGGGCGCCGAGGCCGACCGCCTCCGCACCAAGCTCGCCGAGATCACCAAGAACCCGAAGGTCCAGCTCAACATCCAGGAGATCAAGCAGCCCGAGCTGGACGCCGCCCTCATGGCGCAGGGCATCGCCGACCAGCTGGCCGGCCGGGTGAGCTTCCGCCGGGCGATGAAGCGCACGGTCCAGACCGTGCAGAAGGCGGGTGCTCTCGGCATCCGGGTGCAGTGCGCCGGCCGCCTCGGCGGCTCGGAGATGTCCCGCCGGGAGTTCTACCGCGAGGGTCGGGTGCCGCTGCACACGCTGCGGGCCGACATCGACTACGGCTTCCGCGAGGCCAAGACCACCTACGGCCGCATCGGCGTGAAGGTCTGGATCTACAAGGGCGACATCCTCCCCTACAAGGTCAGCACCGAGGACAAGATCAGCCGCGAGGCGGCCATGGCCGTCGGCGAGACCGCCGGCCAGGCCCGCCCCCGGCGGATCGTCTCCGCCGGCGGCGGCCGCCGCCGGCCCGACGCCGGCGAGCCCGGCGCCGGTGTCGGGGCACCGCCCGCCCCGGCCCCCGAGGCGCCCGAGGAGGGTGCCGCCGTGGAGCCGGTGGCCGAGGCCGAACCGATCGTGAAGGTGGACCCGGAGCTCGAGCGCCTCCTCGCCGAGGAAGAGGACATCGAGCGCCGCACCCGGGGCGAGCACCACGAGACCCCCCACTTCCCGAAGGACAGCTGAGCCATGTTGATGCCGCGCAAGGTCAAGCACCGCAAGGTCCAGCGGGGCCGGCTCACCGGCCAGGCGAAGGGTGGGACCACCGTCAGCTTCGGCGAGTACGGGATCCAGGCCCTCGAGCCCGGTTGGATCACCGCCCGCCAGATCGAGGCCGCCCGTATCGCCATGACCCGCCACGTCCGTCGTGGTGGGAAGGTGTGGATCCGGGTGTTCCCCGACAAGCCGATCACCCAGAAGCCGGCCGAGACCCGCATGGGCTCGGGCAAGGGCAACCCCGAGTTCTGGGTGGCCGTCGTCAAGCCGGGCCGGATCCTCTTCGAGCTCGGCGGGGTCGACGAGGCCCTGGGCCGTTCCGCCATGGAGCGGGCGATCCAGAAGCTGCCGATCAAGGCGCGCTTCGTCACCCGCAGCGTCCAGGAGGAGGTGCACGTCTGATGACCAAGCCTGCAGAGCTCCGGGACCTCAACCCCGACGAGCTGGAGGCCAAGCTGGTCGAGAGCCGTGAGGAGCTGTTCACCCTGCGCTTCCAGCTCGCCACCGGTAAGCAGGACAACTCGTCCCGCATGAGCCAGGTCCGCAAGGACATCGCGCGGATCCTGACGATCCAGCGCGAGCGGGAGATCGAGGCCGCCGAGGCGGCGGAGGTGTCGGCCTGATGTCGTCGTCCGAGTCCAACGAGACCGTCGCGTCCGACGAGGCGGCGGCGGTGACGTCGGCCGAGTCGCTCGTGCCCGAGGAGCTGCGCGAAGGCGCCGACGCCGACCGCCTCAACCGGCGCAAGGTCCGCGAGGGCCTGGTGGCCTCCACCGCCATGGACAAGACCGTGGTCGTGGCCGTCGTCGAGCGCGTCCGCCACCCCCGCTACGCCAAGACCGTGCAGCGCACCAAGCGCCTGCTCGCCCACAACGAGGACCCGGCCCTGAAGGTCGGCGACCGTGTCCGCCTGGCCGAGACCCGGCCGCTCTCCAAGCGCAAGCGCTGGCGGGTGGTCGAGGTCCTCGAGCGGGCCAAGTAAGGGAGGAGGTTCCCCATGATCCAGCAGGAGAGCCGCCTCCGGGTGGCCGACAACTCCGGGGCCAAGGAGGTCCTCTGCATCAAGGTGCTCGGCGGCTCCAAGCGCCGGTACGCCTCGATCGGGGACGTGTTCGTGGCCACCGTGAAGGACGCCATCCCCGGCGCCAACGTGAAGAAGGGCGACGTCGTCAAGTGCGTCGTCGTCCGCACCAAGAAGGAGAAGCGGCGGGCGGACGGGAGCTACATCCGCTTCGACGAGAACGCCGCCGTCCTCATCAACGACCAGCAGCAGCCGCGTGGCACCCGCATCTTCGGCCCGGTGGGCCGGGAGCTGCGTGACAAGCGCTTCATGCGGATCGTCTCGCTCGCCCCGGAGGTGCTCTGAGATGCCCTCACCCAAGATCAAGGCCCCCACGAAGATGAAGCTCAAGAAGGGTGACCGCGTCCAGGTCCTCTCCGGCAAGGAGCGGGGCAAGACCGGCGAGATCACCCGCGTGCTCCCCGAGACCAACCGGGTGATCGTCGAGGGCGTCAACGTCGCCAAGAAGCACCAGCGCCAGACCTCGACCCGCCTGAAGGGCGGGATCATCGACAAGGACATGCCGATCCACGCCTCCAACGTCGCCATCGTCTGCTCCAAGGACGGCGCCACCCGCATCGGGTACCGGATCGACGACGACGGCTCCAAGCACCGGGTGTGCGTGCACTGCGGAGGGTCGCTGTGAGCCCCGCCGCCACCGTGGACGCCCCGTCCCGGCCGCGCCTCAAGGTCCGCTACGACAGCGAGCTGCGCGCCCAGCTGCAGCGCGACCTCGGCCTCGGCAACGTCATGCTCGTCCCCCGCCTCGAGAAGATCGTCCTCAACAGCGGGGTCGGCCGGGCCACCCAGCAGCAGTCCCTCCTCGAGGGGGCGGTGCGCGACCTCGCCGCCATCACCGGCCAGAAGCCGATGGTGACGGTGGCGAAGAAGTCCATCGCCGGCTTCAAGCTTCGCGAGGGCAACCCGATCGGCGTCAAGGTCACCCTGCGCGGCGACCGGATGTGGGAGTTCTTCGACCGTCTGGTCAGCCTCGCCATCCCGCGCATCCGGGACTTCCGGGGGCTGCCGACCCGAGGCTTCGACGGCCGGGGCAACTACACCTTCGGCGTCACCGAGCAGCTCATCTTCCCCGAGATCGACTACGACAAGATCGACACCACCCGGGGGATGGACATCACCATCGTCACGACCGCACGCACCAACGCCGAGGGCCGCGCCCTGCTCGACGCGTTCGGCTTCCCGTTCCGCAAGGAGGGCAACCAGTAATGGCGAAGAAGGCGCTGATCATCAAGGCGCAGCGGAAGCCGAAGTACAAGGTCCGGGCTTACACCCGCTGCCGTCGCTGCGGCCGCCCGCACTCGGTGTTCCGCAAGTTCGGCCTGTGCCGCATCTGCCTGCGCGAGCTGGCCCACGCCGGCGAGGTGCCCGGCGTCACCAAGGCGAGCTGGTAGGAGGACGCCGCCGTGACCATGACCGACCCGATCGCCGACATGCTGACCCGCATCCGCAATGCCAACGTCGCCATGCACGACGAGGTGCGGATGCCGTCCTCCAAGCTCAAGGAGGCCCTGGCGGCCGTCCTCGTGAAGGAGGGCTACATCACCAGCTTCGAGGTGACCACTGACGGCAACCGCCCCGGGCGGGTGCTCGAAGTCCGCATGAAGTACGCCCCCGACCGCACCCGGACCATCTCCGGCATCCGCCGGATCTCCAAGCCCGGCCTGCGCGTCTACACCGCCGCCGACAAGCTGCCGCGGGTCCTCGGCGGCCTCGGCGTCGCCGTCCTGTCCACCAGCCAGGGCCTCATGACCGACCGCGAGGCGCGCAAGCGCCGCGTGGGCGGCGAGGTCCTCTGCTACGTCTGGTGAGGAGCTGATCCATGTCCCGCATCGGCCGCAGCCCCATCGCGCTGCCCAGTGGCGTCGAGGTGTCCCTCGCCGACCGGTCCGTGACGGTGAAGGGCCCCAAGGGCACCCTCCGGCGTGACCTGCCCGGCGCCATCACCGTCCGCCAGGAGGAGCAGACGCTCCTCGTCGAGCGCCCCGACGACGAGCGCCACAACCGCGCCCTGCACGGCCTCACCCGCAGCCTGGTCAACAACATGGTCGTGGGCGTGACCGACGGGTTCACCAAGGAGCTCGAGATCGTCGGCGTCGGCTACCGGGCCACGGCCCGCGGCGCCGAGCAGATCGAGCTGGCCCTCGGCTTCTCCCACCCCGTCGTCGTCGACGCCCCCGACGGCATCACCTTCGAGGTCCCCGCGCCGACCCGCATCGCCGTGCGCGGGATCGACAAGGAGATGGTCGGTCAGGTGGCCGCCAACATCCGCAAGATCCGCAAGCCCGAGCCCTACAAGGGCAAGGGTGTGCGCTACGCCGGCGAGCGGGTCATCCGCAAGGCCGGCAAGGCCGCCAAGTAGCGGCCGGCGAGTAGGAGCCTCCGATGAGCTACAGCACCAAGCAGAAGCAGCGGGCCCTCGCCCGGCGCCACCACCGGGTGCGCAAGCGGGTGAGCGGCACCACCGAGCGTCCCCGCCTCGCCGTGCACCGCTCCAACAAGCACATCGTCGCCCAGGTCATCGACGACCGCAGCGGCCGCACGCTGGCGGCCGCGTCGTCGGTCGAGGCCGACGTCCGGGCCGCCGGCCCCACCGGCAACAAGACGGCCGCCGCCAGCGTCGGCCGGCTCGTCGCCGAGCGGGCCAAGGCCGCCGGGGTCACGGCCGTCGTGTTCGACCGGGGTGGCTTCCTCTACCACGGCCGCATCGCTGCGGTCGCCGACGCGGCCCGCGAGGCCGGACTGGAGTTCTGACCTGATGCCGCCCGAGTCCCAGTACGAAGACCGCACCATCAAGGTCAACCGCGTCGCCAAGGTCGTCAAGGGCGGCCGGCGCTTCTCCTTCGCCGCCCTCATGGTCATCGGCGACGGTCAGGGCACCGTCGGCCTCGGCTACGGGAAGGCCAAGGAGGCCGGCCTGGCAGTGCAGAAGGGCATCGAAGAGGCGAAGAAGAACCTCTTCAAGGTCCCGCTCGCCGGCAGCACCATCACCCACCCGGTGCTCGGCGAGGCCGGCGCCGGCCGGGTGCTGCTCAAGCCGGCGGCGCCCGGTACCGGTGTGATCGCCGGTGGTGCGGCCCGGGCCATCCTCGAGATGGCCGGCATCCACGACATCCTGGCCAAGTCGCTCGGCTCGTCCAACAGCATCAACGTCGCCCAGGCGACCGTCGCCGGCCTGCGGGCCCTCAAGCGGCCCGACGACATCGCCAGGCTGCGGGGCCTGTCGGCCGAGGAGATCATCCCGACCGGCGTCCTGCGCGCCTACAACGAGACCCAGCGCGGTCCCCACGTCCCCGACGAGGTGGCGTGATGGCCGATCTGCTCGTCACCCAGGTGCGCTCCGGCATCGGCACCAAGCCCAAGCACCGGGGCACGCTGCGCGCCCTCGGCCTGCACGGCATCGGCAGCTCCAACACGCTGCCGGACCGGCCGGAGATCCGCGGCATGATCGCCCGCGTCCCCCACCTCGTGCGGGTCGAGGCGGCCGAGCCCGCCTCCGCGAAGGAGTCCTGAGCATGAAGATCCACGACCTGCAGCCGCCTGCCGGCTCGACCAAGTCCCGCCGCCGGGTCGGACGCGGCATCGCCGGCAAGGGCGGCAAGACCGCCGGCCGCGGCACCAAGGGCCAGGGCGCCCGCAACAACATCAAGCCCGGGTTCGAGGGCGGCCAGCTGCCCCTCACCCAGCGGATCCCGAAGCTGAAGGGGTTCAAGAACCCGTTCCGGGTGGAGTACACCGTCGTCAACCTCGACACCCTCGAGGAGTTCGACGGCAACGTGGTCAACCCCGACACCCTCCGGGCCGCCGGGCTGGTGCACAAGCACGGCCTGGTCAAGGTCCTCGGCCGCGGCCAGCTCACCCGGGCCCTCGAGGTGTCGGCCCACGCCCTGTCGGCGTCGGCGGCCGAGGCGATCCGCTCCGCCGGCGGCAGCGTCGAGGTGATCCCCCCGCCGTGGGGTGACCGCCGCCCGGCGGCCAAGGGCAATGCCCTGACCAACCGCTAGACGTTCCGGGCGCCGGGGCGCCGGGGCGCCGGGGCGCCGGGGCGCCGGTCGAGCCCGGGCCCGAAGGGTCGTGGTGCCCCCACCTGGGGGGGGCACCGGCGCGCTCGGGGTGACATCGGCGTGGCGTCGGCGTGGCTCTCAGCCGGGTAGGCGGTCGAGGCGGGGGCCTGGGGGTACGGAAGGCGCTCTGCGCCCCCGGTGTTGGTCACCGTGGCCCCAATTGGCGACGAAGTGGGGGCGTTCGCTGCCCTGGGGGCCCTGGCGGGAGGTTGTGAGCGGGCGCCGGCCCCCAGGGCGGCCAACGCCCCCGGTCGGACCCGGTCCGGCGGGCTGCGAGCGGGAGGTGGGGGCGTTGGAGGCGGTGGGCGCCCCCGGACGGGTGCCGTGGAACCTGCAACCGGCCGGGTGGGGCGCGCGAAGGGGGCGCGCGAAGGGGCGCCGGCGGGGCAGGGGCGCCGGCGGGGCGGCAGGGGCAGGGGCAGGGGCAGGGCCGGAACGAGGGCGGGCGGGGCCGGCGGCGGGGGGCCGGTCCGGCGGGCTGCGAGCGGGAGGTGGGGGCGTTGGAGGCGGTGGGCGCCCCCGGACGGGTGCCGTGGAACCTGCAACCGGCCGGGTGGGGCGCGCGAAGGGGGCGCGCGAAGG
>DASSZM010000072.1:0-16590 GCA_035702855.1 Acidimicrobiales bacterium | reverse complement strand
CGGATCGCCCGCAACCGGCCGGGACCGGGCGGTGTCCTTCCCGGCGGAGCGCATCGAGCGATTTCGCGGAGGACTGCGGTGGGTGCAGCGGGGATCGTGGTGGTCGTATCCGGGCTCCTGGTCGCAGCGACGGCCTTCGGCGGCTGGGCGGTGTGGGCCGGGTTCCGGCTCGGCGACCGACCGGACGACGCCGGGGTCGACGTGGCCGTGGCGACGGATCGTGGCCCGGCGGTCGTGCGCGTCACCAACCTCGGCCTCACGCCCGTCGTCGTCGGGGTGGGGCGACGTTGGTCCGGGCCGCTCGAGCGGATCGGCAGGGATCCGGTGCGCGTGCGCGCGCCGCACCGCACCGCCCGGGTGGCGCTCGGCCCGGCAGGCCGCTCCTTGGTGGGGGTCGTCGATGCCGGGCGGCAGGCAGTCTGGACCCTGCCGTTGCCTGCCGGGGTGGCCCGCTGGCCGCTGCTGGCTGTCGTCACCGTCGGGCAGCGTCGGGGCCGGTTGCGGATCGTCGTGCGCCGAGTCAGCCGGGCGGCTGCGGCGACCGCAGGCGCGAGCTTCGCTCGGCGGGCGTGATCGACGCTGCGACGAGACGGACTGCACATGCTCCTGACGATCGCGACGACGCAGCGACCCGCCACCTCGCCGACCCGGGCGGCCGCCGGGCGGCGTGGGGTGGTGGGAGGGGCCCCCGCGACGGCGGCGAGGGCGTGGTGGTCGAACCCGGGGAGGCGGCCCACCGCGGCGTCGAGAACTCGCACAGCCCGGGGTCAAGGCGCGCGGCGGGGAGTGCCTCCGGTTCGTCTACGGACCCGAGTGCACGGCGGAGGGCACCTCGGCCGGCTGCGCCGGCGTGGCGTCGGGCACATCCGGGTCCTCACCCTGCGTGAGTACGCCCTCGAGAGCGACCGGTCGATCCCCGCCTCTAGCGCCCGGCGCGCGCGGGCGGGTCGGGCCGGTGGGCCCGGACCCACGCCTGGCCCGCCATCTGCACGGCGTCCCACGGCGAGCCGAGCGGTGGGGTGTAGGACAGGTCGAGCTCGTCGAGGGATGCGACGGTCATGCCGTGGTGGATGGCTGTAGCGAAGACGTCGATGCGCTTGGCGACCTCGGTGCCGAGCCGGCCGACGAGCTGGGCGCCGAGCAATCGACCGGTGCCGGTGTCGCCCGTGACGCGGGCGGCGATGGGGTGGGCGCCGGGGTAGTAGGCCTTGTGGTCGTCGGGGGCGGAGCCGGCGGTGGCGGGCGACCAGCGGCCGGCGGCCTCGTGATCCCGCAGCCCGGTGCGAGCCGCCACGACGTCGAAGACCTTGACGACCTGGGTGCCGAGGCTGCCGGCGTAGCGGGCGGCGCCCCCGACGGCGTTCTCGCCGGCGACCCGGCCCTGCTTGTGGGCGGTGGTGCCCAACGGCAGGTAGGTGACTCCGAGGAGCCGGTGGTGGGTGACGACGCAGTCGCCGGCGGCGAACACGTCGGGCAGACCGGTGCGCATCCCCTCGTCGACCGCGACCGCCCCTCCGGCTCCGGTGGCGGCGCCGGCGGCGGTGAGCAGCGCAGTCTCGGGGCGGACACCGACCGACACCAGGACCACATCGACGTCCCACGAAACCGGCCGGGCGTCGGCGGCGGCGGCCTCGACGCGCAGGCGGCCCTGCGCCCCTGCCGGCGCGCGGCGGATCGCCCGGACGGTTGTGGCGGTGGCGACCTCGACGCCGTGGGCCGCGAGCTCGGCCCGCACGAGGGCGCCGAGATCGGCGTCGACGGTGGGGAGCACCTCGGGGAGGCGCTCGACCTGGACGACCGCCAGGCCGCGCGAACGCAGCCCGTCGCCCATCTCCAAGCCGACGTAGCCGGCGCCGACGATCAATGCCCTCGAAGGCCGGCCGCTCTCGAGGGTGGCCGTGAGGGCGAAGGTGTCGTCCATGGTGTGCAGGAGGTGGACCCCGTCCGCCGGGCCGAGGGCCGCCGGGCCGTCGAGCCCGTCGATCGGCGGCACGACCGGCCGGGCGCCGGTGCCCACGACCAGGGCGTCGTAGGTGAGGATCTCCTCGGCGCCGCCGGCGTCGCGCAGCGTGACCCGGTGGCCGCCGGGATCGATGCGGGTGACCACGGTGTCCAGTCGCAGGCGGAGGCCGGCGGCCTCCAGGTCGCCGAGGGTGCGGTGGGCGAGGTCCCGCCAGTGCCCGACCTCACCGGAGATGAGGTACGGGATGCCGCAGATCGAGAAGTTGGGATAGGCGTCGGCAACGACGACGGTGACCTCGGCTCCGGGCTCAAGCTCCCTGGCCCGAAGGGCGGCCGAGATGCCGGCGTCCGAGCCGCCGACGGCGACGAGGTGCACGCCCTAGCTCCGCGCTGGTGTAGCAGGGTAGAAGCGGCGGCGGGCCCACAACGAGACATAGACGAGGGACACGAGGACGGGGACCTCGATGAGGGGCCCGACGACACCCGCGAGCGCCTGGCCGCTGGTGACGCCGAAGACGCCGATGCACACGGCGATGGCCAACTCGAAGTTGTTGCCGGCAGCGGTGAAAGCGAGCGTGGCGGTGCGCTGGTAGCCGAGGCGGAGGCGCCGGCCGAGCAGGAACGACCCGAACCACATGATGGCGAAGTAGGCGAGCAGGGGAAGGGCGATGCGGGCCACGTCGCCGGGGTGCGTGGTGATGGTGTGGCCCTGGAGGGCGAAGAGGATCACGATCGTGTACAGCAACCCGTAGAGGGCGAACGGCCCGAGGCGGGGGAGGAGCCGCTGCTCGTACCAGACCCGGCCCTTGGCGCGCTCGCCGATGGTCCGTGTCAGGAAGCCGGCCACCAGTGGCACACCGAGGAAGATGGCCACCGTCTCTGCGATCCGACCGATGGACAGGTGCAACCCGACGGTGGACAGGCCGAGCCAGCCGGGCAGGACCTTCAGGTAGAACCAGCCGAGCACCGAGAACATCAGGATCTGGAACAGCGAGTTCAGGGCGACGAGCACCGCAGCCGCCTCCCGGTCGCCACAGGACAGGTCGTTCCAGATCAGGACCATGGCGATGCAGCGGGCCAGCCCCACGATGATCAACCCCGTGCGGTAGGCGGGGAGGTCGGGCAGCAACAGCCACGCGAGGGCGAACATGACCGCCGGGCCGACCACCCAGTTGAGCACAAGGGAGGACACGAGCATCCGCCGGTCCCGGGTGACCGCGCCCACCTGGCCGTAGCGGACCTTGGCCAGCACCGGGTACATCATCACCAGCAGCCCGACGAAGATCGGCAGCGACGTCCCGGAGGTCACCTGCACCGAGTCCAGCGCCCGGTTCAGGCCCGGGACCCTCCGGCCGAGGCCCAGACCGAGGCCCATCGCCGCGAGGATCCACACCGGCAGGAACCGGTCGACGAACGACAACCGGCCGATCACGGCACCGTCGGTAGCGGTCTTCATCGGGCGCTCGTGCACCACGTCGCTCACGCCGCTCTCCAGCGCGAGCCCACCACGTGCCGGGCGCTCAGCAGCACGCGCCCGTTCCCGGGACCGTCTGGCGAGGCGGGAGGGATGAGACGTCGGCGTCGGCGTCGGCGAGCACCGTGTAGATCTCCCAGGGCTCGCCGCCGGGGCCGTCGACCCAGACCTTGTCCTGCACCGCGTAGCAGCACGTCGTCCCGGTCTCGGCGGCGGTCGTCAGCCCCTCACCGGTCAGGCGGGCCTGCGCCGCTGCGACCTCCGCGGTGCTCCCCACCTCGACGCCCAGGTGGTTGAGGCTCCCGGGGGTGCGGCCGGCGTCCTCGATCAGCACCATCTTCAGCGGTGGGTCGACCACCGCGAAGTTGGCGTACCCCGGACGGACCTTCGCCGGGCCGGTCCCGAACAGCTTCGAGTAGAAGGCGATCGCCTGCTCGAGGTCGGACACGTTGATCGCCAACTGGACACGGGCCACCGCAGCCTCCTGCTACCATCGACAACTGTTGATGCGTTGATCCTGGTCGATGCAACGAAGATTGTCAATGGGAGAGGTTGTGGCCCCCGAGCCTGCCGCCGTCATCCAGCCGCCTGCGACCGCCGACTGCTGCCCCTCGGTCCTCGCCGCCCCCCTCGGCGTCGACCAGGCCACCGTGCTGGCCCAAGGGTTCAGCGCCCTCGGCGACCCCGTCCGGCTCCGGCTCCTCTCGATGCTCGCGGCTGCGCCTGCGGGTGAGATCTGCGTCTGCGAGTTCGTCGGTCCGATCGGCAAGAGCCAGGGGACGGTCTCCCACCACCTGAAAATCCTCTCCGAAGCCGGGCTGGTGCACGGGGAGCGTCGTGGCAAGTGGGTCTGGTATTCGCTCGACCACGCCCGCCTCGCCCAGCTCCGCGCGGCCATCGCCGCCTGAGCCGGCGCGTCCGGACGGTGCCGTCGCCCGGCGCGGTCGTGACAGACTCGGCGCCGTGGTGGAGATGACGAGCGCGGCGGTGCAGCGGACATGAGCACCATCGACGGGGATCGGGCGCCCGAGCTGTCGGTGCGGGCCGTGTCCGCCGGTGACGCCTCCCTGGACCGGTTGGTGGCCGGCGGCGCCGGTCTCCTCCTGTTCGTCTCCGAGGAGTGCCCGACCTCGGCCCTGGCGCTCCGGCGACTCGGGCCGCTCGTGGAGGCGTGGGCGGGGGCCGGGCTGCGAGCGGTTGCGGTGTTCGAGGACCCTCTCGAGGTCGCGACGCGAACGGCGCGCCGGCTCGGGTGGATGGGACCGGCCGTCTCCGAGGAGCAGCCCTTCGAGACCTCCCGGCGCTACGAGCTGCAGTCCGTGCCCACCGTCGTGCTGGTGGACCGGGATGTCACGGTGCGGGGAACGGTCGTTGGCTGGGACCAGCCGGCGCTCGAGGTGCTGCTCGGTCGAGCGGCAGAGCTCCTGGGGGTGCCTGAGCTGCCCACGCCGGCGGCCTCCGAGCCGTTGCGCAAGCCGGGGTGCGCCTCGAAGGCAGCCGTCGATCCCTCGTTGTGGGAAGCGCTGGCCTCCGCCGCGCCGGCGCCGGGGATCGACGAGATGGAGGAGATGTTCGAGCTCGGCTGGACCGACGGGCTCCCCGTCGTCCCGCCGACCGAGGAGCGGGTCGAGGCGATGCTGGCCGGCCGGGACCCGTCGAGGTCGTTCGGACCCGTGCCGCCCGCTCTGGGGGAGGCGACGCTCGCCCGGGTCGCAGCGTGCGCGGTGCTCGCCGGGTGCCGCCCGTCGTATTTCCCCGTGGTCCTCGCTGCGGTCGAGGCCGCCCTGGACCCCGCCTTCAACCTCCACGGCCAGGCCGTCACGACCCAACCGGCCGGGCAGCTCGTCATCGTCAACGGACCGGTGCGTGACCGGATCGGGCTGAACGCCAAGATGGGCGCCCTCGGGCCGGGCTCGCGCGCCAACCTCACCATCGGGCGTGCCCTCCGTCTCGTCGTCTCCCTCACCGGCGGGGGCATGCCCGGCCGGCTCGACCGCTCCACGCTCGGGCAGATGGGCAAGGTCGGCTTCTGCCTCGCCGAGGACGAGGAGGTGAGCCCCTGGGAGCCGCTGCACGTCGAGCGAGGGTTCGCCCCGGAGGCTTCGGTCGTCACCCTCGTCGGCTGCGACGCCCCGCTGTCGATCTCCGAGCATCGCAGCCGCACGCCCGAGGATCTGGCCCACGTCCTGGCCTGGGCGGCATCGACGACGTGGAGCACCAACTGGTGGCCCCTCGAGGAGCCGTCGGTGTTCGTGATCTGCCCCGAGCACGCCGCGATGTTCCGGCAGGCCGGCTGGAGCAAGGAGCGGCTGCGGACGGCGATGTTCGACGCGGTGCGAAAGCCGGCCCGCGAGCTGCACCGGGGCGAGACGACCGAGGTCGTCCACCGCGCCGACCCGGACGAGCTCATCACGAAGTGGGCGTCCCCCGAAGGGATCGTCTTCGTCGTGGCGGGAGGCGAGGCCGGGCGTTACTCTGCGGTTCTCGGCCCGTGCACCGGCATGGGCTCGAAGATCGTCTCGCGAGAGGTGGCAGCCGGATGACACAGCGCTACGTGAGCCCGCTCGACGATCGGGTGCGCACCTCGGAGCCGCTGGCGACGCGGCCCGCCGGCATCGAAGGTCTGCACGTCGCCCTCCTCGACATCCGCAAGAACCGTGGCTCGGAGCTGCTCGACACGATGGAGGAACTGCTGCGCGACGCCGGGGCGACGACCTCCCGGGCGGCGAAGGAGATCTTCTCCAAGCCGGCGGCCCCGCAGGTGATCGACGAGGTAGCCGCCCGCGCCGACCTGGTGGTGGAAGCGCTCGCTGATTGAGGCTCCTGTACGTCGTGCAGTGTGTACGACATCGTGAGGTTCGAGCGCAGGGGCATCCCGGCCGTCGCCGTGGCGACCGAGCCGTTCGTCGATGAGGCCATCGAGCAGGCCCGGCTGCTCGCCATGGACGACTGCCAGGTCGTCTACGTCCCGCACCCGGTGCAGTTGCTCACGCCCGCCGAGCTGAGGCAGCGCGCCGTGGCCGCCTTCCCGGCGGTGATCGCTGCGCTCACCGGCGGTCGGGGACCCGACCCGTCGTGACCGGCGCCGTGCGGGTGGCGAAGCCCGGCGCCTCGCCCCGGTGGGCGGCGGCGGTGATCGACGTGGTCGTCGTGGTGGCCTTCGTCGCCATCGGGCGCGCCAGCCACCACCACGCCGAGAGCGTCCGCGGGTTCCTCGGCACGTTCTGGCCCTTCGCCGCCGGGCTCGTCGCCGGCTGGGTCGTCCTCGCCTGCCTCTCTGCCGGCCGGCTCGACGGGCCGCCGTGGGCGCCCGAGACCCTGCGTGCGGGGGTGGCGATCACAGTCGTGACCGTTGCCGTCGGCATGGTGCTCCGCGTCATCGCCGGGCAGGGGACGGCCGTCCCCTTCGTGGCGGTCTCCCTCGGCTTCATCGGGGCCTTCGTGCTCGCCGGGCGGGGGTTCCTCGCCGCCGTCGCCCGCCGGCGGCTCGCGCCGCACGGCTGACCGGCATCGGCAGGCGCCGGTCCTGGGGTGTGCTGCCATGGCGCCGGCCTTGGGCCTTGGGCCTTGGGCCTTGCGGGTGGCGTCGGCGGGCGTCGAGGCCTGAGGTGTTCCCGTTGCGTCGGTCCTCGTGCGTTGCCGGCGGCGGTCGGGTCCGGGTGACGCTTTGGGGACCTTCGCCTCTGGCGCGGCGGGCGGGCGCCCGGGAGCGTGGCGGTGATGGCACAGAGCCCTCCCCGCCAGTCGCAGTCCTCGTCGTCGGCGCGCCGGTGGCTGTTCGGTTGGTCGGCGTCCGCGGTCGTCGCCGCCGCTGCCCTGCTGATCTTCGTGATCCAGAACACCGAGGACGTGACCTTCCGGTTCGTGATCCTCACGTTCACGTGGCCGATGTGGCTCTACACCGTCGTGATGGCGGTGTTCGGGGCGGTGGTGTGGATGGGCGTCGGTGTCCTGCGACGGCACCGTCGGCGCAAGGAACGGCGCGCCCAGCGGGACTAGGCCTCCCCGCCGGCCGAGAGGTCCCGCCTGGGGCACGCCTTCGTGGTCGCCGGCCGAGGTGGTCGGGGGATCGTTGGCTGCTCAGCGAGGCCCCCGAGCCCACCCGGCCGGTGCTGGCCACGCTAGGAGTGGGCTCGTGGCCTCGGTTCACCCGAAGCGGGTGGGATCCGGGCGTCCGCGGGCCGGTCGGGGCGACGGCGTCGCGCTCGTCGGGCCCGGTCGTGAGCCGGCGGCGCTGTCGGGCGGCCAGGCGCTCACGGGGGGCGGGTGCAGACCCACGTTGTCACGCCGGGCGGCCGTGAAGGACGCATGCTCGGGCCGTCGACTCGAACTGTGCGTACCCACGTACCGAAATTCGGGTTGGATCTCCGCACAGTTCGTCGGAGGTGGCCCGGGCTGCCGCCTTCCGAACGGATGGACGCCACGGAGGGTGGCCGTGCCACGGGTCCCCGGCGTCGATGGGCGTGCGGTCCTCGTCCGCAGGAGAGCCGTCCGCCGCATGGGACGCCCGGCCCACCTCGCCACCTGACCGGCCGCCGGCTGACGGCCCGTCCCGCGCCCACCGGCGCCGTCGCCGACGGAACTCTCCAGGCGGTCGATCCGTCTCCTAGGGCGGCGGCGACGACGGACCCGCCGGAAAGGGATCCATGCTCAAGACGTTCTCCCGGCACGCCTCGGTGGCCGCCATCCTTCTCGCGTCGGCTGGCACCCTCGCTGCGTGTGGCGGGGCCGCGAGCGGGACGGCGGCCTCCTCGTCCCCTTCGGCCAACTCCGGGAGGTCCTCCACGACCACCACCTCCCGGGCTGGCGCCAGCGGCACCTCTGGCGGCAGCGGCACCTCTGGCGGCAGGGGCACCTCTGCCTCCACGACCTCCACGACAGCAGCGCCCACGTCGGCGACGACCTCCGCGCCGACGACGGCCCCGGCGACGACGGACCACACGGCGACTCCCTCCACGACCGCTCCGCCGGCGACGACCGCCCCCAGCCGGTCCACCTCGACCACCACCGCAGCGGCGGGGACCACTGCCGGATCGCAGGAGCCGGTGCTGCTCGTCCGCATGAGCAACGGCAACGTGGGCTACGAGGGCAGGGAGCCGAAGACGATCGACTACAGCGTGGATTCGAGCAACATCGTCGACCACATCCACTGGTCGTCATGGGGCCCGCAGAGCGCCGTCGGCCACGGTGTCTGGACCGAGGAGAGCTGCAACCCGAATTGTGCGACCGGGCCCGTCACCAACGTCCCGGCCACGATCACCCTCGGCGGCGTCTCCGCCGGCCACTTCACGACGATGACGGAGCAGGCAGGCAAGCTCGACAAGGCGTACCGGTACCCCGCCGACTGGGCCCTCGGCGCCAACTGAGTTCCCGGGGTCGGCGGCGCGCCGGTCCAGCGGCGCCCAGGCTGCACCAGGTGGTCCGGCCTGTACCTGCTTCACCGGCCGCACCGGTTGCACCAGCCGCGCCGGCTTCACCGGTTGCACCGGCCGTACCGGCGGCGCCGGCCGGATGGGCAGTTCGGCCGCGCGGCGGCCAGGTGGCGGACGAGCCGCCGGTGGCGGTACCCGTCAGGTCTCGGGTGCCGCCGCCTGGGCGACCAGCCCCGTGCCGCCGAGCCACGTCGTGGACACGACCTGGCCCGGGTAGGGGGCCTGGACGATCCGGCCGCCGCCCACGTACATCGCCACGTGGTAGATGGTCGCGGCCTGCGTCGGCTTGGTGGCCCAGAACACCAGGTCACCGGCCAGCAGCCGGCTGAGCGGGACGTGCGGGTCGGCCTCGAACTGGTCGGCTGCCACCCGGGGGATGCCCACCCCGACGGCCCACCACGACATCATCGTGAGCCCCGAACAGTCGAATGCCCCGGGACCGGCACCGCCCCACCGGTAGGGCTTGCCCAGTTGGGCCATCGCCCAGTCGAGCGCCCGGTCGCCGGTCGTGAGGTCCTGGTGGACGAAGGCGAGCACCGGCGGCGCCGCCGCGGTGGCGTCGCCGAAGGCGTACACGTCGCCGTCGTGGGCGACGAGCCAGTACCCGAGCCCGTCGGTGGTGGGCACCAGCGCCTGGAGGGGCTGGCCGAGCGTGGTCGAGAGGACCTGGCCGTACCGGCGAGCGTCGCCGGAGGCGAAGACCTGTCCGCCGGCGGTGAGCAACCAGTAGCCGCCGCCGTCGGGGGTGGCTGCCAGCCCGACGACGGTCCGGAGGTGGTAGCCGGCCGGGGCGCCCGGCAGTAGCGGGGCGTCGCCGTAGGCGGCGACGGTGCCGTCCGCCCGGGCGAGCCAGTAGCCCTGGCCCTCGGGCGCCGGCACCAGCGCCACGACCGGCGCGCGGGAGCCCGGATCCCCGGCGACGGCCGCTGCGGTCGTGGCGTCGCCGTAGGCGAGGACCCTGCCGCCGGCGGTGAAGATCCAGTAGCCGTCGCCGTCGGCGGTGGGGACCAGCCCGGCGGCGTCGGTCACCCGCGTGCGGGTGCTGGCCGGTGACCCGTGGAAGCGCGCCGAGCCGAAGGGGAAGACGGAACCGTCCACGCTGAGCAGCCAGTAGCCGCCGGCGGGGTCGACGGTGATGGCGACGACGGGATCCCCCGCCGGCAGCCGGCCCGGGGGAAGCCGGCCCTCGTCGGGCGCTCCGCCCAGGTCCCAGACCGCACCCGACGCCGTCGCCTCCCACGTCGGCGACGGGTCGAGGCCCGGGACCGTCGCCTGTCCCCGGCTGGTGGCCGCTCGGACCGTCGCCTGCCCCCGGGTGGTCGCCGGTGGCGCCTGCCCCTGCGGCGCCGGGGCGGCGGCCGCCGTCCCGCTGAGGCCTGTCGCAGCGACGAGCGCGACGGCCGCGACGGACAGCGCACGTCTCCATCCCATCGCCGTTGTTGTCGGCCGGGAGCCGCAGGTCTTGAGCCTTGGCTGCCGCCTTCCGGGTCGAAGCCGAAAGGCCCGAAGCGGTCGCGAGCGTGGTGGCCGGTCGGCGCTCAGCCCGGTCGCCCCGCTGCCCGATAGCAAGACTGATGCAGGACCCACGGACCCCGGCGGAGGGGGCGCTGCGCCGCCTGGCGCTCCTCTTCCGCCGCGTCGGGGTCGTGGCGCTGATGCTGGCCCTGGTCGTCGGCGCCGGCTCGGTCGCCTTCGCCGCCGACGCCCACGCCGTCAGCCGGGAGCGGGCGGTCTGCCGGCGGGACCGCGCCCGGTTGTCCACCGTGCTGGCCAGCCTGTCCAGGGCGTACTTCGCCCGGATCGCCGAGGCTCAGGGCATGGCGGCCGCGTCGTCGGTGGGGACGCTGTCCACCCAGCCGTCAGCCGCTCTCGACGCGGTGGTCGGCCGCCTGCCGGGGGCGGATTCCGCCGTCCTGACGGCCCGCAGCGGTGCCGTGCTGGGCGCGACGGGTGACGCCGGCCCGCTGCTCGCCCGCCTGCCACGGATCGTGGGGTCGGCCCGGTCGATGCTCGCCGCCGGTGGTCCCGGCGTCTCGCCCATCGTCGACGTCGGCGGGTTGCCGAGCGTCGTGGTCGTCGTCCCGGCGGGCGCATCGGGGCTGCTCGCGGTGGGCTATCAGCTCCAGGGGATGGCCATCGTCAAGTACGGGCGGGCGATGGCCATCGGCCCAGGCGCCCGCCAGCCGCGTGCTCGACGCGTCGGGGCGAGTCCTGAGCAGCCCGGACAACGCCGAGCTCGGGCGACAGGCGCCCGCGGCCCTGCTCGCCGCCGTTGCCCGGCACCCATCGTCCACGTGGGTCGGCCAGACGGCGGGCCGGGCGCCGACGGTGGTGGCCGTGGCCCCCGTCGGGGTGGCCGGGTACCACCTGGTCATCACCCAGCCGGCTCCGGACTTCTACGGCAGCCTCTGGCACGGGGACGTCTCGCTGCGCTGGGCGTTGACGGCACTGCTGGTGGTCGTGGCTGGTGCGCTGCTCGTGTTGCACACCCGGCGGCAGGCGGCCGTGCACACGGTGGCGGACATGGCGCTGCGCGACACCCTCACCGGCCTGCCCAGCCGCCTCGCCTTCACCCAGGCGTTGGAGGAGGCGATGGAGCGGCACCGCCGGGACGGCGTGGAGGTGGCGCTGTTGTTCTGTGACCTGGACGGGTTCAAGACGGTCAACGACCGGCTGGGGCACGCGGCCGGCGACCGACTGCTCGTCGCCGTCGCTCAACGCCTGCACGCCGCGGTCGCCGCCCACGCCGGCGACCGCAAGGCGGTCATGGCCCGCCTCGGTGGCGACGAGTTCACCGTGCTGCTCGAGTCGCCGCACGCCACCCCCCACGCCCAGCATCTCGCCAACGCCCTCACGGAGTCCCTGGACCAGCCCTTCGCCCTGGGTGACGGGGAGGTCCGCATCGGCGTCAGCGTCGGCATCGCCTACGCCCACCCGGACCGGGACCTGCTGCTGGATGCCGACGTGTCGATGTACGGCACCAAGGCGATCCGTCGCGTCTCGCGCCGGGCAGCCGATCCCGACCGGACCCCGCCGTCGGAGCCATCCGGAGCGGGGACCCAGGGCCGGCGGGCCACCGACACCGCAGGGGCCGACGCGGTCGGATGACGAGCCGGTCGCCGAGGCCCTGCGCCGCCGAGGCCGGGGGCGCCGGCGCCCACACGCTGCCGGTGCCCACACGCTGCCGGTGCCGTGGGGTGGCAGCAACGTGGGGTAGGGACCCCGGATGCACCAGCGCCTCGAGGAGCTCACCGGGCGGCGCCGGCTCCGGCACCGGGACGCCGCCAGGGATCTGACCCGCCTCCCCGACCCCGCGGTCCCGGCCGGCACGGACCGAGTGCCGCAGATCCGCCACGTGGTGATCCTCATGATGGAGAACCACTCCTTCGACAACTACCTCGGCACGCTCGGCCACGGCGACGGGCTCCCCGACCCGCCGCCCACCAACCCGGCCGCCGACGGTCGGCCCGTCGCCGTCCGCCACTTCCGATCCGTCGCCCAGCGCGAGGGCGCCCCCTCGCAGAGCTGGCGGGCGAGCCACGTCCAGTGGGGCGAGGGAGCCAACGACGGGTTCGTGCGCAGCGTGGAGGAGCTCGACGTCGCCGCGCCCGACGACGCCGCCATGGGCTACTGGGACGCCGACGACCTGCCGTTCTACGCCGACCTGGCGCGCACGTTCCCGCTGGCCGATCGCTGGTTCTGCTCCTGCCTCGGTCCGACCTTCCCCAACCGCCGGTTCCTCGTCTCGGGGACGGCCAACGGCCTCATCGACGACGAGCTCGCCAGCATCATCGACTACCCCCGGGGCGGGACCCTCTTCGACCTCCTCGACCGCTACGGCGTCAGCTGGGCCAACTACCACCACGGGTCGGGGAGCGAGCTGTCCCGGGGCCGCTTCCTGGCCGGCGGCCGGTTGCAGCTCGACCGGCGGGCACGCCTGCTGGGCCGCCACCTCTTCCCGCGCTTCGTGGGCCAGGTCCGGGGTCAGCTGCAGTGCACCGCCAACCTCTATCCGCTCGGTTTCCTGCGGATCCGTCGCCACCTCCTGCCGGTCGAGCGCTTCTTCGCCGAGGCGGAAGCGGGCACGCTCCCGGCGGTGTCGATCGTGGACCCCGACTTCGAGCACGCCTCCGAGGAGAACCCGCAGGACGTCCAGCTCGGCGAGGGGTTCGCCGCCGCCGTGGTCGACGCCGTCCTTCGCGGGCCGGGATGGCGGCACACGCTGCTGGTGTGGCTCTACGACGAGCACGGTGGCTACTACGACCACGTGCCGCCACCGGGGGCGGTGGAGCCCGACGGCGTCCGCCCCCGCAGCCTGCTCGACGCCGGTCAGCCGCTGCGATGGCTCCTCCGGCACTCCGGCCTTGGGCGCCACGTGCGGGAGGACGACGTTGCCGCCGGTCGGTACGACCGCCTGGGGTTCCGGGTGCCGGCGGTTCTGGTCTCCCCGTGGTCGAAGCCCGGCTTCGTCTCCTCGGAGGTCTACGACCACACCTCGGTGCTCAAGCTGATCGAGGAGAAGTGGAACCTACCGCCGCTCACCGAGCGCGACGCCGCCGCCCGGGCACCCTGGGACATGGTGGACCTGGAGGCGGCGCCGGCCTTCGCCGACCCCCCGACCCTGGCGCCTCCCGCCCGCCGGTGGTCCGACCCGGGGACACCGGGGGCGCATCGGTCGACCGGGCCCGCGTCGTCGTGGAGGAGGGCGACCAGGGCGGTCACGTCGTGGCGGCCGAAGGCGTCGACGTAGCGGTCGAGCAGCCCGCACCGGTCGGGGTCGACCTCCCGGGGGCGCGCCTCGGCCGGGAGCGTGGCGAGCGTGGCCCGGGCCCGCTGGAGGGCGCTGTTGACGGCGGCGGGGCTGGTCCCGAGCAGGTCCGCCGTCTCACTCGCCTTCCAGCGCAGCACGTCGCACAGCACGAGCGCAGCCCGCTGCCGGGACGGCAGCCGCTGGACGGCGGTGATCAGCGCCAGGCGGATTGCGTCCCGGATAGCGGCGGCCTCGGCCGGGTCGGCGGCGGCATCGGTCGCGGCCCGGGCCTCGAGCAGGGGCCCGAGCGGGGGGATCCCCGGCGGACGCTGCTCGTCGCCCGGCGGCGCCGGCCCCGGGTCGACCGGGTGCGCCCGCCGCCGGCCGGAGCGCTGCTCGTCGAGGCAGATGTTGGTGGCGATCCGGTAGAGCCAGGTGCGCACGCTCGAGCGCCCCTCGAACCGGCCGGACGCCCGCCAGGCCCGCAGCATGGTCTCCTGGACGGCGTCCTCGGCCTCCGGCGCGGAGCCGAGCATCCGGTAGCAGTAGCCGGACAGCTCACGGCGATGGTGCTCGAGGTCCTCCACCGTGACCCCGACCCCCGTGGTCATGGGAAAAGCGTACCGAGGGGCGGCCCGGCCGGATCGGGTGCCGGCCGCGGGGGTCGCAGGCCCGAAGGGGCCGGGTGGCCGAGGGGGACGGGGCCTCGGATCGGCCGGCCGGGTCTCAGAGGGCGACGATGCCGGTGACACCGACGACGGTGTCGCCGCCGACCCACACGTCGGGGCCGACGGCCTCGACGTGGACCCGCCCTTCCCGCTGCAGGCACGTGCCCTGGGTGGCCACGTACGACGGGGGGGCCAGCCCGGCGGGGATCAACCACTGGGCGAGGGCGGCGTTGAGGCTCCCGGTGACCGGATCCTCCTCGAGCCCGCGACCGGCGAAGAAGGCCCGGACCTCGAAGCGGGCGGCCGAGCCGTCGGGGTGCGGACCCACGACACCGATCATCTCGTCGGGCCGCAGCAGCTCCATCCGCGGCTCGATGCCGAGCACCGCGGCGGCGCTGTCGAGCAGCAGGGCGACCCAGCCCGGGCCGTTGTCCGCCCACCGGGCGTCGACGACCTGGTCGGGGCGCAGGCCGAGCCCGGCCGTGAGGCGGGCCACCTCGCCGGGCTCGACGGGGCCGCTGCGCAGCCGCGGCGGGGCCCGGAAGGCGAGCCGGTCGCCGCTCCGGCGGAGCTCGACGAGGCCGGCGCCGCACTCCTGCACGAGGTGGTCGGGGCGACGTGGCCGGCCGCCGGCCTGCAGCCAGGCCCGAGCGGAGCCGAGCGTCGGGTGGCCGGCGAACGGCAGCTCGCTGCTGGCGGTGAAGATCCGCAGCCGATAGTCGGCGTCGGGGTCGGTCGGCGGGAGCAGGAAGGTCGTCTCGCTCAGCTGCGTCCAGCGAGCGAAGCGGGCCAGCTCGTCGTCGATCAGCCCGGTGGCGTCGTGGACGACCGCGACGGCGTTGCCGAGCCCGAGACGGTCGGTGAAGACGTCGACCTGGGTGAAGGCTCGCACGCCGCTCAGGCCGGGGCGGCAGCGGACACCAACGCCGCCGGGGTGCGCGGGGGAGTGGCCCAGGTCGACGGATCGCCGGCGCCGTGCGCGACCCGCTCCGCCAGCTTCGTCCACGCCTCCAGCGGCAGCCGCTTGTCCCACGGCGTACCCCACGCCTGCAGCAGTTCGAGCCCGCGGGCTCCCGCCGCAGCGACGGCGTCCGGGTCGGCGCCGTCGGCCAGCGACGCCAGGGCGCCGACGACGAGCGGCTCGCCCACGACCGCCGGCAGCCCCTCGAGGAGCGTCCGGGCCTCGCCGGCGGGCGCGGCGAACGCCGCCCGGTAGCGGTCGAGGAGACGCTGCTCGTCGTCGGGCCGCACCGCCACGGTGCCCCCGGCGAAGACCGGCGGGACGTGCTGGGCGCACCGCCCGGCGAGGCGGGCCCAACGGCTGGCGGACGCCACCCAGTGGCCCGCCGCCAGCTCGTCGTGCTGGCCCTGCTCGGCGAGGTTGGCGGTGTTGATGACGGCGAGGTCGCCGAGGGCGCGGCGGGGCAGGAGGCGCGGCGAGCCGTCCCGGCGGTCGACGGTGGCGACGGCCCCGCCGGGGTCGGTGCCCTCGAGGGAGTCGAGCAGCGCGGGACGCGGCAGCGTGCAGTAGAGGAAGACGAGCTCCTCGGCCTCCTCGCCGAGCAGGTCGCGCAGCTCGGGGCGGGTCTCGAAGCCCACCACGGCCTCGGGGAAGGCGTCGGTCGAGTAGACGCTGTGGACGAGGCCGGCGAGGCAGACCCGCTCGGGTTGGCCCCAACGGCGGAGCATCTCCCAGACGTTGTGGAGGTGGATCGCGAGCGTTCGGCCGGTGTGGGGCAGCTGGCCCGCGCCCCGGGCGTCCAGCCAGGCCCTCGTCGCGTCCGCCCGGTCCGTGCTCACGTCGCGCCGACCGTACCGGCGGCCCCGGCGCCTGTCAACGGCCGCCCGCCGCCGGGGCAGGCGGCAGGCGAGGGTCGCGGCGGCGGCGCGGTGGCGGCGGGGTCCCAGCCGTGCCGGGGCCGGGTTGCGTCCTCTGCCGAGTCCGTCGTGGAGGTCTGATGCGGGTGCTTTGTCCCGGTAAATCGTGGGGGCGCCCCTGCCGACAAGGGGGTGTGACCTCGTTCTCTCCCGACGGGTCCGGGGGGGCGGCCGGAGCCGGTCTCGTCTCCCCGGCGCCGCCCCGTCCGGAGCAGGCACCGTCGAGCGGCGCGCCCGAGGCCTGGGAGGCGATCCTCCGCACCGCCCGCCGGTTGACGGCCGCCCGGCACCGCCACGAGGTCCTGCGGCTGGCGACGACCGGCGCCTGCGAGGCCCTCGGCTACGGGGTGTGCGCCGCCGCGCTGCGGGCCGAGGACGGCGCCTTCCGCTACGAGATGCTGGCGGGCGGGACCGCCGAGCAGGAGC
>DASSZM010000015.1:0-10002 GCA_035702855.1 Acidimicrobiales bacterium | reverse complement strand
AGCAAAGAGGCACGCTCAGCCAAGATCGCCGGCAAGAACATCGCCGAGGTCTGCGCGATGCAGATCAGCGACCTCGCCGGGTGGCTGCGCGGCGTGGAGGAGCCGTCCGTCGCCCCGCTGCTCGCCGGGCTGCAGCACCTGCTCGACTCGTTCGACGAGATCGGTCTGGGCTACCTCTCGCTCGACCGGCCCGCGGGCACGCTCTCGGGTGGCGAAGCCCAGCGCACCAAGATGATCCGCCACCTCGGCTCCTCGCTGACCGACGTCACCTACGTCTTCGACGAGCCCACGATCGGGCTGCACCCGCACGACATCGAGCGGATGAACTCCCTGCTGCTGCAGCTGCGGGACAAGGGCAACACGGTGCTGGTGGTGGAGCACGAGCCGGAGACGATCGCGATCGCTGACCACGTGGTCGACCTCGGCCCCGGCGCCGGGTCAGCGGGCGGAAGTGTGTGCTTCCAGGGCAGCGTCGAGGGCCTCCGGACCAGCGGGACGCTCACCGGCCGCCACCTCGACGACCGGGTCGCCCTCAAGGACTCGGTGCGCGCTCCCACCGGCCGGCTCGAGATCCGGGACGCCAGCACCCACGACCTGCGGGCCGTCGACGTGGACATCCCCCTCGGGGTGCTCGTCGTCGTCACCGGGGTGGCGGGATCGGGCAAGAGCTCGCTCGTGCACGGGTCCCTGCCAGCCGACGCGGGATTCGTGTCGGTCGACCAGGGCGCCATCCGCGGGTCACGCCGGAGCAACCCGGCCACCTACACCGGATTGCTCGAGCCGGTCCGCAAGGCTTTCGCCAAAGCCAACGGCGTGAAGCCGGCGCTCTTCAGCGCCAACTCCGAGGGCGCCTGCCCCACCTGCAACGGGGTGGGGGTGGTCTACACCGACCTGGCCACGATGGCCGGCGTCGCCACGACCTGCGAGGACTGCGAGGGGAGGCGGTTCCAGGCGTCGGTGCTGCAGTACCACCTGGACGGGCGGGACATCGCCGCGGTGCTGGCGATGTCGGTGGCCGAGGCCGGCGGGTTCTTCGCAGGCCCGGCGGCTCGCACGCCGGCCGCGTGCGCCATCCTGGACCGGCTCGTCGACGTCGGGCTCGGCTACCTCGCCCTCGGCCAACCGCTGACCACGCTGTCGGGCGGCGAGCGCCAGCGGCTGAAGCTCGCCACCCGCATGGGCGGGAGGGGTGGCGCCTACGTGCTGGACGAGCCGACGGCCGGCCTGCACCTCGCCGACGTCGAGCACCTGCGCGCCCTGCTCGACCGGCTCGTCGACGGCGGCACGTCGGTCGTCGTGGTCGAGCACCACCTGGCGGTCATGGCCCACGCCGACTGGATCATCGACCTCGGGCCGGGGGCCGGCCACGACGGCGGCCGGGTCGTCTTCGAGGGGACCCCCGCCGAGCTCGTCGCCGACCGCTCTCCACCCTCACCGGTCAGCATCTCGCCGCCTACCTCGGCGGGTGAGGTCAGCTGGCGAACCAGACGACGACCCACACCACGTGTCCCCACGCCGGGGCGGCGGTGGCGAGGAACGGGTCGCCGGCGGGGCCGGGCTCGCCCGCGCCGCCTCGGCGATCTCCCGTGGCTCAACCGCCGTGGCCCAGCACCAGCGTCGTCGCCGACCGGCGGGGAGGCAGCGGAGGGCGGCCCGCACCTCCGCTCGCGCCTCGAGCGCCACCACCAGCCCCTCGGGCCCGGCGGCCGCTCGAGGCCCGCGCCGCGCCAAGCTTCGCACGGGTCTGGGCCTCCGCCGACCGGCCGCGCATGTCCATCACCCCCGAGAGCACCGCCCGGCCCCGGAACGTGGCACCCGGCCGCCGGCGGAGGGTAGCCATCGGTCCCTCCGGGCCCCGACGGGGACCGCTCGGGTCGGGTCTCAGCCCGTCGTCAGCAGCACGGTCCGCAGTGAGCCGGCGAGGGTCCGCCCCGGGTCCCCACGCCGGCCGGCCGGTCATCGGGCGGCGTCGTGCCCGCCGACGACCCCGGTGCGGGACGCAGGTCGATGACCGGCGGCTCATCCTGCACTCCGACCGGGACCGACACCGGCTCCGGCCGGCCACCGTCGCCGATGAGCGGGGAGCGGGCGAGCTCGATGATGCCGGCGAGCAGCACCCCCACCCCCACCAGCTCGGGGAGGAGCGCTACCCCGCCCCGCAGGTGCTCGTGGAGGACCAGGAGACCGATGACGATGCTGCCGGCGGTGGTCGCGATGGTGGTGGACGGCTTGGCAGCGGCGATCGGGCCGGCCCGGAACCCCTGCTGTTGCAGCAGGACGGCGAGGATGCCCGCTGCGGCCATGGCGTACACGGGCCACCCGAGCAGGAGGTGGCCAAGCCCCCCGCCGACACGGTCCGTCACCGCCTTGACGAGGAGGGCCGTGACGCTGAACTCGACGCCGGCGGCGGCCGAGAGCAGCACCGCCCGCCGCACCGGCCCCGAGCCACTCGATCCGGTCACCAGCAGGGCCAGCACGACGACGGTGACAGCCGCCGTCATCAGCCATGCTCCGGCGGGGAGCCCCTCACGCCCACCGTGGGGCGCACCGGCCCCGAGCAGGAGGGCGAGCCCGAGACCGATCGCCACCGCGCCGAGCACCTCGCGCCGGTCGAGCCCGACGCCGAGCCAGGCCGACGCCAGCAGGAGGGTGAACGGCAACTCGAGAACGAGCAGCGGCTGGACCAGCGCGAGGTCGCCCTCGTGCAGCGCGGCAGCCTGGAGCAGGAAGCTCACGACCAGGGCGCCGATGGCGAGGAGGTACTCCCGCCGGCGTAGCAGGTGGCGGGCGAGGCCGACGCCCTGCAGCTCGGAGGGAGCGTCGCTGGTGGCGTGCCACTGCAGCGTCGCCGACGCTGCGTTGGCGACCGAGGTGAGAGCCGCCAGCACCACCGCAGCAACCACGTGCACAGCCGGCCTCCTTCCGCCTCGGACGATCCACTTCGACGTTCCCCGATTCTCAACGTCGGAGGGCCCGACATCCTTCCCGGCGCCGAGCGCGCCGCGTGCCCCAACCGCCCGCCGACGGCTGAAGCGGAAACGTCGGTAGCGCACGAAGGGGCAGTCGTTGCGCGCTTCAGCACCTGCTCCGCCCCAGCCGAGGTGACGCTTATGCCCATTGCCACCGGTGCCGCTCCATCGCTGGGCACCGGGGACGCCGAGGTCGAGGAGATCGTCGCTCGGCGGGCCGTCACGCCGCTGTTCCAGCCCCTGGTCCACCTCTCGAGCGGCGAGACGGTGGGCTTCGAGTGCCTGGCCCGCGGCCCGGAGGGGAGCAGCCTGCGCGCCCCCGGCACGCTGTTCGCCGCCGCCGCCGCCGCCGCCCGGGCCGGGCTGCTGGGCGAGCTCGACTGGGCCTGCCGTGCCGCCGCCCTCGGCGCCGCCCGCCGAGCGGCACTGCACCCGTCGCTCACGTGGATGGTCAACGTCGACCCGGCGAGCCTCCATCGACCGTGCCCAACCGACCTGAGACCGGTCATCTCGGCTGCCAAGACCCGGCTGCGGGTCCTCACCGAGCTCACGGCGCGCGGCGCCGGCGAGCGGCCGGGCGAGCTGCTGCAGGCCACGGCCGACGCCCGCCAGAGCTTCTGGGGCGTCGCCCTCGATGACGTCGGCCGGGCGCCAGAGCCGCTCGCCCTCCTGCCGTTCCTGCAGCCCGACGTGGTGAAGCTCGACCTGGGCCTCCTGCGCAACCGATCGGCGGTCGAGGCCGCTTCCGTCGCCAACGCGGTGCGCGCCTACGCCGAGGCCACCGGGGCCGTGATCCTCGCCGAGGGCATCGAGGGCGGCGACGACCTCGAGTGGGCCCGGGACCTCGGCGCCACCTACGGCCAAGGCTTCCACTACGGCCACCCCGGCCCGCTGCCGGAGGGCCTCGCCCCACCCCGCCACCCCTTCCCCTTCTCCCAGCGCTTCGAGATCGACCCGAGCCTGACGCCGTTCCAGACGCTGTCGGCCAGCCGCCCCATCCGCCGGGCCGGTCGGCGCCGGCTCACCGCCATCAGCCGCCAGCTCGAGGCGCAGGTCCTCGCCTCCGGGGACGCCCCCGTCGTCCTCACCAGCTTCGAGCGGCCCGAGGCCTACACACCCGACGTCCAGCAGCGACTCGAGCTGGTCACGTCCCGGGCGGCCATCACGGTCGTCGCCGGCACCGGGATCGCCGACCGAGTGCAGGGGCCGGTGAGCGCCGCCGAGCTGGCCTTCGACGACCCGGCGGGGCGGGAGTGGGCCGTCGTCGTCGCCGGGCCCACCTTCGCCGCCGCGCTCGCGGCCACCCGCTACGACGGGGCCCTCCCCGGGCTCACCTATGACTACGTCCTCACCTACGACCGGCCAGCGGTGATCGCTGCCGGCCGTGCGCTGCTCCAACGCGTGACGAGGCCCCGGGCTCGCGTGACGGAGAGTCTCACCCTCGAGTCGAGGTCGTCGGTCGTGCCCGCTCCGATCGGGGACCACCGGACGGGGGAATAGCCCCTGCCGCGGTCGCGTTGGAACCAGGTGCTCAGCTCCGGATGTCCCCCCTGTCCGTGGAGCGAGCCGTCGAGGCCCGGTATCCCCCCCACCGGGCCTCGACGCGCGCCCGGGGCTCCGTCACAATGCGTGGGTGGAGCGGGAACCTTCCGGCGGGGACCGGCGTCATGACGAACATGGGTGACCGCGAGCCCACCGCCGTCGACGGTGACGACCACCAGGTGCCGCTTCGCCGGCGCCGCGCGTCGCGGTCGGCCGACACCGCCTTCGACGAGCTGTACCGCAGCGAGCGGGACCGGCTCGTGCGGCTGGCCTTCCTGCTCACCGGGAGCCAGGCCGCCGCCGAGGACGTGGTCCAGGACGTGTTCCTCCGGGCCCGCACCCGCCTCGACCAGGTCGACACCCCCGCCGCCTACCTGCACCGCAGCGTCACCAACGCCTGCTGGTCGTGGCACCGCAGGCGGCGGCGGGAGGACCAGTACCGCCCTGACCGGCCGGTGGTCGTCGCCGGCACCTCCGACGTCGAGATGTGGGACGCCCTCGCCCGCCTCGCCCCCCGCCGGCGGCAGGTGCTGGTGCTGCGCTACTACCTCGACTACACCGAGGCGCAGGTCGCCGAGGCCCTCGGCTGCCGCCTCGGCACCGTCAAGTCGGCGACCCACCGGGCGCTGCAGGACCTGAGGCGGGTGCTGGAGTCGTGAGCCCCCGCCCCGCTCCCCTGCCCCCGGAGGAGGACGACGCGCTGCTCGCCCGGCTGCGCGAGACCTTCCACGCCGAGGCGGATGCGGTGGTCCCCTTCAGCGGCCGCATGCGCTCGATCGCCGCCGTCCACGACTGGGCCGCCCGCCGCCGGGCGACCCGCCGCCGGGTGCTCGCCGGCGCCGCCACGCTGGTCGCCGTCGCCCTGATCGGCGGCGCCTCCGCCGCTGTCGCCAACCGCCCCGCCCGGTCCACCTCGGTCGGGGTGACGGCGCCCAACCAGCCCCAGGCGACCTTCGGGTCCCGCCTGCACGTCACCCCCTCGCCCACCAAGCGCGGCCTGCCAGCGGCACGCCCCGTGGCGGTCCCCGCCGGCTTCGCCCCCCTCTCGGCCACCTTCGTGACACCGGACATCGGCTACACGCTGGGGACCGCCCCCTGCAGCGGGGGACGGTGCCTCCTGCTGGCCGGCACCCTCGACGGGGGCCGGCACTGGCAGAGCCTGGGCGACCCCGCCCCCTCCGCCGGCGCCAGCATCGGCACCGGCTCGCTGACGTCCATGCACCTCGGCGTGCGCTTCGCCGACCAGGACAACGGGTGGATCTACGGCTACCTCGGCAGCACCCCGGTTCTGTGGTGGACCACCGACGCCGGCAGCAGCTGGCAGGCGCTCGCCCCCACCGCCATGCAGGGTGGCGGCATCGCCGCCCTGGAGGCCACCGCAGGACGGGCCCAGGCGGTCGTCCTGCGGGCCGTGCCCCCCGGGATCCAGGTCGCCAGCGCCGGGAAGGCGTCGGCCGGCTGGAAGGCGGTGAGCGGCATCCTCCCCGCCGGCGACGTCAACGCCGCCCACCCGGACCTCGTGCTGCAGCAGACCGCCGGCTGGCTGCTGGAGCAGGACCCGACCTACGTGGCCGGCGCCCGCCTGTCGCCGTCGGGGAGCTGGACCCGCTGGAGCCCGTCGTGCGCCAGCTCCGCCTACCGGGTGCTGCTCGCCGCCCCCACCCCGACCGACCTGTTCGAGCTCTGCCAGGCGGCGTCGCCCCACGGCGGCGGCACGGTGTACGTGTCCGGCCGCGGCGGGCAGGCCGGGAGCTGGCAGCCGGTGGGGCCGACGCCCGGCGGGCTGACCCCGCAGGCGATCTCCGCCAACACGACCGGCTCGTTCGCCGTGGCCGGCCAGCAGGGGGGCAGGGCCGTGATCCTGCTCCGCGACACCACCGCCTGGGTCGACCCGGCGTGGTCGGGCCGGGGCAGCTTCAGCCAGCTCGGCTTCGAGAACACCGACCAGGGCATCGCCGTGCTGCGCACCGCCACCGGCAGCCAGATGCTCATGACCACCGACGGCGGCTTCAACTGGCACACGGTTGACTTCCAGCAGGCCCCGGCGGGCTGAAACCCCGGCGGGGGTCGCAGGCCTACTCCGCCGCCGCCACCCCGGCGGGTCGGAGGTCGTCCCAGTCCCAGACCTCCCCGTCGCCCCACAGGCGCTCGAGGGCGTAGAACTCCCGGGCGTCCTCGAGCAGCACGTGGACCACGAAGTCGCCGTAGTCCATCAGCACCCAGCGGGCGTCGTCGAGGCCCTCGATCCGCACGGGGGCAGGGCCGCCGACGCCCTTCACCTGCTCCTCGACCGCCTCGGCGATGGTGCGCACCTGCCGGGGGTTGGCCCCGCTGGTGATCACGAAGGCGTCGGTGATCGCCAGCACCCGCCCGACGGCCAGGACGACGGTGTCCCGGCCCTGCTTCTCCGACGCCGCCCGGGCGGCCGTGGTCGCCCACGTCCGGACGGTGTCGAGCGAGGCGCGTGCGCTCACCAGGGCATCACTGCAAACCGCATCCAGGAGACCTCCGCGAGTGGAGTGGGAAGGGTGCCCGTCCCCCGGTGGGCGCCGGTCGGGCCGGCGTGGAGCCACTGGAGGCCGAGCAGGAGCACGGTGACGAGGAACAACGCCACCAGGACGACCACCGCCAGTGCCTGCTCCCGCACCAACCGCCGACGCTGGTTGCGCCGCTGCTGCCGGCTTCCGGTGGGCGAGGCCGCTTCGCGGACCGTGGTCATCTGCCCCCAGCGTACAGACCCCGTGCCCGGATGAAGTGCACCGCCGCCTCGGGCACGAGGTAGTCGAGCGGGCGCCCGTCCACCGCCCGGGCCCGAAGGTCGGTGCTCGAGATCTCGAGGTTGGGGACGGTGACCTCCTCCACCCGCCACCCGTCGCCGTCGAGCCCCCGCGGGCGGCCCGCGCCGGGGCGGTTGACGATCACGAGCGTCGCCAGCCGCTTGACGTCCTCGATGCGCTCCCAGGTCGCCAGCTCCCCCGCCACGTCCCAGCCGACCAGCACGAACAGCTCGGCGTCGGGGTGGGTGTCGGACATCTCCTGGAGGGTGTCGGCGGTGTAGGACTCCCCGCCGCGGTCGATCTCCTGGCGGCCGGCCTCGAGGCCGGGGACGCCGCCCACGGCGGCCTCGACCAGGGCGAAGCGGTCCTCGGCGCCGGTCACCGCCCGGATCCCGGCCTTCTGCCAGGGGACGTTGGCGACCACGAGCACGACCCGGTCGAGCGCCAGGGCGTGCTTGGCGTTGACGGCGGCCACGAGATGGCCCACGTGGATCGGGTCGAAGGTTCCCCCGAAGATCCCGATGCGCTGGCCCATTCTCCGGAAACCTACCGGGTCGGCCGCCGCCGGGCAGAACCGTTGGCGGTTGCGCCGCCGATCGGCCACGCTGGTAGCCGTGGATACCTGGACCCCCGGGAGCTGGCGGAGCCGCCTCGCCGCCCAGCAGCCGGACTGGCCGGACGCGCACGCCCTCGACCAGGCCCTGAAGGAGCTGTCCGCCCTCCCCCCGCTGGTCTTCGCCGGCGAGGCGGCCAGCCTGCGCCGTGCACTGGCGCAGGTGGCGCGTGGGGAGGCCTTTCTCCTCCAGGCCGGCGACTGCGCCGAGAGCTTCTCCGACTTCGGCGCCGACACCATCCGCGACAAGCTCAAGGTCATCCTGCAGATGGCCGTCGTGCTCACCTACGCCGGCGGCGTCCCGGTGGTCAAGGTCGGGCGCATCGCCGGCCAGTTCGCCAAGCCCCGCTCCTCGCCGACCGAGGTGGTCGACGGCGTCGAGCTGCCCGCCTTCCGGGGCCACATCGTCAACGACGACACCCCCAGCCCCCAGGCCCGGGTCCCCGACCCCGACCGCCTCGTGCGGGCGTACCACCAGTCGGCCTCGACGCTCAACCTGCTGCGCGCCTTCACCAAGGGCGGCTTCGCCGACCTCTCGCAGGTCCACGTGTGGAACCAGGAGTTCGTCGCCAGCAGCCCCGGCGGCCGCCACTACGCCGCCGTCGCCGACGAGATCGAGCGGGCACTGCGGTTCATGCGGGCGTGCGGCATCAACCTCGGCGACGAGCAGGACCTGCACCAGGTCGACTTCTGGACCAGCCACGAGGCGCTCATCCTCGGCTACGAGGAGGCCCTGACCCGGCGGGACTCGCTGTCGGGCGACTGGTACGACTGCTCGGCCCACCTGCTGTGGGTCGGCGAGCGCACCCGCCAGCTCGACGGTGCCCACCTGGAGTTCCTGTCGGGGATCGCCAACCCGGTCGCGGCCAAGGTCGGGCCGGCGGCCACCCCCGAGGACGTCGTCGCCCTGTGCGACCGGCTCGACCCCCGCCGCGAGCCCGGACGGCTGACCCTCGTGAGCCGTATGGGCGCGGACCGGGTGCGGGAAGCGCTGCCGCCGCTGCTCGAAGCGGTCCGGGCCTCGGGCCACCCGGTCGTGTGGGCCTGCGACCCCATGCACGGCAACACCTTCACCGGCGCGGGCGGCCGCAAGACCCGCCACTTCGAGCACGTCGTGGCGGAGATCTCCGGGTTCTTCGCCGCCTGCCGCTCGGTCGGCGTCTGGCCGGGCGGGGTGCACATCGAGCTCACCGGCGACAACGTCACCGAGTGCCTGGGCGGCTCGGAGGCCATCGCCGAGGACGATCTCGAGCTCCGCTACACCACCACGTGCGACCCCCGGCTCAACGGCCGCCAGTCGCTGGACCTGGCGTTCCGGGTGGCGGACCTGCTCCGCCGCTGAGCCCGGCGCCCCGCTGAGTCGGAGGGACCCGACGACGGGCCGGCGCCCGGTTGCGGCGCCCACCGGCAGTAGCATGTCGGCTTCGGCGAGAGCGACCGAGGCTCGCCGCGGCCGCGAAGGAGCATGCGCAGCCGGATGACCCCCCAGGAGCCCGCCGCCCCATGACGTCCCTCGACCCCACCGGCCGTCCCTCGAGCGCCGGTAGCGCCACCACCACCGGCCCCGTCCTGCCACCCGGCGCCGGCCTCGGCGACGAGGAGCTGGCCGAGATCGACGCCGCCTTCGAGCGGCAGCCGCCCGGCGCCATCATCCGCTGGGCGGTGGAGCAGTTCCACCCCTACCTCTGCCTGACGGCCTCCATGACCGACGCCGTCCTGATCGACCTCGCCGTGGCCGCCGAGCCGTCGATCGAGGTGGTGTTCATCGACACCAGGTACCACTTCCCCGAGACCCTCGAGACCGTGACCGCCATCCGGCGCCGCTACGGGCTCAACCTGCGGATCATGACCGTCCCGCCCCAGGCCCGCCCCCTGTGGCAGGCGGACCCGGTCAACTGCTGCTCGGCGGCGAAGGTCGAGCAGCTGGATCGGGCCTTGCAGGGCAAGCTGGCGTGGATGAGCGGCCTCCGCCGGGCCGAGGCGGCGACCCGCGCCGGGGCGCCGATCGTCGCCCGCGACGCCCGGGGCCTGGTCAAGGTCAACCCGATCGCAACCTGGAGCGACGAGGACGTCGCCGGCTACATCGCCGACCACGACATCC
>DASSZM010000203.1:0-3844 GCA_035702855.1 Acidimicrobiales bacterium | reverse complement strand
GGGTACGCCTTGTGGAACTCGGCGTCGATCTTCTTGAAGGCGTCGACGGCCGGGGGGTTGACCCACGTGATCAACTTGATGGTCTGGCCGCCCGAGCCGGTGGCGGTCGAGCCACCCCCTCCGCCCCCGCTGTTGCCGCTCGAGGCGTTGCCTTGGGCTCCTGTCGCCCCGCAGGCGCTGGCGAGCATGGCAACGGCCGCTGCTGCTGCACCCATCTTGAGCTTCCCGAAGCCCCCCCGCTGGTGAACCCGACCCATCCGTTGCTCCTTTGGTCGCTGTCGGCCCCGGACGGGAACGGGAGCGACCGCCCCCCTCCCCGAGGCCTGTTAGGATCTTACATACATCTATTGCAGTTCGCCACTTGGTTACCGGCTTCGTTTCTGCGGTGGGCCGGCTGACGGTGACGCCGGGCCGGGCCGGTGCGGCGCCGGGCCCGGGCCGGTTGTCGCCGGTCGGATCGCCGGCGCAGGAGGTACGAGGCGACCGATCGCGGGGTGACACCCGTCGGGCGGGTCCGCCGTCGCCCCGAGGTGGCGGCCCTACGTTAGGACGTGCATGACCGGAGCACCCCTGCACCCGCCCGCTTCCCCCCGGATGGACCGGCGCCGGGTCGCGGTCCCCGTCACCACCGTCTGGACCGACCCGGCGGCGGTCCGCCCGGTGGACGCCCCGGCCGTCGCCGCGTCGCCGGACCTCGAGGCGTGGACGGCGGCCATGGGCGAGGAGGAGCGGCTCGACCTCCACGGCCGCGTGGTGACCCAGGCCCTCCTCGGACAGGAGGCCGTGGTGGAGGAGGAGCGCGCGGGGTGGGCACGGGTGGTCCTCCCCGGTCAACCATCGTCGCTCCACGATGGTGGCTACCCCGGCTGGGTGCCCGCCGCCCACCTGATGGCGTGGGCCCCGGCGCCCCCCGGGCCGAAGGTGGTCGTGGCGGTCCGGGCGACCGCGCCCGTCGTCGACGGCATGGGGCTGAGCTTCGGGACCCTGCTGTGCCGCGACCGCGATGACGGTGGCCTGCGGGCGGTGACGGGACGCGCGGTCTCGCTGGACGCGGCCGACGTGCGGCTGCCGAGCGGCGGCGGGGATGCCGTCGCCGCCGCGGCTCAGGTGTTCCTCGGTCTGCCCTATCTCTGGGGCGGCGTCAGCGGGTGGGGCGTCGACTGCTCCGGGCTCGCCTGGTTGTGCCACCGGCGCTGTGGCCGCCGCATCCCCCGTGACGCGCACGACCAGGCGGCGTCGGGGGTCGCCGTGGAGCGGGCCGAGTTGCGCCCGGGCGACCTCGTGTTCTTCGCCCGGCCGGGACAGCAGGTGCACCACGTGGGAGTGGCGCTCGGTCCGGAGGAGATGATCCACGCTCCCGGCACGGGCGGCGCGGTCGAGCGCGCAGGCATCGACGCACCCGAGCGGGGTGCGGTGGTGGGCGCCCGACGGTTCGCATGACGATCACGTCAAGAGATTGCGACCCAACACTGGTGAAAGTAACCTTCTGACATGACCCTGGAGGAGAGCGCCGACGGCGGCACGGGCGGGCCCCTCCGGGTCTCCTCCCCGACCGAGGAGCGCAACCCCCGCACGCTGGACATCGATGCCGTCCCGGTGCTCGCCCTGCTGGAGCTGATCAACGACGAGGACGCCACCGTCCCCGGGGTGGTCCGGCGAGTCCTGCCCGATCTGGCGACGCTCGTCGAGATCACGGCCGAGCGCCTCCGTGCCGGTGGTCGGGTCCACTACTTCGGCGCCGGCACGTCGGGCCGGCTCGGTCTGCTCGACGCCGCGGAGATCCCGCCGACCTACGGGCTGGCGAGCGGCGTCTTCGTCGCGCACCTCGCCGGCGGGGACGACGCCTTTCGGGTCGCGAGGGAGGGCTCCGAGGACGACGACGCCCAGGGGGAGGCCGAGGCGCGCGCCGCCGTCGCTCCCGGCGACGTCGTCATCGGGCTCGCCTCCTCGGGCTACACGCCGTACGTGCGGGGCGGTCTGCGGGGTGGTCGGGCCGTCGGCGCCCACACGGCACTGGTCACGTCGAACCCGGGCGCTCCTCTGGCCGCCGAGGCGGACACGTTCATATGCGTCGACACCGGTCCCGAGGTCATCACGGGGTCGACCCGGATGAAGTCGGGGACCGCACAGAAGCTGGTGCTCAACGCGTTCTCCACGGCGGTGATGGTCCGGACGGGTCGCACCTGGTCCAACCTGATGGTGGCGATGGTCCCGAGCAACCGGAAGCTGCAGGGCCGCGTCCTGCGGATGCTCGGCCAGGCGACCGGCCAGGACGAGGCACGGTGCGAGGCGGCGCTCTCGGCCGCCGGCGGTGAGACCAAGACGGCCCTCGTCATGCTGCGCGCCGGGGTCGGCGCCGGCGCCGCTCGAGAGGCGCTCACCGCCTCCGACCAAGTCGTCGCGGCCGCCCTGGATCGGCTCCGGGGCCGGGAAGGCGCCCCGGCCGGCTGATCGCGGCCTCCCCGCGCGACCGCCCCCCGGCGGGGTCGCGCAGAGGCCGGTTCCCGCCCCGTCCGGTCGATCCAGCGGGACGTTGGTCGCATTGCCGTGGAATGTCCGCATTCCCCGGCGCCGGGGCGCCTCTTCTGCGTGATCCCGTCTTGACGGGCTTCGGCGCCCGCATCAGAGTGTCGCCGCGCCACGTCGCCAACCGCGCGCGCTGGAGGGTCGCACGTGAACACCACCGGTCGGCACGGGACGGACGCCGGGGGAACGCGCCCCTTCGGCGGCACCCGGTGGCGCCGCCGACTGGCCGCCGGGGTGCTCGGTGCCCTCGGCCTGGCGGTGGCGGCCCTGGCCGCCGGGGCGCTGGCCGGCGCCACCGGGTCGGTGAGCACCGCCACGATGACCGTCGCCGTGGACGGCGGCTCCCCGGCGGCGACGGCGGTGATGGCCGGCGGGGGCTCCCACACCGTGGCCTTCACCTACACCGCCGGCCCCGCCGCCGCCCTGAGCGGCGGCTCCTGGGAGGTCACGCTGCCCACCGGGTGGTCGGCGACCGCTGACAGCACGACCTGCTCCGGCGCCAAGATCTCGCCGTCGTCCAACGTGAGCGGGACCGTGTCCGTCAGCGGTGTGACGCTGGCGGCGGGGACCGCGTGCAGCCTCACGCTCACCGGCGTGACGGCAACAGCGAGCGACACGCCGGCGACCTTCGCCCCCAAGGACACCAACGGCACGCTCACGTCGCCGACCGTGCAGGTCGTCGCCACCGACGGGAGCGGCACCCTCGCCGTCTCCCCGGCGCTGGTGTCCGCCGGCTCGTCGCCGACGCTGACGTTCACCTACACCCCGGCGATCGGGGGCCTCGACGGCGGCGTCCTCGAGCTCGACACGCCCACGGGCTGGTCGTTCCCCACGGCCGCCGGCGACGTGTCGCTGGCGACCGGGAAGGGGTGCACGGCGACCGTGGACCCGGTCAGCACCTCGACGCTCGAGCTCACCGGGGTCACCGCCACCTCGACCGGCTCCTGCGAGCTCACTGTGAGCGGGACGACCGCCCCGACCGCCCCGTCGACCACGTCGTCCTCGCCGTCGGTGTTCACGGCCAAGGAGCAGTCCGGGGCGCCCAGCTCGACCCTCACCGCCCTCGCGACATCGGCGGAGCCGTCGGTGGTCGTGGCCCCCGACGGGGCGGGCACTCTCTCGCTCGGCTCGGTGACGCCCTCCACCGCCGCCGTCGCCGGCGGCGATCTCGCTGCCGGGGCGACGGGCGTGACGTTGCCGTTCACCTACACGGCCGGACCGGACGGGATGACCGGCGGCAGCCTCGCGTTCGTGGCGCCGGTCGGCTGGCCGGTGCCGTCCGCCACGTCGGGGACGGCCGGCTACACCTCGACCTCGT
>DASSZM010000194.1:0-4588 GCA_035702855.1 Acidimicrobiales bacterium | reverse complement strand
GGACGCCGTCGTCGGCCCGGTGGCCCTCCAGGGGGAGGGCACCGTGCTCGTGGTGCGCCTCCTGCGCGACCCGGGGGCCGGCGACCAGCCCACCTAGACCGGGGCCGGGAGCCGGGACGGCTACGCCAGCGCCGGCCCCCGCCGGGCGTCGAGCAGGTACTGCCCCCCGCTGGCGAGCGCCAGCACCACCGCCGCCCACAGCACGTCCTGACCCAGCCACGGGTAGCGGCCGCCGACGCCGGGGAGGACCAGCAGCGTGATGGCCAGGTCCTGGGCGGCGGTCTTGGCCTTGGCCAGGGGCCGGGCGGGCACCGAGATCCCCCGGCGGGCGACGACGGAGCGGTAGGCGCTGATGCCGAGCTCCCGCCCGGCGATGAGGGCGAAGGGGATCCAGCCGGTGGCCCCGGAGGCGGCCAGGGCGGCCAGGGCGCCGAGGACCAGGAACTTGTCGGCCAGCGGGTCGAGGAACGCCCCGGAGGTGGTGGTCCCCTGCCGGCGGGCGACCCAGCCGTCGACGAAGTCGGTGCTGGCGAGCGCCACCCACACGAGGACGGTCACCCACGAGACCCGCAGGGTGACGACGAGCACGACCACGACGGGGCTGGCGAGCAGCCGGGCCAGGGTGATGCCGTTGGCCGGCGTGAGGCGGGCCGACTTCTCGAAGCGTCCGTCGACCCGCTGCGCCATCAGCGGGATCCCATACCCATCGCGGGGGCGGCGACCACGGCGGCGTCGAGATCCGGTCCCTCGGCGGCGGTGACCACGACGTCCTGCCAGGTCCCGGGGGGCAGGTCGGCGGGGACCCGCACGACGCCGTCGATCTCGGGGGCCTCCCGGTGGCTGCGGGCGACGCCGGGGGCGTCGACGAGGACCCGGGCCCCGGAGCCGACGAGCGCCCGGCGTCGGCGGGCGGTGATGGCGTCCTGCAGCTCGCTGCACTCCGCCAGCCGCTCGGCGACGAGGCCGGCGGGGACCTGGTCGGGCAGGTCGGCGGCGTAGGTGCCGTCCTCCCGGGAGTAGGGGAAGAAGCCGGCCCAGTCGAGCTCGGCGTCGGCCAGCCAGGCGAGGAGCCGGTCGTGGTCCTCCTCGGTCTCACCGGGGTACCCGACGATGAACGACGACCGGAACGCCGCCTCACCCCACCGCTCCCGGATCCGCCCGATGCGCTCGAGGAAGCGGTCCCCGCTCCCCCAGCGCCGCATCCGGGCCAGGTGCGGCCGGGAGACGTGCTGCAGGGAGAGATCGAAGTACGCGCAGCCGGTGGCGCCGATCACGTCGATCAGACCATCGGTGAGCTGCGAAGGATACAGGTACAGCAGCCGGACCCGGTCGACGCGGGCGGCGACCGCCTCCACCAGCGGGCCGATGGCCCCCGGCTCGCCGAGGTCCCGGCCGTAGGAGGCGAGGTCCTGGGCGACGAGCACGACCTCGCGGGCGGCGAGGGCGTCGACCTCGGCGAGCAGGTCGTCGAGGCGGCGGGAGCGCTGCTTGCCCCGGAACGAGGGGATGGCGCAGAACCCGCACTTGCGGTCGCAGCCCTCGGCGACCTTCAGGTAGGCCCAGGGGGCGGCCGACGGCGGGCGGGGCAGCTCGAGGAGGTCGAACGCCGGCACCTTGCCGCCCCGGGTCGGCCCGAGGCTGACGGGGGCGGCGAGCAGGTCCTCCCCGAACCCGGCGACGTGGTCGACCTCGGGGAGGGCGGCGGCGAGCTCGTCGCCGTAGCGCTCGGCCATGCAGCCGGTGACGACCAGCCGGGACCCGGGACGCCGCCGCTCGGCAAGCTCGAGGATGGTGTCGATCGACTCCTGGCGGGCCGCCTCGATGAACGCGCAGGTGTTGACCACCACGACGTCGGCGTCCTCGGGAGCGGGCGCAGCGGAAAGACCTCCCGCCGCGAGGCTCCCGGTCAGCTTGTCGGAGTCGACCTGGTTCTTCGGGCAGCCGAGCGTCTCGACCCAGTACCGCACCGCAGCAGCCTACCGGTGGGGTGCGACGGGCTACTTCTTGGCGCCGAGCATCCGGTTCATCTTGGTGCCGCAGACCGGGCAGCTGCCCTGGGCGGCCGGGCGACCGTTGGCCAGGGTGACCTCCTGGCCCTCGAACTCCCGCTTCTCCTTGCACTTGACGCAGTAGCCCTCATAGGTAGCCATGCAGGCGATCTCCTCACGGTTCTGTCGGCGAACGACTCACCCTACCGGCCGGGCCACGGTCGGTGGCACCTCCCGGTCGGTCAGTGCAGCGGTAGCCTGGCGGAGTAGACCGACCGCTGCTCGAAGCGGCGGCACGTGAGGATCGCACCCGCGGCGGCGACGAGCATCGCCACCATGACCTTGTCGGAGGTGGCGGTCAGCTCGATCGCGAAGGCTATCGCCGCGACCGGCGCCTGCATGCCGGCGGCGAGCATGGCCGCGGCGCCGACGACGGCGTAGCCCGCCGGGTCGCCGCCCGGCCACAGGTGGGCCCACGCGTGACCGAGGAAGGCGCCGAGCACCGCCCCGAAGCTGAAGGTCGGGGTGAACAGCCCCCCGCTCACGCCGCTACCGAGCGTGAGCGTGGTGGAGAACGGTTTGAGCAGGCTGAGCGCTGCGAGGCCGAGGAGCCCGGTGCTGCCGGTCATGGCCAGTTGCGCAAGGTCCCGGCCGTTGCCGAGCACGTACGGGTAGCCGATGGCGATGACGCCGACGGTGGCCGTGCCGAGCATGGGGAGCACCAGCAGCAGCCTGCCGGTCGGGCGGTGGTCGGAGGCGTAGCCGATCGCCCGGATGTACCACCCGGCCGCCACCCCCAGGACCGGCCCGGCGAGCAGGGCCCAGAGCAGCAGCGATGGTGCCGGGGAGCCGAGGACGGGTATGCGGTAGAGCGGTTCGGCGGGCAGCGTCAGCCAGGAGACGGCGGTCGCCACCAGCGAGGTGACCAGCGCCGGGACGATCGTGGACAGGCAGAGCGTGCCGAGGTAGACCTCGGCAGCGAACAGGCCGCCGGCGAAGGGGACGTTGTAGACGGCGCCCACACCGGCGCCGGCGCCGCAGGCGATCAGCACCCGCTTCTGCTCGGCGCCGAGCGCCGTCCGGCGTGCGAGCCAGGCGCCCACCGCCGCGCCGGCGTGCTGGGGTGCGGCCTCCCGGCCGATGGAGGCACCCATGCCGACCGACACCTCGGAGATGGCGCCGCTGGCGAAGGTCGGCAGGGGCTTGACGTCGCCCGAGCCGGTCCACACGGCACGGGTCGGCTCGCCGCCCGTCCCGCCGGCGACCCGGCGCAGGCCGTAGAGCGCGACGCCGGTCACCAGGCCGCCGGCGGCCAGCACGACGACCCGGCGCAGGTCGCTGCGACGGCCGGCGGCGACGGAGTACTCCCCGGCGTGGTAGCCGAAGGCGGCGTGCTGCACCGCGTGCAGCAGGGCCATGAACGTGATGGCGCCGACGCCGGCGGCGACGCCGGTCAGCACCACCAGCGCCCAGAAGTGGGGTGGGAAGTCCGCGAGCCGGGGCGGGACGTTGGGCTGCTCGGTGGCGCGGGGGTCGGAGTCGCCGACCGCCGCGGCGTCCTCACGCCGCACGCGGTGGGCCTTGGCTCGGCGGGCGCATGGTGACGGTCCTACCCCGGGTGGGTGGGGCGACCCCGCGGGGATGGGGGACCGCGTCGACGGGTACATCACCGGCAGTGCGTCGGCGCCGCTCGGCGCCTGCACGACGAAAGGAGGCGCACGATGTCCTGGGCCCTCGAACGTCCCGACGGCACGATGGCCGGCACCCGCCGCCCCGGCACGAGGACGACCGTCCGGGCGGTCCGCCCGTGGGTCAGCGGGGCCGCCGGGCTGCTGATCGCCCTGGTCGGGGCGTGGGCGGCGATCGCGCCGTTCGTCGGTCCGGAGTTCGGCTACCGGGTGACCTCGCTGAGCGCCTGGCACTGGTCGATGCGCAACTGGATGCTGCACCTGGCCCCGGGCGGGGCGGCGTTGCTGGCCGGGCTGCTGCTGATGTCCAGGGCGCGCGCCTCCCGGACGCTGTCGCTGGTCCTGGGTCTGGCGGTGGTCGCCGCCGGCGCCTGGCTGATCGTCGGCCCGCCGGTGTGGACCTGGATCGAGCACTCTGCGTCCTACGCCACCGCCAGCGCCCGCACGGCGTTGCTCTACCAGGTCGGCGCCGCCCTCGGCCCCGGGATCCTGCTGGCGGCGCTGGGTGCCGTGGTGCTGGAGCGGCCGACGGTGGCCGTGACCCGCACGGTGCAGGAGCCGGCACCGGGCCCCGCCACGGGCGCCTACCCGGCCGCCCCGGGCGACGGCGTCCCGGCCGACGCGACCCGGTCGACCACGCCCGCCGAGCAGCCCGCCCCTCCCCCGCCGGTCGAGTAGGCGATCCCGTCCCGTCCCGGCGTTCGCCGCCGGGACGGGATCGATTCGCGTGCCTTGTCCTCCCCCCCGGGTGCGGATACCGTACCGCTTGACGTCGTTTCCTCCCGGGAAACCACCGGGGGCCGAGCCGGGGGAGTGCAGAGATGGATCACGACCGCCTCGATGGCCTGCGCCGCGACCGGGGGCCCGTCCCGGAGCATGTGATCGACGAGTTCGTCGCCGGGAGGATCTCCC
>DASSZM010000133.1:0-9520 GCA_035702855.1 Acidimicrobiales bacterium | reverse complement strand
GGGTGCCTCCCTCCACGCCGGAGAGGAGCGCACCCGCCCCAGCCAGATACGCCGCGCCCCCGGCGCAGGTGTATCCACCCGCGGGCCGGTCCCTCGTACTGCCGTGCGCGTCCTCGTGCTGCACAACCGACGCCGAGCGGCGACGACCCCCAGCGGCGAGGACCGCGTCGTGGACGTGGAGGTCGCCGCCTTGCGCGCCGCCGGCCACGACGTGGACACCTGCGGACCGCACAGCGGGGACATCAAGCCGGTGTCCCTGCGGGCGGCGACCCTGCCGGCCACGGTGGTGTGGAACCCCGAGTCCTACCTCACCGTCCGGCGGGTGCTCCGCCGCCTCGGGCCCGATGTCGTCCATGTCCACAACACCTTCCCGCTCCTCACCCCGTCGGTCCTGGCCGCCGCCGGGGCCGAGGGGGTGCCGGTGGTGGTCACCCTCCACAACTACGGGCTCGGCTGCCCCGGCGGCGAGCTGCTCCGGGACGGCCAGTACTGCAACGCCTGCGTCGGGCGGAGCGGGCTGCGGGCGCTCCGCCACGCCTGCTTCCAGCACTCGCGACCGAAGACGGTCCCGGTCGTGGCGACCCAGGTCGTCAACCGGCGCGCCTGGAGCGGGCGGCCGTCGGCGTACATCTTCCTCTCCCGGGCCCAGCGTCGGGAGCTCGCGGCCGCCGGCTTCCCCCGGGAGCGCTGCTTCGTGAAATGGAACCTGGTGCCCGACGTGCCCGTGCCGCCGGCCCTCGACGGTCCGCCCTACGTCGCCTACCTCGGACGGTGGGTCGAGGCCAAGGGCGTCGACGTGCTCATGCGGGCCTGGGAGCAGGTCCCGTGCCTGCCCGGCGGCCTGCGCCTGGTGATCGCCGGGGGCGGCCCCCTGGAGCCGACGCTGCGGGCGTGGGCCGCGGCGCAGCCCGCCGTCGACGTCGTCGGCGGCCTGCCTCCCGAGCAGGCCCGCGTCCTCGCCGCCGGTGCCCGTGCCGTGGTGGTGCCGTCCACGTGGCGCGAACCGTTCGGCCTTGTCGCCGTGGAGGCCATGGCCGCCGGCGTCCCGGTCATCGCCAGCCGGCACGGCGCCCTGCCCGAGCTGGTGACCGACGGCGTCGACGGGGCCCTGTGCACACCCGGCCGTCCCGGGGAGCTGGCCGCCCACCTCCGGTCGGTGGCGCTCGACCCCGAGCGGTGGGCCGCCATGGGGCAGGCGGCGCGCGGCACCTACCTGCGGGCCCACGACCCGGCTGCCAACGTCGAGCAGCTGGTCGGGATCTACCGCTACGCCGTCCGGCACCCGGCCTGAGGGCGGAGGGCCCTCCGGCGCCAGGCCGTCGGTCCCGTTGCCGCCCGGGGCCGTATCAGCGGGGGCCGGGCGGCGTCTTGCTGCCATGGACCGGGACGAACACAGGTGGCTCACCGTCGTCCCCGCCACCCGCGTCGCCTCGGCCGCCGACCTGGCCGGCCGGGACCTCCCCGCCCTCCTCGCCGAGCTCACCCGGGTCGGCCGGCGGGTCCAGCGCCGGTATCCCGGGGAGCGCATCGAGGTCGTGGCCCACGGACCCCGCACCCGGTCCGGCCGGCACGCCCATTTCCACTTCACCCACGCCGGCGCCTACTGCACGCTCGACGCCGTGGGGGAGCGGCTGGTCAGCCTTCCATGGCGACCAGGCGACGGAGGTGCTCGATACAACGCCCGCGGGTAGGCCCGATGCTGCCCACGGGCATCTCCAGGCAGCGCGACAGGTCCCGGTAGCCGGGGGCGTCGTCGGCCATCAGGTGGGCGAGCAGCCGCTGGCAGCGGGGCGGCAGCTTCTTCCACGCCGCCCGCAGCGCGGCCGTCTCGTCGGCGGCGAGGGAGCGGGCGTCCACGTCGGGGGCGGACGGGTCGGCGGTGTTGCCGAGGATCTCGTCCACCCCGAAGGTGTGGCGCGAGGCGCGGGCGATCATGTGCAGGCTCTCGTGGCGTGCGGTGGTGGCCAGCCACCCCGCGACCCGCTGCGGGTCCTCGATGCGCACCAGGTGCTCGACGAGGCGCAGCCAGACCGTCTGGCGCAGCTCCCCGACGTCGGCCGGGCTGAGGCCGTAGCGGCGGCCCACCGCCCCGATCATGCCGTCGAAGCGCCGCACGAGCTCCCGCCAGGCCTCCTCGTCGCCGGTCGACGCCCGCCGGGCGACGGCCCCGACCGCCCACCCCGACATCGGGCCGGCCTCCTCGGCCGGGTCCTCGCTGGTCCACCAACTCGCTGCCGTTGCCGTTGCCGTCATCTCACTGCCCTCGCGTCCCGCTCTGCTCGAGCATGCGTCCCATTGCTGTCCCTTGACGGTGCCCGACGGACCGGGGACCTGTCATCAACAATTTGATTGATAGGAGGGCCGCGACCGGTCCAGCCCGGAACAGCCGGCGTATCTGACCCGGCCACGCCGCCTCCTTGAGCGCAATGAGGACCGCCCGCTGCGCCGCACCCGTGGTGGTGACCCCACATGGTTGACGTCCGGGTCACCGGCGACGCCGTCGGAGCGGTCGAGGCGCCGGCTCTGCAACGCCCGGTGCGGGCGCGCCGCAACCCCCACCTGCGGCTGCGGCTCCTCGTCGGCGACACCATCGCGCTGACGGCGGCGTGGTCACCCGAGATCGCCGTCGGGACCGCCGGCGGTGCCGCCGTGCGCTCGACCAGCCTGGCGATCATCGCCATCTGGTGCACGCTGGTCGCGACGTACTGGCTCGGGCTGTACCGCTCGCGCGTCTGCGCCCGGCCGGTGGAGGCGTCGCTGCGGATGCTCGTCGCCGCCCTCGCCGGGTTGGCCGGAGCGGCGGGCGTGGAGTGGCTGCGCCACGGCACACCGGTCCCGGCCCCGGTGCCGTCACTGGCGCTCGCCACCGTCGCGCTGTTCGCCGTGCGGTGGCGCCTCACCCGGTGGCTGCGGGCGCAGCGGGCCGAGGGACGTTTCCTCCGTACCATCGTGCTCGTCGGGCGCACCGACCAGGTGGGGTCGGTGTGCGATCTCCTCGACGCCGAGCCCGAGCTCGGCTACCGCGTCGGCGCGATCGCGACGCCGACGGGGGACGGCGGGTGGCGCGAGCTCCCCCGGGGGACCCCCGACACGATCCAGCCGCTCGCCACCCAGGCGGGGGCGAGCGGCGTCATCCTCGTCGCCGGCGCCCTCGACCCCGCCGCCGCCGAGCAGGTCGTCCGGCGGGCCATGGACCACAGGCTTCACGTCCAGCTCTGGCCGGGGGTCGAGTGCCTCGCCAGCTGGCGGCTGCGGGTGTCACCGATCTGCCAGCTGCCCGCCTTCTACGTCGAGCCGCACCGCGTCGCCCCCTGGCAGGCGGTGCTCAAGCGCACCATCGACATCGTGCTGTCCGCCGTGCTGCTGGCGGTCCTGGCGCCGCTGATGGGCACCGTCGCCGTCCTCGTCAAGGCGCAGGACGGCGGCCCGGTGTTCTACCGGAGCCGTCGGGTCGGCCGGCGGGGAGCGCTGATCTGGGTGACCAAGTTCCGCACGATGGTCCCCGACGCCGCCAGCATGCTGGACACGGTGTCGGCGCTCAACGAGAGGCAGGGCGGCCCGCTGTTCAAGGCGAGCGCCGACCCCCGCGTGACCCGGCTCGGCGCAGCGCTGCGGGCCAGCAGCATCGACGAGCTGCCCCAGCTCTTCGACGTCCTGCGTGGGGCGATGAGCCTGGTCGGGCCCCGCCCGGCCCTGCCGAGCGAGGTCGAGCAGTTCGACGAGGACTTCAAGCGCCGCCACGACATGCGCCCCGGCATCACCGGCCTGTGGCAGGTGGAGGCCCGGGACAACCCGTCGTTCCGTGCCTACCGGCGCCTCGACCTGACCTACGTCGACAACTGGCACCCGTGGCTGGACGTCGCCATCCTCGTCACCACGGCCCACGCCGTCACCGTCCGGGCCCTGCACCTGCTCCGCCGATCGTTGCGCCCCCGACAGGGGGAGCGTCGGTAACGGGCGGGCCGGCCGGGGTGCCTGCGGTCAGTGGATGTTGAGGGTGTAGTTGCTGGTCGTCCAGTGCATGGGGGTGCCGTTGGTGGAGCAGATCTCCCAGCCCCAGTCGATCTGGTCGAGCCTGGGGGTGCGGTTGAGCAGCCGGTGGCTCTCCATCCACTCGAGGGTGGCGAGGATGTTGACCGTCCCGGCCTTCTCGTGGGCGCCGCCCAGGCCGCCGAGCACGAAGCTGACCACGTTGTGCTTGGCGCCGGTGCTCGGCCGGTTCCACACCTGCCAGCGCTGGCCGCCGATGACGGCGGTGCCGACGACGTGCCCGGCGGGGCGCTGGCCGTGGTTGTCGACCCAGATCATCACCTCGGTGGTGCGGGGGGTGATGGGGCCGGCGTTCATCCAGATGTCGTAGGCGGCTTCCCAGTCACCGGCGTTGGGGCCGGACTGGCGGAACGAGCTCGACACCGTGTGGTAGCGGCTGAGCGGCTGGTGGAAGAACTTCTGCTCCTCGGGGTAGGTGAGCACCGCCGTGCCCCGGGGCTGGGTGGAGGTCACCCCCCAGCTCTTGTCGCTGCGGACCCAGATCGTCTGGGGCCCGGCGCCACCGTGCCACTCGTTGTTGTCGAGGATGAAGCCGCCCCGCTTCGTCTGCCCGAAGCGGGCGGACGACCGCCACGTGCCTGACGGGGCCGCTGCGCTGCGGTGGACCGGCTCGGCCTGCAGGCGCACCGGTCGCGTCCTCGGGTGGCGGATCGGGCTCGCCTTGTGGTGCACGGGCCTGGCCCGGTGGTGGGCCGCCTTGTGGTGCGCCGGCTTGGCCGTGTGGTGCACCGGCTTCCTCACCGGCGTCGGCTCGGGTACGGGCGCCGGCTTGGTCGCCGGAGGTGCCGGTGCCGGGGGCGTCGAGGCGGGCGGGGGCGTGGTCGCCGCCGAGCCGCCACCGGTGTCGAGCGTGTAGTTGGTGGTCGTGAACTTCTGGGGGGTCCCGTTGGTCGAGCAGACCTCCCAGCCCCAGTCGATCTGGTCGAGCTCGGGGGTGGCGTTGAGCAGCGAGTGGCTCTGCATCCACTTCAGGGTGGCGAGGATGTCGACCGACCCCGACGTCTCGTTGGCGCCGGTGAGGCTGTTGAGCACGAAGCTCACCACGGCGTGCTTGCCGCCGGTGCTCGGCCGGTTCCACACCTGCCAGGTCTGGCCGCCGATGCTGGCGGTGCCGACGACCTGCCCGGCCGGCCGCTGGCTGTGGTTGTCGACCCAGATCATCACCTCGGTGGTCCCGGCGGTGATGGGAGCGGCGTTGACCCAGATGTCGTAGGCGGCCTCCCAGTCACCGGTCGAGGGACCGGACTCGGCGAAGCTGCTCGAGACGGTGGAGAACTGGCTGAGGGGCTGGTGGAAGAACTTCTGCTCCTCCGGGTAGGTCCGCACCGCCGTGCCGGCCGGCTGGGTGGACGTCACCCCCCAGTTGGTGGCGCTGTTGGCCCAGATGGTCTGCTGGCCGCCACCCCCGTTCCATTCGTTGTTGTTGAGGATGAAACCACCCATGGTGGTCTTTCCGTAGGCGGCGGATGATTGCCAGGTGGCGGCCGAAGCCGTCGTCATCGGGAGTACGGACACGGCCAGGGCGCTGCCGGCGGCCACCGCGGCCGTCAGCCCGCGCTGAATGAAGCGCTTCTTGCGCATGGTCAGAGTTCACTTCCTCTCGTCGGTGGCGCGCGGCTGAGCGAAGCCCCGATGGAGACGTTCCGCAGCCAGCGCTGATCGCCGACCCGGGGGAGACTCCTCAGCGGAGGCGGAAGTCGTCGGGCGGCGTATGGGCCGAGCGGCTGCGGGTTTCAGCGCTCAACGGCGGGAAACCCTACCGGAACGCAATCGCCGGGCACAACCTCACCCTCCGAATTCATTTCTCGGGCGCACCACCGACGCGTGTTCGTGCCGGGCCCGGCGGGCGGCCGTCCTCGCAGGTGCGCCCCGGTCGGCCGGTACCCGGCCCGCAGGTCCCGCCGCGGGCGGGGATCAGGGCAGGGCGCCCTCGGCGCAGTGGGCGGCGTCGAGCACGGCCCGCAACCGGCTCTTGGGGGAGGGGAGGTAGTGGGTGAAGTAGCGGATCCCCTCGGTCAGCACGCCCAGCACGGCGATGGTCGGCTGCGGCCGCCCGCGCCGGTCGACCGGGTGGAAGTCCCGGTCGATGTCGATGCTGCCGACCGCCACCTCCCCGTAGCACAGCGGGCGGAGCCGCCCGGCCCGGTGCAGCGCCCGCAGCAGCGGCGACGCCGAGGTGGCCACGTCGGGCAGCTCCAGGTTGCCCCGGATCAGCAGCTCGGCGGTCTCCTCGTGGGGGCGCACCAGAGCGGTGGAGCGCAGCACCGCCCGCCCGCCGGGGAGGGGCTCGACGGCCGGGTCCGGCCCGAGCGGCACCCGCACGACGCCGGTGTCGAGCAGCGCCAGCAGCTGCTGGCTGCGCCACAGGGGCGGGCCGGCCTCCACCCGGTTGACGGCAGGCCGGAGGCGGCCGTGGAAGTCCAGGTACGACTCGAGGGTCAGCGCCCGGTACTCGAGCACCGAGCGCAGCGGGTCGCGCAGGATCCGGGTCGTCTCCAGGGCTGCCTTCAGCGGGCTGCGCTCGGGGCCGGCCAGCGCCTCGTCCAGGTCCCGCTCCACCAGGTCGTAGACCTGGCTCTCGTAGTCCTTGGACGACAGCACCGGCAGGTCGAGGCCCCGGCCGAGGAAGCGGGCCGGGTCGAACGCCCCGTGGCAGCCGGCGAGGGCCGCCACCTCCTCGGCGAAGCGGCCCGCCCCCCACGCCGCCGTCAGGCGGGCGGCGGCGCCGGGGCCGCCGGCGGTGGCGTGGTAGCGGACCTGCATCTCCGCCTCGACCAGCGGCAGGACGTCGGCCCGGAAGTCGATCGACCCCGGCCGCAGCGCCCCCAGCCGCTCGGGGGTGCAGATCACCGGCCGGTAGGTGGCGCTGGCGTCGGCGGTGCTGCACGGCTTGGCCGTCGGCGGCACCCCGCTGCGGGAGTAGAGCACCACGTCGGGCTCCCGCCCGCTCGGGTGGTAGCGCAGCCGGTCGCCGTCGCCCTCGAAGCGCCCGCCACGGGCGGTGGTCATCGCCGCCAGCAGGTCGTAGGCGACCAGGCCCATGCCGGCGACGGCGACGGTCCCGCCCGGCCCGGGCAGGGCCGTGTAGGGGTCCACCGGGTAGGGGGAGCGCCACGCCGCCGCCGGCGTGCCCGGCGCGGCGGGCAGGTTGGGGGTGTGGCCGGAGGTCAGCACGACCCGGTCGGCGGCGACGGAGCTGCCGTCGGCGAGCACCACCAGCTCCCGGTCGCCGATCGCCACCACGTCCACGGCCGAGGTGGGGTGGTGGATCACCGCCACCCCCGCCGGCGCGTCGGCGACCAGGGTCTCGTAGAACCAGTTGAGGTACTCGCCCATCAGCCGGCGGGGCAGGAAGTCGGTCGGCTCGACCGGCCGGGCGCGCCGGTCGACCCGGCACTCCTCGCCGACCCAGCCGTAGCCGCGCCGGCGGGCCCACTCGAACAGGCCGAGCCCGTAGGGCGGGTCCCGGTCGGGCTCGGGCTGGGCGTACAGCGACAGCTGCCCGCAGGGGTTGTTGAGCACGAGGTAGTCGGGCTGGTCGGTCGAGTACACCCCGGTGCCCGGCCGGCCCGCCTCGACCACGTGGATCGCCACGGACCGCCGCTCCGCCCGGGCCCGGGACAGGAGCCGTTCGAGCACGCAGAGGCCCCAGGGGCCGCAGCCGATCACGACGATGGTGCGCACTGGCCAGAGGAGTGGGCGGCGCCCGCCGCTGATACGGAGACCACACGCCCCGCCGCCGCGGGCAGCTGGGGGCCCTCCTGGCTGTATCTGGGCTGCGTCCCCCCGCTCTGAAAGGCCGGTACCGACCGCACCACCCGGAGGAGCGCCGCCGTGAAAGTTGCCATCTTCGGCCTCGGGTACGTCGGCACGGTGACGGCGGCGTGCCTCGCCACCCACGGCCACGAGGTGTGGGGCGTCGAGATCGACCCGGGCAAGGTCGCCCTGGTCGACGCCGGGCGCAGCCCGATCGTCGAGCCCGGCCTCGACGACCTCGTCGGCGCGGCGGTGCGGGCCGGTGCCCTGCACGCCACCGGCGACGACGCCGCCGCCCTCGACGGCGCCGACGTGTCGCTCGTCTGCGTGGCCACCCCCTCCAGCGCCCAGGCCGGCACCGACCTCGGCCACCTCGACGCCGTGACGGCGTCGCTGGCCGCGGCACTGCGGGCCGGCCCCGGCGACCCGGGCCGGCGCCACGTGGTGGCCGTGCGCTCCACCGTCCCGCCCGGCACCGTCGAGCGGCTCGAGCGGCGCCTCGCCGCCGCCCTGGCCGGCACCCGCCGGCGGGTCGGGGTGGCGATGTGCCCGGAGTTCCTGCGGGAGGGGACCGCCATCGCCGACTTCTTCGCCCCGCCGTTCACCGTCATCGGCGCCGGCGACGACGACGTTGCCGCCACCCTCACCGACCTGCTGGCCGTCCCCGGCCGGCCGGTCCACACCGTGGACCCCCGTACCGCCGAGGCCCTCAAGTACGCCTGCAACGCCTTCCACGCCACCAAGGTCACCTTCGCCAACGAGCTCGGCCGGATCTTCCGCCGCTACGGCGTCGACAGCCGCGAGGTCATGCGACTGTTCTGCGAGGACGACCAGCTCAACATCTCCCCCCGGTACCTCCGGCCCGGTTTCGCCTTCGGTGGGTCCTGCCTGCCCAAGGACCTGCGGTCGCTGCTGCACCTGGCGCGGGTGGCCAACGTCGACCTGCCCCTGCTCGCCGCCACCCTGCAGAGCAACGCCGTGTGCGTCAACGACGTCGTCGACCGGGTGGTCGCCGGCGACGGCCACACCGTCGCCCTGCTCGGCCTGAGCTTCAAGCCCGACAGCGACGACCTGCGCGAGAGCCCCTCGGTCGACGTGGCGGAGCGCCTCCTCGGCAAGGGCTACGAGGTGCGCATCTACGACCCGATCATCAACCCGGCGGCGCTCACCGGCTCCAACCGGGCGTACGTGCAGACCAGGCTGCCCCACCTGCGGCGGATCCTCACCGACACCGCCGCCGACGCCGTCGCCGGCGCCGACGTCGCCCTGGTCTCCTCGGTCGACCCGGCCGTGCTCGCCGCCCTCCGCGCGGCGCCGCCCGCCCGCCTGATCGACCTCGACGGCCGCCTCGGCGGCGACCTCGAGCGCCTCCCGGGCTACGAGGGCGTGGCGTGGTGAACGCCGACGACGCCCCCAACCGGGTCCTGATCATCGTGCAGAACCTGCCGGTCCCCTTCGACCGGCGGGTCTGGCTGGAGTGCCGCACCCTGCTGCAGTCCGGCGTCGAGGTCGCCGTCGTCTGCCCGAAGGCGCCCGGCGACCCGACCTTCGAGCTGCGCGAGGGCGTCGAGCTGTACAAGTACGCCCCCCGGGCCGCCACCGGCGGCACGGCCGGCTACGCCGTCGAGTACCTGTGGTCCTTCGCCGCCACCCTGGCCCTGGCCCTGCGCGCTACCCGGCGCGGGCGCTTCGACGTCGTCCAGGCGTGCAACCC
>DASSZM010000095.1:0-10326 GCA_035702855.1 Acidimicrobiales bacterium | reverse complement strand
ATCGGCGTGCGGTCGAACTGTGCGGCCCAACGTCCCGATTTTCGGTACTCGGGTCCGCACAGTTCGGTGTGCGGGTGCGGGTGCGGGTGCGGATGCGGATGCGGGTGCGGGTGCGGGTGCGGTCGGCGGCGGGCGGTCGGCGGCGGGCGGTCGGCGGCGGGTGGGTGGCGGCGGTCAGTGGCCCTCACCCGCCGTGGTCTGGTCAGGGGGCGCCGGGACGCGGGAGCGCGCCCGGCCGCCGCGGGGGATCCTCAGCCGTTGCGCTCCCGGAAGCGGTCGAGGGCCCGACGGTCGCGCTTGGTGGGTCGACCCGGCGCGTCGACCCGCACGAACAGGGGTGGCGGCACCAGCTCGCGTGGAGGGCGGGGCGGGCTGTGGTCGACGAGGCACTCGGCCGCCACCGCGGCGCCGACCCGCTTGTCGATCGTGCGGACGACCTCCAGGCGCCGTTCCCAGCCGTCGACGCGCACCTCCACCACGTCGCCCGGCCGGAGCGGCTGCGCCGGCTTGACGGCCCGTCCCCGGAGCCTCACGTGCCCTGCGCGGCAGGCGTCGGTCGCCGAGCCCCGCGTCTTGTAGACCCGCACCGCCCACAGCCAACGGTCGACCCTGGTCTCGTCACCGTCCACCATCCCGCCCATGGTGGCAGCCCGGGGTGCGGAGCGGGGGTGTCTTCGCTTCGTGATGGCCGACGCGCCACCATAGGGCGATGCCCACCCGGCCGGTCCGATCGAAGGACGCTGCCCCGCTGGCTGCCTCCGGTCCCGGCCGTAGCGGCGCTGGCCCTGATGATCCGGCACGTCTGACGGCGCCCGACCGTGGCGTGCGATCTCGTCGACACCGGCTCGCCCACCTGGCGACCGGCAGCCTGGCGGCCGGGAGCCGGGCACTCGGGATCGTCGCCCTGGCGGCCGGGCTCGGCCTGGTGGGCGCGGCGTGCGGGAGCGCCGCCAGCGGGAGCCCGCCGGACCCGACCACGTCGACATCCACCCCCCCGACGACGGATCCGCCGACCACGACGGTGCCGCCGTCGACCAGCACCTCGACGAGCACGAGCACGACCACCACCACGACGTTGCCCGCCGCCCTGCCGGCCACCCCCTCCGTCTCGGCGTCCGCGCTCCTCGACGCCTGGGTGGCAGGGGACCGTGCCGACGCCGCCAAGGTGGCGACGCAGGTGGCCATGACCACCTTGTTCGCCGCCCCCTACCGCGGCCAGCCCCTCATCCCCCGGGGCTGCTCGGGTACCGAGTTCGTGCCCAAGATCCCGGTCACCTGCTCCTACGGGCCCGACGGCGGCGCGGCACCGACCACCCCGCTGTACCAGCTGCTCCTGGAGCCCCACGACCACGGCTGGTACGTGCGCCAGGTGATCGTCGAGAAGTACTAGCGGGCGCCGTCCCGGCGGCCCGCCCGTCGTGGACCGGCGGCCCGCCGCCGACTGGCGCCCATGCCGGTGGCCCGCCGGTCAGCGGGGGCCCGCCGTGGACCGGCAGTTGGCGGCGAGCTCCCGCAGGAGCCGGTCGAGGTCCCGACGGTCCGCCTCGGCCAGCCCCCCGGTGAGGGCGAGGTCGCACGCCTCGACCAGCGGTCGGGCACGCTCCAACAGGTCCCGCCCCGCCGGGGTCAGGCCGAGGGCGTAGGAGCGGCGGTCGCCCGGTCGCTCCCGCCGCTCGACCAGCCGGCGCTGCTCGAGTCCGTCGAGGATGACGACAACCCGGCTGGGAGGGATGCCGAGGCGCGCCGTGAGCGCCCGCTGGCTGCAGCCGTCGAGGGTGGCCACCTCCGCCAGCACCCGGTAGTGGCGGGCGTCGAGACCGAGGGGCGCCAGGTGCCGGCGGAGGCCGGCACCGGCGGCACGCCCGAGCTCGCTCAGCCGCAGGCTGAGCGGCGCCGGCTCCCGGGTCCGGCGGTCGTCGCCGGGCTCGCAGCACCCATCGTGGATGGGTCCGCCGGCACCGGCATCCTCCGGCTCCCGGGCTCGGCGCCGCCCGCCGGACCCACCCGGCCCGCCGCCGTCGGACCCATCCGGCCGGCAGCCGTCGGACCCAGCCGGCCCGCGGCTCCCGCCCGGCTCACACGCCAGGCCCGGGTCGCCGTCACCGGCCCGCACCCGCCCGCCCCGCCCCGGCCACTCGTCGTCCGCCGCCGGGCCCCCACCGGCCTGCTCGGCTCGTCCCTGCATCGCCCCCACCCTAGCGGCCGGGAGGACATCATTCCGCCCAGAACAGTTCCCCCCACGACCGGCTAGGCTCCCTCTCCCCGCACCCCGGCGCCGCCGCCGGGACACCAACGAGGAGGGCGAGCGACCAAGTGTCCATGCGGATGGGAGGGCACGGCGGTGCCAACGCCTGGGCCCTCATGCGGTCCATGCGTCGCGACGACTCGGTGACCCGGCACAAGCTGCCCAAGGGCACGCTCAAGCGGATCGCCCGCTTCGCGTCGCCCTACCGGTGGAAGCTGGCCGCCTTCCTGGTGATGATCATCGTCGACGCACTGGTGGGGGCCGCCAACCCGCTGCTGTACCGGATGATCATCGACCAGGGCATCGGCCACAAGGACGTGCGCCTGATCGCCATCGTCGCCGGCGTCGTCGCCGCCCTCGCCGTCGTCGACGCCGGCCTGTCGCTGGCCGAGCGGTGGGTCTCGGCGGTGATCGGCGAGGGCCTGATCTACGACATGCGCACCCGGGTGTTCGACCACATCGACCGGATGCCGCTGGCGTTCTTCACCCGGACCCAGACCGGCGCCCTCATCTCCCGGCTCAACAACGACGTCCTCGGAGCCCAGCAGGCGTTCACCAACACGTTCTCCTCGGTCATCGGCAACGTGATGACCGTCGGCGCCACCCTCGTCGCCATGCTGGTGCTGTCCTGGCAGATCACGCTGCTCTCCCTGGTGATCCTGCCGGTGTTCCTCTTCCCGGCGCGGGCCGTCGGGCGCCGGCTCGCCAAGATCACCCGGGACGGCTACAACCTCAACGCCGAGATGAACTCCACCATGTCGGAGCGCTTCAACGTGTCCGGCGCCCTCCTGGTGAAGCTCTACGGCCGGCCTGGGACCGAGGAGCGGGTCTTCGCCGACCGGGCCGGCAAGGTGCGCGACATCGGCGTCACCCAGTCGCTGTTCTCCGGGGTCTTCTTCGTCTCGCTGCTGTTGACCGCCTCGCTGGCGACCGCCCTGGTGTACGGCGTGGGCGGGCTGATGGCCGCCCACGGCACGCTGCTGGTCGGGACGGTGGTGGCCCTGACCGCCTACCTCAACCGCCTGTACGGGCCGCTCACCTCGCTGTCCAACGTGCAGGTCGACGTCATGACGGCGCTGGTGTCGTTCGATCGGGTCTTCGAGGTGCTGGACCTGGCGCCGCTGATCGACGAGAAGCCCGACGCCGTCGAGCTGGAGCGGGGCCCGGCCCGGGTGGAGCTGGAACACGTCGAGTTCGCCTACCCGACGCCGGAGGAGGTGTCGCTGGCGTCCCTCGAGTCGGTGGCGGTCCTCGAGAACGCCCCCCGCCAGCAGGTGCTCTTCGACGTGTCCTTCACCGCCGAGCCGGGCCAGCTCGTCGCCCTGGTGGGGCCGTCGGGGGCGGGCAAGACGACCATCAGCCACCTGGTGCCCCGGCTCTACGACGTGCGGTCCGGGGCGGTGCGGATCAACGGGGTCGACGTGCGGGATGCCACGCTGGCGTCGGTGCACGACGTGGTGGGGGTGGTGACCCAGGACGCCCACCTGTTCCACGAGACGATCCGCTCGAACCTGCTCTACGCCCGCCCGGGCGCCACCGACGAGGAGCTGGTGGAGGCGCTGCGGGCGGCCCAGGTCCTCCCGCTGGTGGAGTCCCTGCCGGACGGGCTGGACACGCTGGTGGGCGACCGCGGCTACCGGCTGTCGGGTGGGGAGAAGCAGCGGATCGCCATTGCCCGGCTGCTGCTCAAGGCGCCCGACGTGGTGGTGCTCGACGAGGCCACGGCCCACCTCGACTCCGAGTCGGAGGCCGCCGTCCAGGAGGCCCTCGCCGGGGCGTGGGAGGGACGGACGTCGATCGTGATCGCCCACCGCCTGTCGACGGTGCGCAGCGCCGACCAGATCCTGGTGGTGGAGGCCGGGAGGGTCGTGGAGCGGGGCACCCACGAGCAGCTGCTGGCCCGGGACGGCCTGTACGCCGAGCTGTACCGGACCCAGTTCGAGGGCCAGGAGGCGGCGCTCGGCTAGTCCTCGCGCTGGCGGGGGCGCCGCCCGACGGAGGCCATGCCGGCGACGACGAGCACGAAGCCGATCATGATGGCGGCCACGATCGCCGTCGCCTCGGGGGCGTGCGAGTTGTTGGCGGCGGCGGGGCTGTAGAGGTTGACGGCGGTGAGCAGCGCGAGCAGCATCGCCGGTCAGGCTATCGGGGAGGGGAAAGGCCTCCCCAATCCGCCGGCGTTCGCCGGGGGCTGCGCCCCGGGCTGGCAGGATCGGCCGGTGCCCACGATGATCACGCCGCTCCGGGATGGCAGCGGCGGCCTGCGGGTCGCCGTCAAGGACCTGGTGGACGTCCGGGGCGTGCCGACGACGGCAGGGAGCCGGGCGGTGGCCCGCCGGGCGGTCCCGGCGCCGGCCGACGCCGCCTGCCTGGCCGGCCTGCGGGCGGCGGTGGGGCAGGGGCGGGCGCAGCTGGTCGGCAAGGCCAACCTGCACGAGCTGGCCGCCGGCGCGACAGGGGTCAACCCCTGGTTCGGGACGCCGGTGAACCCGTTGGACCCGCGCCTGGTGCCCGGCGGCAGCTCGAGCGGGTCGGCGGTGGCGGTGGCGACCGGGATGGCGGACGTGGCGGTCGGCACCGACACCGCCGGCTCGGTGCGGATCCCGTCGGCGTGCTGCGGGACGGTGGGCTTGAAGACCACGTGGGGCCGGGTGCCGGCCGGCGGGGTGTGGCCGCTGGCGCCGAGCCTCGACACCGTGGGCCCCATGGCGCGGGACGTGGCGGGGGTGGTGGCGGGCATGCAGCTGCTGGAGCCGGGCTTCGCGGTCGCGCCGGCGCCGCCGTCGGGCATCGGCCGGGTGCGGCTGCCCGGCACCGACCCGGAGGTCGACGCCGCCGTGGACGCCGCCCTGGCCGCCACCGCCCTACCGGTGGTGGAGGTGCGCCTGCCCGGGTGGGCCCGGGCGGGCGACGCCGTGCTGACGGTGATCCTCGCCGAGGCCTGGGAGGCGGACCGCCGGCTGCTCGCCGAGCCGGACGGGGTCGACGGCCGCATCCGGGAGATGCTCGCCCTGGGCGGCGCCCTGCCCCCCGCCGAGCTGACCCGGGCACGAGCCGAGCTCGACGGCTGGCGGCGGGAGCTGGCCCGTGCCCTCGGGCGCGCCGGCGGGGTGCTCGCCCTGCCGACCCTGCTGGGCGGGCCGCCGGGCCTCGACGAGCCCGACGACGGTCGCCTCCTCCTCGCCACCGCCCCGGTCAACGGCGCCGGCTTCCCGGCGCTGGCGCTCCCCGTGCCGGGGCGGCGGCGCATGCCGCCGAGCCTGCAGCTGATCGGCGGACCCGGCGCCGAGGGGTTGTTGTGCGCCACCGGGGCTCTGGTCGAGGCGGCCGCCGGCGGGCCCGGCTGAGCCCGGCCGGCGGGCGCCCCGACGTCAGTCGAAGATCGGGTCGCGGGTGCGGGTGCGCTTCAACTCGAAGAACCCGTCGGTCCCGGCGACCAGCAGGACGCCGTCCCACAGCTTGCCGGCGTCCTCGCCCCGGGGGATCGGGCTCAGCACCGGACCGAAGAACGCCACCCCCTCGACGCTGATCACCGGCGTGCCCACGTCCATGCCCACCTGGTCCATGCCCGCATGGTGCGAGGCACGGATGGCGTCGTCCCACCCCGGGTCGTCGGCGGCGGCGGCCAGCGACACGGGGAGCCCGACCTCCTCGAGGGCCTCGACCACCGTCGCCGGCTCCTGCGGTTGCCCCCGGTCGTGGAAGCGGGTGCCGAGCGCCGTGTACAGCGGCTCGGCGACGGCGTCGCCGTGCTCGCTGATGGCGGCGGTGACCACCCGGACGGGGCCCCAGGCGCCCTCCAGCAGCTTGCGGTAGTCCTCGGGCAGGTCGCGACCCTCGTTGAGGTAGGCGAGGGACATCACGTGCCAGTCCACGTCGACGGGGCGCACCCGGCGCACCTCGAGCATCCATCGGGACGCGATCCACGCCCAGGGGCACAGCGGGTCGAACCAGAAGCCGGCGCGCCGGCGCGCTGCGGAGGGATCGGGGCTCTCGGGGGTTGCGGTCATGCCGGGCCGCAACACCCCCGGTGGGCTGCTGCTTCCCGCCGTTAGTCGCCGAGCCGCCGAGGGTATGAGCGGGGCTGGCCAGGCCCCCCGGAGTCCATGCGCGCGACCAGAAGCTTCGAACCGCAACCCGACCAGGTCGTCGCCGCACGCCACTTCGTCGCCGAGGTGCTCGCAGGCGCCGGGCACGCCGTCGGCGACATACCCCTGCTCGTGAGCGAGTTGGCGACCAACGCCGTCCTCCACGCCCGCAGCGACTTCCTCATCACCGTGGAGGTCGGGGGGGACGGACCCGGGCGGGTGCGGGTCGAGGTGTCCGACCGCAACTCCCGGCTGCCGAGCTTCGCCGCCGTCAAGCCCGACGCCTACAGCGGGCGTGGGCTCATGCTGGTGCAGACCCTGTCGGCCGCCTGGGGCGTCGACGCCCACGCCGAGGAGGGCAAGACGATCTGGTTCGAGGTGCACGACACCGCCGGGTGACGGCGGGCGGGGGCTTGCGCGCCGGGCGGTGGGCGGGCAGGATCGGTGTCGCCGGGCGCCCGCCCGTCGCCCCCGAGGCGGTGGGAGCGGACGCCCGCTGCCTCGGTGGCCGACCGTCGGTACGGCCCCCTCCTCGCCGGGCGCCGGGTGGCGCCGTTCCGGCCCTGCCGCACCACGCACCGAGGAGGTCCCCGTGACCCGCCGCATCGACCTGTTCATCGCATCCGACCTGCCGCTCGGCGAGCTCGCCGAGGCCGTCGCCGAGCGCACCGCGCTGGAGGTGGTCCCCGGCCCTGCCGGCGACACGGTGTCGCTCCGCCGGGGCGACGTGGTCGTCGAGCTCGGCGAGCACCACCGCGCCGACGGCGACGAGCTGCGCCTCTCCCGCTACCGCTACGTCCTGTCGGGGACCACCGACGCCGCCGGCCACCTCGGGGACGCACCCGAGACCCAGCTGCTGCGCCGCTCCGCCGGTCAGCTCGCCGACGGCTTCGACGTGCTGTTGGTGCTCGACCTGCAGTTCCGGGACCCCCAACCGGCCGCCTGAGGCCTCCGGCGTCGCGCGCCCCCCTCCCCGGGGGTGGGGGCGCGCGAAGCTGGTCCCGATGAGTCAACGAGGACACGTCAACGCGGGGGAGAGCATCGAGGCGTGGGTCGGCCAGGTGGCGGCCGGCCTCGACGGGGACCGGGACGCCGCGGAGGCGTTCGCCGGGCGCGTTCCCGCCGGTTACCCCCAGCAGGTCGGCGCTGCCCTGGCGGCCGTCGACGCCCGCCACCTCGCAGCCCTGGAGGCGGAGTCGTCCGGCGGCCCGCCGGGGACCGGGACGGCGGCGGGCCTCGCCGGCGCGTCCGCGCAGCGCTTCGCCGTGCGCACCGAGGGGGACGCCGACGACTTCCGCCTGCGCCGGTACGGGCGGGGAGCGGTGGAGCTGTCCGCCTTCCTCCCCATCCTGGAGAGCTTCGGCTTGGTGGTGGTCGAGGCCGTCCCCATGGCCATCGGTCCCGGTCCCGACGGCGTCGGGGCCCACATCGACGACTTCGGTCTCCGGCGGACGGCGCCCGGCCGGCTCGCCCCCGCCGACGGCGACCGGCTGGTGGAGGCCATCCGGGCCGCCACCCGCGGTGACGCCGAGGCCGATTCGCTCAACCGGCTGGTGCTCGCCGCCGGGCTCGACTGGGTGCAGGTGCGGCTCCTGCGCGCCTACCGCCGGTACCGCCGCCAGGCGGGCAGCGCCTTCAGCGACGAGCAGCTCGACGACCCGCTGGCCGCCTTCCCGGCGGTCGCCCGGGACCTCGTCGAGCTGGTCGAGGCCCGTTTCGCCGCCGCCGACGACGGACGGGAGGCCGAGGTCCGGGCCCGGCTGGCCGCCGACCTGGCCGCCGTCGAGCAGCTCGAGCAGGACCAGGTGCTGCGCGGCTACCTGGCCCTGGTCGACGCCACCCTGCGTACCAGCTACCCGTTGCGGACGCCCGAGGGCGAGCCGCTGCCCACCGTGACCCTCAAGCTGGCGAGCCGTTCGGTGCCGGACCTCCCCCCGCCCCACCCGCTCGTCGAGACGTGGGTCCACGGGCCCGACGTCGAGGGCATCCACCTGCGGTTCGGCCCGGTGGCGCGCGGCGGGATCCGCTGGAGCGACCGGCCGGAGGACTTCCGCACCGAGGTGCTCGGCCTCGCCGCCGCCCAGGTGAAGAAGAACGCGGTCATCGTCCCGACCGGCGCCAAGGGCGGCTTCGTGTGCCGGGGTCGCACCCCGGCGAGCGCCGCGGGGGTGCGGCAGGCCTACGAGACGTTCATCTCGTCGTTGCTCGACATCACCGACAACTACGTCGGGGGGCGGGTGGTGAGCCCCGCCGGGGTGGTCGCCCGGGACGGGGAGGACCCCTACCTCGTCGTCGCCGCCGACAAGGGGACGGCGACGTTCTCCGACGCCGCCAACGCCCTGTCGGAGCAGCGTCACTTCTGGCTCGGCGACGCCTTCGCCTCCGGCGGCTCCCACGGCTACGACCACAAGGCGATGGGGATCACGGCCCGGGGAGCGTGGGTGGCGGTGCGCCGCCACTTCCACCAGTTGGGGATCGACGTCCAGACCGAGACGGTGACGGTGGCGGGCATCGGGGACATGTCCGGCGACGTGTTCGGCAACGGCATGCTGCAGAGCCAGGCGATCGCGTTGGTGGCCGCCTTCGACCACCGCCACGTGTTCCTCGATCCCGACCCGGACCCCAAGGCGTCCTTCGCCGAGCGGCAGCGGCTCGCCGCCCTCGGGCGCAGCAGCTGGGACGACTACGACCGCACGGCGATCTCCGAGGGCGGCGGCGTCTGGTCCCGTGAGGCCAAGACCGTCCCGCTCAGCCCCCAGGCCCGCCGGGCCCTCGGGGTGACCGCCGCCGAGCTGAGCCCCCCCGAGCTGATCTCGGCGATCCTGCGGGCGCCGGTGGACCTGTTGTGGTTCGGCGGGATCGGCACCTACATCAAGGCGCCGGACGAGGCCGACAGCGAGGTCGGCGACCACGCCAACGACGCCGTGCGGGTCACCGCTGACCAGGTCCGGGCCCGGGTCCTCGCCGAGGGCGGCAACCTGGGGGTGACCCAGCGGGGCCGGATCCGCTACTCCCGCAGGGGTGGTCGGATCAACGCCGACTTCATCGACAACGCCGCCGGCGTCGCCACCTCCGACCGGGAGGTCAACCTGAAGATCCTGGTCGACCTGGCCATCGCCGAAGGCCGCCTCGACCCGGGGGAGCGCGACGCCGAGCTGCAGGCGGCGGAGCCGTTCGTCGCCGAGGAGGTGCTGCGCCAGGTCGACCACAGCGTCGCCGCCCTCAACCGGGCCGTCCCCGCCAGCGCCCGGGAGCTCGACGCCTACGAGGCGCTGCTCGGCGACCTCGAACGGCGCGGGGTGTGCGCCCGGTCGGTGGAGGACCTGCCCGACGGCGAGGAGTTCGAGCGCCGGCGGCGGGCCGGGGCCGGCCTGATCCGACCCGAGCTGGCCGTCGTGCTCGCCTTCGCCAAGGCCGACCTGCTGGCGGCGCTGGAGGCCTCGGTGCTGGCCGAGGACCCCGCGGTCCTCGACGCCGTCCGCCCGTACTTCCCGTCCCGCATCCTCGCCCGCTTCGACGACCTGCTCGGCCGGCACCGCCTCTACCGCCAGCTGGTGGCGACCGACGTCGCCGGGGACGCCATCGACCAGATGGGGCCGGTGTGGGTGCACGAGACGGCGGCCGAGCTCGGCCGCCCGCTCGCCGACGTGGCGGTGGCCTACTGGGCGGCCCGCCAGGTGCTCGGCGCCGGGGAGCTGCTGGACGAGATCGAGCGGGAGGCCACGGCCCTCGGCGCCGACGCCGAGGCGGCGCTGCACGCCGGTCTCACCGAGGCGATCGGCCGCCTGGCCCGGCGCTACCTGTTCCAGGGCCCGGTCTCGGTGTCCACCTGCCTCGCCCGGGACGGGGAGCTGACCCGGGACCTGCTGGCCCGGGCGCAGGACGACGCCGCCGACGGCGCCGGCACGTCCCCGCTGGACGTCGCCCGGTCGGCCGCCGAGCTGCGGGTGTCGGGCGCACCCCCGGCACTGGCGCTGGCCGTCGCCTCCCGCC
>DASSZM010000027.1:0-9055 GCA_035702855.1 Acidimicrobiales bacterium | reverse complement strand
GGGGAAGGCGAGGATCCCGACCACCACCGCCCCCCCGGCCCACGCCGCCGCCCCGCGCTGGCCGCGACGGGCGAGGACCACCCCGGCCGCGATGACCAGGCCGGCGATGAGGGCGGGCACGACGAGGAGCAGGGCCGGGTGGGGTCCGAAGATCCCGGCGACGACGGCGAAGACGAGCACGTCGAGGGTCCACCACGAATCGAGTGACAGCCACCAGCCGTGGAGCAGCACGTTGCCGCGCAGCACCGCCTCGGCCTGCAGCACGACCGTCGCGCCGTCGGAGTTGGGACCCGCCGCGTTGATGTGACGGGTCAGCACCCACAGCCAGGTCACCAGAGCGGCCACGCCGACGGCGGCGAGCAGCCACACGACCGGGCCTGCCGCTGACCGCTCGGAGGCGGTGGAGGCAGGTGCACCCTGGCGACGGCGGTGCTGGGGCGGTGCCACCGGCCGGCGGGCACCCGTGACGCTCAGGGGATCCTCCGCAGGCCGTTCACGGCACCCAACCCTAATCCCCGCCGGGGCCCCGACCCCGGGTCGGGCGCGCCGATGAGGATCCCACCGCCCCCGCCCGCCACCCCCCTTGCAGGAAGGGCCACTTGCCGCAACCCGCCTGGTCGGAAGGGGTGCGAGGCGGTTAGCGTCCGGAGGATGGGAGAGCAGCCTGACTCGCTCGCTGCCTTCGTGGCCGCGACCGAGGACCTCCTCGCCGTCCTGGACCAACTGTCCGCCGAGCGCCGCCCGCTCGCCCGCCGGGCCCAGCAGGTCCGCAAGCAGCTCGCCAGCGGGCGGTCGCTGACCGACATCGTGCAGGCGGAGGAGCCCCCGCTCATCGTGGCCACCCTGCGCGAGTCGACCGCCCGCTTCACCGACGCCTTCTCCCGGTTCCAGCGAGCCGAGGCCCGGGCCCTGCACGACGAGGGCATGTCGATGGAGCGCATCGGGAGGCTCTTCGGCGTGAGCCGGCAGCGCGTGGCGCACCTGGTCGAGCCACCGGCGCCGGCCTGACCCCGGCCGACGCCGTCACCGTCACCGCGGGGTGGGGGCAAGCTGAGGGTTGAGGGCCCGTGAGGGTTCACGGCCGGCAGCGCGCCCGGCGACCCCCGATCAGGCTGACGCCGAGCGCGACCCGGTCGGGACCACGGGTGTGCAGCAGGGTCCAACCGCCGGGACCGGGAGCGAGGCACGCCCGGCCGGCGGTGAGCGTGAAGTAGGGCGTCCAGTGGACCCGGACCAGCACCGTTCCCGCCCCGCGCGCGTCCAGCACGACCCGGTCGGCACCGAGTGCAGCGACCCGGGCGGGTCCCGTCGTCAGCCCGGGCGAACCGGTCACCCTCCACAGCCGCCACGCCGGCGTCGACCACACCGGCGCCAGACCGGGCACCCCGGCCCGCAGCAGCGCAGCCTCCCCCCGACCGGCGTAGTCGAGCGGCGCCAGCGGGAGCGCCACGTAGGCGACGCCGTGGTGCCGGAGCCAGCGGAGGTAGCGGTGGTCGGTGAGCGCCCCCCGCCGGTAGAAGAGCGGGTTGCGGCCCACGTCGAGCTGGCGCTCCCAGCCCCGGGCCAGGGACACCGTGGCCGACGGGACGTCCGCCGACTCGGCATGATCGCGGGTCGGCACGACCTCGACCCGGACGGGGCGGCGGTGCGTGAGGACCGCCAGCTCGGCGCCGAGCGGCCGGTAGAAGGCGGCGTGGTCGGAGGGCGGCTCGCTCGAGCGGGTGGCGAAGGCGGTCGTCGGGCCCCACTGCCACACGGCGAAGGGGGCGAGCACCGCCACCGCCACCAGCGACCGCCGGTCGCGCCGACCCCCTCGCCGGGGGAGCCCGCAGAGCACGAGCGGGAGGCCGACGGACTCGGCCAGGCGGGGCGCGTTCCCGCCGAGGGGGTTGGGGACGAGGAAGCTGGCCAGCGTGGCCAGGCCGTAGGCGGCGGCACCGGCACGTACGAGCGGCGGCAACCCGAGCAGCCGGTCCCCGCCGGCGACGACCGCCAGGCAGAGGCCCTCCACCACGACCAGCCCGGTCCAGGCGAAGGGGAACGGGCCGTCCCCGGGGAACAGCCCCAGTCCCAGGATGCCGACCGTGGCCGCCGCCGTCCCGCCGAGGGCGACGAGTGGGGCAGGCGGGGCCGCCCTGCCCGCGAGCAGGACGCCGGCCGCCAGCACGGCGAAGGCGGCGGCCAGGGGTGAGAGGAGTGCCGCGCAGGTGCCGAGCACGGCGGCCCCGATGACGGGCGCCGGGCCCGGCCGCCGGCTGAGCGCGACCCACAGCGCGAGCAGCCCGGCCGCCTCGCCGCAGAGGTACGTGAGCTGGCCCACCCCGACGGCGATGAGCGTGCTCAACGCGAAGTACCACACGCCCCAGGGCCGCACCCGGCCGGTGAGGCGGCGCACCGTGGCGTCGAATGCCGCTGTCGCGCCGGCAGCGGCCAGCACGCCGCTCAGCCCGGCGCCGGCGAAGGCGACCAGCGGCGGGGCGAGCACGCTGTAGGCCAGGGGATAGGCGCCGGTGTACCACCCGGGGTCCCACAGCACGAGGCCGTGGGACCCGGCCAGCGCCGCGCGGTAGACTTGGGCGGCCGTGTCGGTGCCTCGCAGGCCGACCGCCCAGGCCGCGACGGCCAGGACGGCGGCGGTGGCGGCCGGACCGCAGGCGGCGACGGCCGAGCCCACGGCACCGGTAGTGGGCAAGCACCCGCGTCGTGGGGGAGGATGGGCGGCGGACCCATTGGGAGGGATTGGCCCACCCCGATGAGCCGGAGGAGGATCCGTGCGAAGCACCATGCAGGACACCCAGCTCACCATCCCGATGATCTTCCGTCATGGCGCACGGGTGCATCGTGACTCCAAGGTCCTCGCCTTCGACGGGGCCGGGTGCAGCGAGGCGACGTTTGCGGAGGTCGCCGAGCGGGTGGAGCGCCTGGCGGCCGCCCTCCGGCGGTTGGGCGTCGGGGAGGGCGACCCCGTCGGGACCTTCCTCTGGAACAACCAGGAGCACCTGGAGGCGTACTTCGCCGTCCCCGCTCTCGGAGCCGTGCTGCACACCCTCAACCTGCGCCTGTTCCCCCAGCAACTGGCCCACATCGTCAACGAGGCCGGGGACAAGGTCGTGCTCGTCAACTCCACCGTGCTCCCGTTGCTCGCCCGGGTGGCGCCGGAGCTGCGCACCGTCGAGCACTTCGTCCTCGTCGACGACGGCGCCCCGATCGACGACACCCTGCGGGAGCAGCTGGGCGCCAGCGTGCACGGCTACGAGGAGTTGCTCGCCGCCGAGCCGTCGGGCGTGGCGTGGCCGGACCTCGACGAACGGGCGGCGGCGGCGATGTGCTACACGAGCGGCACGACGGGGGACCCCAAGGGGGTGGTCTACAGCCACCGTTCCACGTGGTTGCACGCCTTCGCGTACAACAACGCCGCCCCCACGTTGCCGCTCACCGACCGGGAGCGAGCCCTGGTGGTCGTGCCGATGTTCCACGTCAACGCCTGGGGTTGGCCCTTCGCGGCCTGGATGCACGGCGCCGACATGGTGATGCCGTCGCGCTTCTTGCAGGGCGAGCCGCTCGCCCGGCTCCTGGCGGCGACGGCGACGACGGTCTCAGCGGGGGTGCCGACCATCTGGAGCGACGTCCTCGGCTTCCTGCGTGCCCATCCGGAGCTGGATCTGTCGGCGCTGAAGGGACTCATCTCCGGCGGCTCCGCACTGCCGCCGAAGCTGGTCGAGGGCTTCGACGAGCTCGGGATCCTCGTGCTGCAGGGGTGGGGGATGACCGAGACCAGCCCGGTCTGCGCCGTCAGCTTCCCGCCGCGCGGCGCCGCACCCGACGATCCCGGCTGGCGCCTGAAGACGGGCCGGGTCGTCCCTGGCGTCGAGATCCGCATCGTGGGCGACGACGGCAGCGAGGCGCCCTGGGACGGCGAGACCACCGGCGAGATCGAGGTGCGCGGCCCGTGGATCACGGCCGCCTACCACCTCGACCCGGCGCCGGAGAAATTCCACGACGGCTGGCTGCGGACGGGGGACATCGGCAGCGTGGACGGCCGTGGCTTCATCCAGATCAGCGACCGGCTGAAGGACGTGATCAAGTCCGGTGGGGAGTGGATCTCCTCGGTGGAGCTGGAGAACGAGATCATGAGCCACCCCGATGTGGCGGAGGCGTCCGTCGTCGGGGTGCCGGACGAGCGGTGGGGGGAGCGCCCCCTGGCCGTCGTCGTGCGTCGCGAAGGCTCCACCGTGGGCGCCGAGGAGCTGAGGGCCTTCCTCGCCGGCCGGGTGGCGCGTTGGTGGTTGCCGGAGCGGTGGGCATTCGTCGATGCCGTGCCCAAGACCTCGGTCGGCAAGTTCGACAAGAAGCAGCTGCGCCGGCAGGAGGCTGCCGGCGAGCTGGAGGTCCGGGGGCTCTGAGCCCGGGCCGTCTCGGTATCGGGCCGGTCGGCCGGTCAGGCGGGGTCGGCCGGTCAGCCGCGGCGCAGCGAGCGCAGCGTGGCGGCCATGCCCGCGCCGGCCGGCGGCGGGGGGGGCGGCGGCAGCCCGGCATCCAGGCGGGCGTCGATGCGCCTGGCGGCGCGCTCGTCCGAGCGCACCCACTCGACGAAGATCGGGATCCCGGCGAGGACCGTCGCCATCTCGCTGGCTCCCCACAGCAAGGCCCCACCGTGGTGCGAGCTGGTGAGGGTGTACATGGGCGCGAGCGGCGCCCGCTTCATCATCATGGCGATGCCGAGGAATGCCTCCACCGGCACGCCGAGCGACAGGTTGAGCAGCTTCAGCCCGGGGTTGAGCCGGCCGCCGGGGATCGGGTCGATCCCGACCATCGGCCACCAGAACAGCGTCGCCCCGAAGAGGAACCCGAGGTTGATGAGGTCCATGAGCCACATGTGCTCCATCGCGTAGCCCAGGGCCGGCGACAGGAAGAAGGCGTACATGGACAGGTAGTACATGAAGAACACGGGAACGGGGTGCCGCACGACGGCGAACACCCGCGAGTGCAGCGCCTTGAGGACGCCGGTCTTGAACCGCCGGTTCGACGTCTGGAGCAGCAGGGTCATGGGGGCCCCGAGCGCCCCGAGGGGCGGGGCCACGACCATGAGCAGGAGGTGCTGGAGGATGTGGGCGACGAACGTGTAGCCGGTGTAGGTCGCCACGGAGGAGCACAGCGCCAGCCAGACGGTCGCCAGCCCGGCCAGGAACGACACCGTCCGCCACGGGGACCAGGTCCGGTGCCGGGCGTCGAGGCGGTCGACGGCGCGCAGGTACCACGCGGCGACGGCGACGATCGCCACGTCGACCCCGATCGTGAACGGTGACCAGGTCCAGGCCAGCAGCACGTTGTGGAGGTCGACGACCGGTTCCCGGCCCATGTGCATGGCGACGGCGAGGGGGGCGGCGGACGGCAGCATCGGAACCGCCCGAGCGTAGGTCCGCCGGGGCCCGGAAGCCCAGCGGGGACGCCGAGCGGGTCGGGCGAGCCGGGTAGCCTCGCCCACGTCCATGTGCGGCCGTTACGTGTCCACCACCGGCCCCGAGGAGTTGGCCGCCGCGTACGCCGTCGACGACATTGTCGTCGACGAGCCGCTGCCCGCCCGCTGGAACGTGGCCCCCACCCAGCCGGTGTACGTGGTGGCCGCCCGCCGCCGGCCCGAGGTGCGCCGCCAACTCGGCACGATGCGCTGGGGGCTCGTGCCACCGTGGGCCGAGAGCGCGTCAGTGGGCAGCCGGATGATCAACGCCCGGGCCGAGACCGTCGCCACCAAGCGGGCGTTCCGTTCGGCGCTGCTGCACCGGCGCTGCATCGTCCCCGCCGACGGGTTCTGGGAGTGGCAGGCGGCCCCGGAGGGGAAGCGCCCCCACGCCATCCGCCGGAGCGGGGGCGGCCCGCTGGCGTTCGCCGGCGTGTGGGAGGTGTGGCGCGACCCCGCCGGCGGCCCCCCGCTGCGGACGGTGGCCATCCTCACCACCCGGGCCAACGGCGCCCTCGAGCCCGTCCACCACCGCATGCCCGTCGTCCTCGACGAGGCAGCCGTCGCCGTCTGGCTCGACCCGGCCGTCAACGATCCGCGCCGGCTCCTCCCGCTGCTCGAGCCGTCGCCCGACGACGGCTGGGAGGCGTGGCCCGTGGGATCCGCCGTCAACGCCGTGGCCAACGACGGACCCGGTCTGCTGGAACGGGTCGAGCCGCCGACGCGCAGCGAGCCGCCGGACGCGCTGTTCGCCCCGCCCGGTGGGTGACCCCGCTCCGTCGGCGCGCGCCGCCGGGACAGGAGCGGGTCAGCCGTGGGCCAGCTCGCGCAGGAACGCCACGAGCCCCCCGAAGTAGGTCTCCTGGTCGTCGTACATCGCCATGTGGCTGCCCTGGGGGCAGTGCAGGTAGCGACCGTTGGGGAGGCGCCCCGCCATCATCGCCATGTGGGCCGGGTCCATCGTGTCGTACTGGGCGCCGATCACCAGGGTGGGGACCTGGATGCGGTGCAGATCATCGACGCGATCCCAGCGGGCGAGGCTGGCTTCGGCGCTCATTCCCATCTCGCTCGGGCCCTGCATCGGCACGTAGATCTTCGGGTTGATGTTCCCGAGGCCCCGCGCCACCGGGTCCGGCCAGGAGGTCACGGGCATCCGGATCGTGTGCTCGGTGTAGTAGTGCTCGAAGAGCAGGGCCATGTACCGCGGGTCGTCGGTCTCGCCACGCTGCTCGAACCCGAGGATCTCCGCCAGCACCTCCTGGTCCATCGCCGGCACGAGGACGTCGTGGGCGTAGGCGGTGTAAGCGGGGGCGCTCGCCATCATGTTCGAGATCACCAGGCCTCGCAGGTGGTCCTGGTGGGCGAGGGCGTACTCGATGGCGAGGATGCCGCCCCATGAGTGCCCGAGTACCACCAGGCTCTCGCGGTCGAGGCCGAGCGCCCGCCGTACCTGTTCGACCTCGTCCACGAAGCGGTCGATGTCCCAGAGCGACGGCTCGTCCGGCCGGTCGGAGCGGCCCGATCCCAATTGGTCGTAGTAGTAGTACTCCACGCCGGCGGCCGGCAGGTAGGAGTCGGCCGCCTCGAAGTACTCGTGGGTCGCCCCCGGGCCGCCGTGCAACAACAGCAGCTGCACGTCCGGGTTGTTGCCGACCCGCTTGGTCCAGACCTCGAAGGTCCCGGCCGGCGTGTCGATGGGGATGCGACGCGCCCCGCCCGAGAGCCGGTCCGGCCGACCGCTGTAGTCCAGGTACCTCTCGATGGTCACGCCGGCTCCTCCCGTCCTCCGTCCCGGGCCACATCATGGCGCGCGGAGCGCGCCGCCGACTGCGGGTGCCCCAGACGTGGCGGGTGCGCCCAGCAGCCGCCGCAGCGCCTCGGCGTCGGGCGCGACGTCTTGGGCGCCGACGGCCCGCAGCCGGGGTGCGAGGTCGGGGGAGGCGTGCCCGGCGGCGGTGAAGCCGACGACGGTCATCCCGGCGGCCACGCCCGCCTCCACGCCGAAGGGGCTGTCCTCGACGACGACACAGGCCGCCGGGTCCACCCCGAGGCGGGCGGCAGCCAGCAGGAACAGGTCGGGGGCGGGCTTGCCGCGCCGGACCATGGTGGCCGAGAAGCGGACCTCGGGCGGGAAGTGCCGGTCGAGCCCGGTGACGGTGAGGGACCGGTCGATGCGGTGCGGGGCGCTCGAGGACGCCACGCAGATGCGGCGGCCGGTGGCCGCCAGCGAGCCGACGAGCTCGGGCATGCCGGGCACGGGCCGGAGCCGGGCGCCGAAGGCGGCGTCGAGGCGGCGGCCCTTGTCACGGTCGAAGTCCTCGCCGAGGCGGACGCCGAAGCGCTCCTCGACGATCGCCTTGGTGGTGGCGGCGGACAGCCCGGTGAAGCGGGCGAGGACGTCCTCGGTGGCCAGGGGGACCCCCCGGGCGGTCAGGAGCTCGGCGGTGACCGCGGCGGAGATCGGTTCGGAGTCGACCAGCGTGCCGTCGCAGTCGAACAGCACGGCGGGTGCCCCGCCAGGGGCGAGGTGACCGGCGCTCAGATCCGCACCTGCGTCCAGCGCTCGGCGACGCCGGGGTCGCCGAGGACCTCGAGGTGGCCGTGGGCCGGCTGGCGGTTCCACAGCCACAGCAGCAGGTCCGACGCCGGGCCGCGCAGCGCCGTGTCGGACTTGGCGTGCTCGCGCCGGGCGGTCCGGGTCGCGAGGTCCACGACCCACTCGCCGCCGGTGTCGGTGTCCGTGGCGTGGAGGTGGAGGCTGCCACCCGGCCCACGAGGCCCACCCGGCCCGGTGACCGCCGCGAGGTCCTCGTCGGAGACGTCGGGCAGGAAGTCGAAGAGGTACTCGTCGATGCCGTCGGCGGCCCGGCCTGGGTCGAAGCCCCGAACCGCACCGCCACCGCCGCACGCCTTCTCGACGTCCCAGCGGTGCATCCCGGTCTCCTGGGCCATCCGCCGGACCCACCAGGCCACGGTGGACGGCGAGCCCACGGCGAAGCTCCAGACGCGGCGGTCCGGGTCGGACGCCAGGAGGACCCCGGTCAGCCCTTCCAGACCCTCGGCGAACCAGTCGAGCACGGCGTCACCCGGCGGCCCGGCGGGGAGCTCCCCGCGCCGCACCCGCCCGCCACCCTCGACCACCGTCGCGGCCCACCGGTGCACCGAACCGGTGTGCTCGACGAGGTCCCACACCGACCAGTCGGGGCAGGTGGGCACCGGGGTGCCCAGGCGCCCGGCGGAGGCGGCGGCGAGGGCGCCGCCCTCGGCCCGCAGGGCGGCGAGGGACTCCTCGGGGGTGAGCAGCATCGGGCTGCAGTCTGCCGGAAGCCACCCCGCTCGTGCCGACGGAGAGGCCGACGGGCCGAGGAGGCCGAGGTGCCGAGGTGCCTAGGAGAGCGGAGCGGGGTCGGGCAGTGCCTTCTGCGTGGAGGCGGCGATGCCCGGCCCATCCAGGCCGAGCTGGGAGAGGATCCCGTCGACGGTGCCGTGGGGGATGTAGCTCGTGGGGATGCCGAGCACCAGGACCGGCGGGCACTCCCGGCTCTCCTCCAGGTCGGCGATGGCGTCGGCGATCTGGGTCCCCGCCCCTCCGACCCG
>DASSZM010000265.1:0-17914 GCA_035702855.1 Acidimicrobiales bacterium | reverse complement strand
GGCGGGAGGGGGTGTTCGCGCCGAGCGTGGCGTAGTGTCGGGCCGCCTGCAGTCGGGAGGGGAGGTCCGAGATGCCCAGGTGGGGGCGGCAGCACGGTCCGAGCGAGACGCTCGGGCCCTGGCGGGGCGGGGTCAGCGCGTCGGCCGGTGCCGGGTCCGGCGTCGGGTCCGTGGCGGCGCCCGGCGTCGGGTCCATGGCCGGGGAGGCCGCCATCGCCATCGAGCGCCCGCCGGGCCGGCGCCGGTACCGGCCGGGGACCGCCGTGGCCGTGGCGTCGCTCGGCGCCTTCCTCGCCTTCATGGACTCGACGGTGGTCAACGTGGCGTTCCCCGACATCCGGACCGCCTTCCCCCACAGCTCCCTCGGCGACGTCTCGTGGGTGCTCAACGCCTACAACGTGGTGTTCGCCGGCTTGCTGGTGCTCAGCGGCCGGCTGGCGGACCTCTTCGGCCGCAAGCGCCTGTTCCTCGCCGGCCTCGTGCTCTTCGCCGCCACCTCCGGGCTGTGCGCGGCGGCGACCTCGGTGCCGATGCTGATCGCCTTCCGGGTGGCGCAGGGGGTCGGAGCGGCGCTGGTCGTGCCGACATCGCTCGCCATCGTCGTGCACGCCTCCTCCAAGGAGGACCGCGCCAAGGCGCTCGGGCTGTGGGCGGCGGCCAGCGCCCTGGCGGCCGGGCTCGGCCCGCCCATCGGCGGGGCGCTCGTCGACGCCTACGACTGGCGGCTCGTCTTCCTCGTGAACGTGCCCCTCGGCGTGCTGGCGTGGCTGCTGACCCGCCGCTCGGTGCTCGAGAGCCGGGCGCCGGGTCGCCGCCGCCTGCCCGACGTCCGCGGCGCCCTCTGCCTGTCGGCCGGCCTCGCGGCGCTCACCTTCGCCATCGTGCAGGGACCGACGTGGGGCTGGGCGAGCGCAGGCGTGGTGACGTGCCTGATCGTGACGGTCGTGGCCGCCGTCGCCGCCGTGGTCAGCTCCCGGCACCATCCCGCGCCGATCCTCGACCCCCAGCTGCTGGCGATCCGGGCGTTCGGGCTGAGCACCGCCATCACGGTCCTGCTCGGCCTGGGCCTCTACACCTACCTGCTGGCCCACATCCTCTGGCTGCACTACGTCTGGGGGTACTCGCTCCTCCTCGCCGGGGCCTGCGTGGCGCCGGGGGCGGCCGTGGCGGCGATCGTCGCCCGGCCGCTCGGGCACCTGGCGGACCGCCACGGGACCCGGGTCGTGGCTGTCCCCGGCGCCCTCGTGTGGGCGGCCGCCTACCTCTGGTACGCGACGCAGGTCGGCGTCCACCCCGACTTCCTCGGCGAGTGGCTGCCCGGCCAGGTGCTGAGCGGGATCGGCGTCGGCGCCACGCTCCCGGTGGTCGCCAGCGGCGGGCTGATGACCGTGCCCGCCCTGCGGTACGCCACCGCCTCGGCGGTCAACGCCACCGCCCGCCAGGTCGGCGGCGTGCTCGGGATCGCCATCCTGACCGTCCTGGTCGCCCACCCGGCGGCGGCCACGCTGCCCGGCGACCTCCGCCACGGCTGGGAGCTCGCCGGGTGGAGCTTCGCCGCGGCCGCGGTGCTCGCCCTGCTCTTCGGCCGGCGGGCGGGGGCGGGGGAGGCCGAGCCCGCCGCCCCCGATCCGCTCGTGCTCGCCGGGGGCACCGGGGGCGCCGCCGGCGGGGAGGCCGGCGTCGCCGTCGCCCCACCCCCCGCCGACCTCCTCGCGCCCCTCTCCCGCTCCCAACGAGACCGGGTGCTGCAGGCCGCAACCGTGGAGCACCTCCCGGCCGGCGCGACCCTCTTCGCCGCCGGGGATCCGGGCGACTCGCTCTACCTGCTCGAGGCCGGGCGGCTGCAGGTGCTCCTCCCGGACGGCTCCGCCCGCGAGGTCACCCCGGGCACCGCCGTCGGCGAGCTGGCGCTGCTGACCCGGGCTCCCCGGTCGGCGACGGTCATCGCCCGCCGGGACAGCACGCTGCTCCGCCTGAGCGCCTCCGCCTTCGCCGCTCTGGTCGAGCGGGAGCCGGGTGTCCTCGCCGCCGTCGCCGGCAACGTCGCCGCCCAGCTCCAGCGGAGCCGGCCGCTCGACCCGCCCGGCCGGGGCGCCCCCAAGGTGCTGGCCGTCGTCGGGCTCGGCGCCACCGCACCGGCCGAGCGGGTGGCCGAGCAGCTCCGGGTCGCGCTGGCGCGGACGTCCCGGGTGGCGCTGCTGGTCGACCCGGCGCCGTCGGTCGTCCAGCGGGCCGAGGCCGACCACGACCTGGTCCTCGTGACCGCCGGCCCCGAGGGGGACCCGGACGCCGTGGGCCGCCAGGCCGACCGGCTGATCCTCGTGTCGGACCGGAGCGACCCGGCGGCCGCGGGGTCGCCGGGTGGGCGGCCGCCGGGTGGCGGCGGGTCGCCGGGTGGCGGCGGGTCGCCGAGTGGACCGGCGGTGCCCACCGACGTCGTCCTCGCCACGCCCGCCCCGCCCGAGCAGGTCATCGGCCGCTGGCACGAGCGGCTCGGGTGCCGGCGGGTGTACCCGATCGGGACCGATCCGTCGGCGTGGGCGGCCGCCCTCCGGCCGCTCGCCGCCCGGCTGGCGGGCCGCTCGGTGGCGCTGGTGCTCGGCGGCGGGGGCGCCCGCGGGCTGGCGCACCTCGGCGTGCTCCACGCCCTCGAGGACGCCGGCGTGGCCGTCGACCGGGTCGCCGGCACGAGCAGCGGCGCCATCGTGGCCGCCGCCTACGCCCTCCTCGGCAGCGCCGACGCCGCCGACGAGCTGGTGTTCGAGGAGATGGTGGTGGCCGAGCCGCTCGCCGGGTGGCGCCCGTCGCGACGTGGCCTGATGCGGGGCGATCGGATCGCCCGGGGTATCGAGCGCAGCCTCGGTGGGCACCGCCTCGAGGCGCTGTCACGTGAGCTGGTCGTGGTCAGCACCGATCTCTACCGGCGGGAGCCGGTGTACCACCGGGTCGGGCCGCTCGACGAGGCGGTGGCGGCTTCGGCGGCGATCCCGGTCCTCCTGCCGCCCCGGCGCGTCGACGGGCGGTTGCTGGTCGACGGCAGCCTCACCGACAACGTGCCTGCCGCCGCCTTCGGGGACCTGCCGGAGGGCCCGATGCTCGCCGTGCGGATCGCGCCCCCGGCGTCCGAGCTCGTCCCGGACCGCCCGCCCGGCTTCGGCGAGCTGCTGTTCCGGGTGCTGCAGATGAGTGACCGGGACAGTGCGGCGGCAGGGGCCCCGACGCCGTCGGTGTCGGTCGTGGCCGACACCCGCGGGATCGGCTTCCTCGAGTTCCACCAGATCGACGCGGCGCGCGAGGCGGGGCGGCGGGCGGGGGAGGCGGCGGTGGAGGCGCTCCGGGCGTCGGTGGGCGACTGGGTCGCCGGCTGACTGCGTAGCCGGCTGACGCCAGGGGCCCGGGGTTCGCGCCCCGGGTCCCCGGCCTCCAACGTTTCGGTGAGCGGCCGGGCCCCTCCCGGCCGTCCCGGGCTCCCGTGCCCGGTGGAGGGGTCAGGCCCCCTGGCTGTGCGAGCTCGGGACCTGGAAGCTTGTGAGCGGCGGGTTGTCACCGGTGGCGGTGATCGGCATGCCGGGGTCCGCCGGCCCCTCCTCCCGGGCCTCGGCCTCGACGACGAAACCGATGATCGACCCGACGACGAACACGCCGCCGATGAGGAGGTACCACATGCCGTAGATCAGGCCTACGGCGAGGAAGATGCCGCCGAGGCCGATGCCGAAGGGCCAGATCGATGCGGCCGGGAAGTAGCCGATCTCGCCCTCGCCGTCGTTCATGTCGGCGTCGTCGCGATCCTCGGGGCGGGGTACGCCCTTGCGCCGCTTCCACTGCAGGAAGAAGTAGGAGCCCATCAAGGCGTAGGCGCAGAAGCTGAACAGCAGGCAGGCGGTGCCGGTGTCCTCGTTGCTCCAGAACCAGTAGATCGTGCAGACGATCCCGAGGAACAGGGCGGCACCGAAGCAGGTGCGCATCTCGAGCCGCATCAGTGACCCACCTCCGTGAGCTGATCGGGGTGGTTGGCGTCCCAGAGCGGCCGCTCCGAGCGGATCGGCGGGAGGATCTCGAAGTTGTGCTCCGGCGGCGGGGAGGAGGTCGCCCACTCGAGCGTCTGGCCGTCCCAGGGGTTGTCGCCGGCGATCTGGCCGCGTCGCATGCTGTGGAAGATGTTGATCACCGTGAACAGCACGCCGATGCCCAGGATGTAGGCGCCGATCGTGGCCAGTTCGTTGAGGAACGTCCAGCCGGCGTTGACCGGGTAGGTGAAGACCCGTCGGGGCATGCCCCGCAGGCCCAGGTCGTGCATCGGGAAGTAGGTGAGGTTGGTCCCGATGAACATGAGGGCGAAGCTGATCTTGCCGAGCTTCTCGTCGAGCAGGCGGCCGGTGTACTTCGGGAACCAGTAGTAGATCGACGCGAAGGCCCCGAAGGCGGTGGTGCCGACCAGCACGTAGTGGAAGTGGGCCACCACGAAGTAGGTCATGTGCAGCTGGAAGTCGAGGGGCGGCTGGGCGAGCATCACGCCGGTGATGCCGCCGCAGAGGAAGATGACGAGGAAGCCGAGCGAGAACAGCATCGCCGTGTTGAGCGTGAGCACGCCCTGCCACATCGTGCCGATCCAGTTGAAGAACTTGATGCCCGTGGGGACGGCGATCAGGACCGTCATGGCGGCGAAGAAGGGCAGCAGCACGGCACCGGTCGTGTACATGTGGTGGGCCCACACGCCCATCGAGAGGCCGCCGATGGTGAGCGTGGCGGCGATCATGCCCTTGTAGCCGAAGACCGGCTTCTTGGACATGGTGGCGAACACCTCGGTGACCACCCCGAAGTAGGGGAGGGCGAGGATGTAGACCTCGGGGTGCCCGAAGAACCAGAACAGGTTCTGCCACAGGATCGGCTGGCCGCCGCCGGCGGGGTCGTAGAAGCTGGTGCCGAGGTGGCGGTCGCACCACAGCAGCGCCATGGCGGCGGTGAGGACCGGGAAGGCGAGCAACACGAGGAACAGCGTGACGAGCTCGTTCCACACGAAGATCGGCATCCGGAACATGACCATGCCCGGGGCTCGCAACGTGAACGTCGTGGTGATCACGTTGACGGCGGTGAAGATGCCGGAGAACCCGGTCAGGGCGATGCCGAGTATCCACATGTCGGCGCCCGGGCCGGGGGAGTGGATGGCCTCGGTCAGCGGGGCGTAGCCGAACCAGCCGAAGTCGGCGGCGCCGTCGTTGGTGAGGAACCCGGCCATCATCACGAGGAAGCCGCCCAGGTACAGCCAGTACGACAGGTTGTTGAACCGGGGGAACGCCATGTCCGGCGCGCCGATCTGCAGCGGCAGGATGTAGTTGGCCAGGCCGAAGGCGAACGGGCCGCCGAAGACGAACAGCATCACCGTGCCGTGCATGGTGACCAGCTGGTTGTAGGACGCCGGCCCCACCAGGTGGTTGTTCGGCCCGATCAGCTGGGTCCGCATCACCTCGGCCATGATCCCCGCGGCGAGGAAGCCGATGAACGACGTGACCAGGTAGTTGAGGCCTATCTGCTTGTGGTCGGTGCTCGTGACGAACTTGACCACGCCCCGGGGGCGGGGCCCGGGGACGATCTCGGTGAGCGGCTCGGCGACGAGGCCGGTGGCGCCCGGTTCCCCGGGCCCGCCCGGCCGTTCCTGGATGAGGGTCACGACTTGCTCGCTCCTGCGATGGTGAGGGAGTTGGGCTTCTGGGCGTGGTACCAGGCGTCGAAGGCGGCCTTCGGCATGGCGTCGACCTCGAAGCGCATGAAGGCGTGGTAGGTGCCGCAGAGCTGGTTGCACTCACCGATCCACTGGCCGGCGGTGGTCACGTTGAAGTCCACCTGGTTCTTCACGCCCGGGATGGCGTCCCGGTTGTAGAGGAACTCGGGCACGTAGAAGGTGTGGATGACGTCCACGCTCGACAGATCGATCTGGACCGTCTCGTGGGTCGGCATGTAGAGCACCGGCAGGGCCGACTCGTCGTTGATGTTGGGCTCGGTGGCGACCGATCCGAGCTCCTGGTGGCCGTTGGGGTAGGTGAAGCGCCACCCCCACTGGAAGGCCTGGACCTTGATGACCAGCCCCGGGTGCTTGGAGACGTGCGTCTCCTTGTTCTCGATGCCGTACATGTAGCCGAAGATCACCGCCACGAGGATCAGCGGGATGATCGTGTAGGTCGCCTCGATCGGGATGTGGTACTGGAACTGGCGCGCCTTGCGGTCGTCGCCGGGCCGTGCCCGGTAGCGGACGACGCACCAGAGGATCCCGCCCAGCACGATCGCCGCGATGGGCAGGGCGATGTAGTAGTTGAGCGACCACAGGTCGTGGATCAGCTTCGAGTAGGTCGTGACGCCCTTGGGCGAACCCCAGTAGGTGGCGAGCACGCCGGTCTGCAACGGGCTCACCGCGTCATCCTCTCCACTCGTGTCCCCCGCGGCCGGTGCGCATCGGTTGGCTCACTCGGCCAACAATAAGCAGGTCGGCTGGAAGGCACCAACCCGGCGAGGAGCCGCCCCCCGGTGGGCGCTGACCTGGGCCGATTGCCGTCGGTGCCGCGCGTGCCCTATCCTGACTCGTCGGCCCCCGGGCCAGCGGCGCGCCCCGTCCCCGGTCGGGGCGGCGCCCGGCACCGGTCGCCCCCTTCCGTCCACCCCTGCACTCCGAGGATCCCCGTGCGCACCTTCTCCCCCAAGCCGGCCGACATCGAGCGTGAATGGTTCGAGGTCGACGCCGACGGCGCCGTCCTCGGCCGGCTGGCGTCCGAGATCGCCCGGGTCCTGCGTGGCAAGCACAAGCCGATCTTCGCCCCCAACACCGACACCGGGGACCACGTGATCGTGGTGAACGCCGCCAAGGTGCAGATGAGCCCGGGCAAGGCGGAGACCAAGCTGGCCTACCGCCACTCCGGCTACCCCGGCGGCCTGCGCAGCCGCACCTATCGCGAGCTGCTCGACACCCGCCCGGAGGAGGTCGTCCGCCGGGCCGTGAAGGGGATGCTCCCGAAGGGCCCCCTCGGCGCGCAGATGTTGCGCAAGTTGAAGGTGTACGCCGGCCCGACCCATCCCCACCAGGCCCAGGGTCCCAAGCCCCTCGAGGTCGACCACTCCGTCCGTCGCCTGTCCCAGGGCCGCAGCGCCTAGCTGCCCCGGACCACCCACCCGCCGCCGCATCCAGGAGCCACCACAGCCCGTGCCCCAGCCGCTCGTGCAGTCCACCGGTCGCCGCAAGGCCGCCGTCGCCCGCGTCCGCCTCCGGCCCGGCACGGGTCGGGTCACCGTCAACGGCCGGCCGATCGAGGAGTACTTCCCCTCGGCGACGCACCGGATGATCATCACCGAGCCGCTCCGCCTGGCGGAGAAGGACGAGGCCTACGACGTCGACGCCACGATGGACGGCGGCGGCATCTCCGGCCAGGCCGGCGCGCTGCGCCACGGCATCTCCCGGGCGCTGGTGGCGCTCGAGCCCGACGTGCGCCCGCCGCTCAAGAAGGCCGGCTTCCTCACCCGCGACGCCCGGGAGAAGGAGTCCAAGAAGTACGGCCTGAAGAAGGCCCGCAAGGCGCCGCAGTACTCCAAGCGCTGACGCGAGTACCCGCGGCGTGACCCTCCGCTTCGGCACCGACGGTGTCCGCGGCCTGGCCAACGCGGAGCTGACCCCCGAGTTGGTCCTGGCGCTCGGGCGGGCGGCGGCGACGGTGCTCGGTGGCCCGGGTTTCCTCGTCGGGCGCGACACCCGCCGCTCGGGCCCGCTGCTGCACGCCGCCCTCGCCGCCGGCCTGCAGAGCGAGGGCGTCGACGTCGTCGACCTGGGGGTGCTGCCCACCCCCGGGGTGGCGGCCCGTTCGGCGGCCCTGGGGGTCCCCGCCGCGGTCATCTCGGCGTCCCACAACCCCTTCCCCGACAACGGCATCAAGCTGTTCGCCGCCGGGGGTCGCAAGCTCGAGGAGGAGACCGAGGCGCGCGTCGAGCAGCGCCTCGTGGAGCTGCTCGGCGCTGCCGGTGCCGGCGCCGGCGGGCAGGAGCGCCGCACCGGGCGCAGCGTGGGGACCACGAGCGTCGACGACTCGGCGGCGGCCTGGTACGGCGAGCAGCTGGTCGCCGCCCTGGCCGGGCGCGACCTCGGCGGCCTCACCGTCGCCCTCGACTGTGCCAACGGGGCGGCGTCCGCGGTGGCGGCTACAGCCTTCACCGCCGCAGGCGCGCACGTCGTGGTCACCCTCGCCGACCGGCCCGACGGGACCAACATCAACGACGGGTGCGGCTCCACCGACCCCTCGGGGCTCGCCGCCGCCGTCGTCGAGCACGGCGCCGCCCTCGGGCTCGCCTTCGACGGTGACGCCGACCGGGTCATCGCCGAGGACGGCGGGGGCCGGGTCGTCGACGGGGACCGGCTCCTGGCGCTCTTCGCCGCCGACCTGCGCGCCCGGGGCGCGCTCGCGGCCGACACCGTCGTCGTCACCGTCATGAGCAACCTCGGCTTCCACAAGGCGATGGCGGCGGCAGGGATCGCGGTGCACACCACCGACGTCGGCGACCGCAACGTGCTCGCCGCCCTCGAGGCCAACGGCTGGTCCCTCGGCGGTGAGCAGTCCGGTCACCTCGTGTTCCGGGAGCAGGCGACCACCGGGGACGGCATCCGCTCGGGCCTCCTGCTCGCCGATCTGGTCGTGCGGGCCGGCCGGCCCCTGGCGGACCTGGCCGGCGCAGCGATGGAGTCGCTCCCGCAGATCCTGCGCAACGTCCCGGTGGCCGACCGTGCCGGCCTCGCTGCTGCCCCGGCGGTGTGGGAGGAGGTGGCGGCGGTCGAGGCCGAGCTCGGCGCCGACGGGCGGGTGCTGCTGCGTCCGAGCGGGACCGAGCCGTACGTGCGGGTCATGGTCGAGGCGCTCACCGTCGAGCGGGCCCGGGCCGCCGCCGACCGCCTGGAGGCTGCCGTGCGCCTGGCGTTGCCCGTCACCTGAGGGCCTGCCCGGCCGGGTCCGTCCGTCCGTCCGGCGGCCGGACCTCCCGGTGCGGGGCCGGTAAGGGCACGGCCAGCTTTCGCCCACCGCGGCGGCCGGTGCAACCGCCGGGGCCTGCCGGCGGCCCGCGGCCTGCCATGCTGGCAGCGTGAGGGTGCTCGTGGTCGAAGACGATGACGGGATCGCCGAACCGCTGGTGGAGGGCCTCCGCCGGGAAGGGTTCGAGGTGCAGCGGGTCGCCACCGGCGCCGCCGCCCTGGCGGTCACCGACGCCGAGCTGGTCCTGCTCGACCTCGGCCTGCCCGACGTCGACGGGTACACCGTCTGCCAGCAGATGCGGGCGCGATCCAGCGTCCCGATCCTCGCCGTCACCGCCCGGGGGGCGGAGGTCGACCGGGTGGTCGGCCTCGAGCTCGGCGCCGACGACTACATCGTGAAGCCGTTCGGGTTCCGGGAGCTGGTGGCCCGCATCCGGGCGGTGCTGCGCCGCGTCAACGGCGGCATGGGCAGCGAGGCCGAACCCGTCCAGCACCTCGGGCGGCTCACCATCGACCGCCGGGCCCGGCGGGTCTTCGTCGACAGCACCGAGGTGGCGCTCTCGCCGAAGGAGTTCGACCTGCTCGGGCTGCTGGCCGAGGACGCCGGCGCCGTGGTCAGCCGCCAGCAGATCCTGGAGGAGGTCTGGGATCCGCACTGGTACGGCCCCACCAAGACCGTCGACGTGCACGTCGCCTCCCTCCGCAAGAAGCTCGGCCACCCCGAGTGGATCGAGACCGTGCGCCGGGTCGGCCTCCGCCTCGGTCCCACCGACGGCCCCGACCGGCCCGTGGAGGGCGCCGACCGGGTGGCGCCGCCGGCGGCGAACGACACGCCGAGCTGGTACGTCTCCCCAGCCGGAGCCCCTGCTGATGCGGCTGGTGACGCGGCCGACGGGGCGGAGGCCGCCGACCGGGGATGACCCGCCGGCTCCTCGCCTCGTACCTCGGCCTCGCCGTCCTGATCCTCCTCGTCCTGGAGGTGCCGTTCGGGTTCATCGCCACCCGCCACGAGCTCGACAGCGCCCGGTCGGCGGCGAGCCGGGACGCGACCGAGATCGCGGTGGGCAGCACCGAGACGATGGAGACCGGGAGCCGCGCCGCCCTGAAGGCCCTGGTGCAGGACTACTTCGCCCGGACCGGGGCCGAGCTCGCCGTGGTCGGCTCGAACGGCACCGTGCTCGCGGAGATCGACGCCGACCGGGACGACGACGTCGCCCTGCAGGCGCAGATGGTGCACGCCGCCCTCGCGGGGCGGAGCCAGAGCCGGATCGTCCACGACGAGGGGCACCCCGACGCCGTCGCCGCCGTCCCGATCGGACCGGAAGCCCGGCCGCTGGGGGCGGTGCTGTTCACCGTCCCGGTCGGGGCCTTCACGGACCACGTGCAGGACATCTGGTTGGCGCTCGCGGGGTTCGCGGCCGCCGTGCTCGTGCTCACCACGCTGGTCGGGTTGTGGCTCGCCAACAGCCTGGCGCGGCCCCTCGCCGAGCTGGAGCGCGCCGTCGCCCGCCTCGGCGGGGGGGACCTGGCCGCCCGGGCGTCGGCCGACCTGAAGCCGGCGGAGATGCGCACCCTGGCCGAGGCCTTCAACCGCATGGCGGAGCGCCTGGAGGAGCTGGTCTCCGCCCAGTCCCGCTTCGTCGCCGACGCATCCCACCAGCTCCGCTCGCCGTTGACCGCCCTCCGCCTGCGCCTCGAGAACCTCGAGGCGGAGCTGGACCCGGTGACCGGCGAGGCGATGGCGGCCGTCGGCCGGGAGGTGCAGCGCCTCAGCCGCCTCGTCGACGGGCTGCTCGCCATCAGCCGCGCCGACCAGGCCGCCCTCGACGTGGAGATCGTCGACGTCGCCGGGGTCATCGAGGAGCGCTGCGACGCGTGGGCGGCGCTGGCCGCCGAGCGGCGGATCGCCCTCGAGCGCTCCGCCGACCGGTCGCTACGCTCGACCACCGGTTTGCTCGTGCCCGGCGACCTCGACCAGGTGCTCGACAACCTGCTGGCCAACGCCCTCGACGCCGCCCCCGGCGACTCGACCATCGAGGTCCGCCTCGAGCCGGCGCCGAAGCGGGGCCGGCTGGTCGTGCACGTCCTCGACGAAGGCCCCGGCATGAGCCCGGAGGACCGGGTGCGGGCCTTCGACCGCTTCTGGCAGGGCCCTGGGAGTCGGGGCGGCCACAGCGGGCTCGGCCTGGCCATCGTGCAGCAGCTCGTGCACCGCAACGGGGGAGAGGTGGCGCTCGAGGAGGCGCCGGGCGGAGGCCTCGACGCCGTGGTCACGCTCCGGGCGGCCACTGATCGGACGTCGGCGACCAGCCGGCTGCGGGCGCCTGTCGCCTGACGCCGCCCGATGCCTTTCGGGGCGACCGGTCCCACCTGCGCGATGCTGGGCGGCGACCAGCGGGGACGGCGAAAACGGGGGAGGCATCGTGCAGGGCTTGATGCAAGAAGCACCGATGACCCTGGCGGGGGTGTTCCGCCGGGCGGAGCGGCTCTGGCCGACGAAACGGATCGTCACCGCCGGTCGGGACGGTCTCACGCGCACCGAGGTCGGGAGCTGGGCGGAGCGGACCCGCCGCCTCGGCGGCGCCCTCGACCGCCTGGGCGTGAGCGCCGACGGCCGGGTGGGCACCTTCGCGTGGAACACCGCCCGACACCTCGAGCTGTACTTCGCCGCCCCCTGCACCGGCCGGGTGCTGCACACCCTCAACGTGCGGTTGTTCCCCGACCAGCTCACCTACATCGTCAACCACGCCGACGACGAGGTGATCTTCGCCGACCGCAGTCTGCTGGGCCTGCTGTGGCCGCTCATCGGGGAGATGCCGAAGGTCCGCCACGTGGTGGTGATGGACGACGGGGCCGGCGAGGTCCCCGACGATCCCCGCGTCCTCGACTACGAGGAGCTCCTGGCGTCGGCGCCGAGCTCCGCCTTCGACGCCGTCGACGACGAACGCCGGGCGGCGGCGATGTGCTACACGAGCGGCACGACCGGGCACCCGAAGGGGGTCGTCTACACCCACCGCTCGGTGGTGCTGCACTCGATCTCCGCCATGCTGGCGGACTCTCTCGCGGTCAGCGAGGCGGACACGGTGCTGCCCGTGGTCCCGATGTTCCACGTCAACGCCTGGGGCCTCTGCCAGGCGGCGCTGATGGCGGGCTCGGATCTGGTGTTCCCCGGCTCCGACCTGCGGCCGGCGGCCATCGCCGACCTGCTCGTCGGCGAGCGCGTCACCCTCGCAGCCGGTGTCCCCACCATCTGGATGGGGGTGCTCGGGTGCCTCGAGGGGCGTGACACCTCGGCGCTCACCCGGATCGTCTGCGGCGGGTCGGCGGTGCCCAAGGCGCTGTCGGAAGCCTACCGCCGCCAGATCGGCCTGCCCATCCTGCAGGCCTGGGGCATGACCGAGACCAGCCCGCTGGCGTCCATCGCCCGGGTCCGCTCGGAGCTCGCCGACCGCGGCGACGAGGAGCTCGCCGAGGTGCGGGCCACCCAGGGCCTGCCGGTGCCGCTGGTCGAGCTGCGCATCGCCGACCCGGCCACCGGGGAGGAGCAGCCCTGGGACGGGAAGGCGTCGGGCGAGATCCAGGTGCACGGCCCGTGGGTGGCGTCCTCGTACTACGACGACCCCCGCTCCCCGGACTCCTTCGCCCCCGACGGCTGGCTGCGCACCGGTGACGTGGCCACGGTCAGCCCGGAGGGCTACATCCGCATCGTCGACCGGACCAAGGACGTCATCAAGTCCGGCGGCGAGTGGATCTCCTCGGTGGACCTCGAGAACGAGATCATGGGCCACCCGGCGGTCGCCGAGGCGGCGGTGATCGCCGTGCCGAGCGAGCGCTGGATGGAGCGGCCGGTGGCCTGCGTCGTGCGCAAGGCCGAGGCGACGCTCAGCGAGGAGGAGCTGCTGGCCTGGCTCGCGCCCCGGGTGGCCAAGTGGTGGCTGCCCGACCAGGTCCTCTTCATCGACGAGGTGCCGAAGACGTCGGTCGGGAAGTTCTCGAAGCGGCAGCTCCGGGACCGCTTCGCCGACCTGCGCCTGCCCTAGCGCCGGTGGGCCGGAGCGGCCCGCCTCCCCGCCGGCGGCCTGCCTCGTCCGCCCGGTCTGGCAGGGTTCGTCTGCCCAGCCGGCGGCGCATCGAACGAGCTGGGGGCAGTAGCTGGGGGCGTCGGCTGCCCTGGGGGTCTGCAGGGACTCTACGGGGGGTTGGAGGCCCCCAGGCCAGCGGGCGCCCCCAGTCGGCCGGGTTTCAGGGCCGTTTTGACCAAAGCTGGGGCCACAGGCGGCCCGGTATGCCCCCAAACGCCCACTTCGTAGGCAGACGGCCACGGTGGGTCACGGAAACGGTGGCGGGGTCGCCGGGGCGCCGCCACCAGCCCAGCCCGCCGGCCCTACGCCGGCCGAGGGGCCGGCCGCTCCCCGATCGGCCCCGGGTCGATCACGGGGTTCCCCGAGGCGGTCGGGCGCGGGAGGGCCACTACCCTCTACCGCCGTGTGTGGCATCGTCGCCGTCCTGGGCCGCCCGGCCCGGCGCCCTGCGCCGGGTGCGGCCCCCGCCGTCGCCGAGCTGGTGGAGGCGACCGCCCTGGTGGCGGCCGGCGCCGCCGGCCTCGGTGCGCTCGGGGCGGGTGCCGGCGCCGCCCATCCGGCCGCCGGGGAGTGGGACGAGCCGGCGCACGAGGGCGGCGCCTCCGGGCGGGCGCTCGAGGCGCTGGCCGAGGCGGCCGACCGGCTGGAGGCCCTCGATGCCCAACTGCGCGGCGTGCCCGGCCTGCAGTGCCTGCTCGCCGCTGCGCCCACCGACCCGGTCTCCCCCGTCGTCGACGGACCGGGCCCGACGGCGGCCGCCCCGGACCCGACGGCCGACGCCCCCGCCGGCCCCACGGTCGCCGACCGCCTGGAGGCCTCCGCCGCCGAGCTGGCCGGCGTGCTCGACACCCTCGAGGCCGACCTCGACGCCGGCCGGCTCCACCTCGCCCCCGCCGACCTCGAGGCGGTCAACGCCACCCTGGTCCGGCTCCGGGACGCCTGGTGGGCGATCGCCCGCGACCGGGTCGGGGCCGCCCGTTCCGTCGCCGCCCTCACGCCCCTCGGCATCGAGCGGACCCCCGCCGCCCTGGCCGCCCTGTGGGCGATCGACGTGGCCTGCGCCTCGATCGACCGCCTCGAGGTCCGGGGCCGGGACTCCGCCGGCATCCACGTGCTGGTCACCGGGCCGGCCGTCGACGGGCTGCACGCCGCCGCCGGGGAGACGGGGCGCGACGACCCGCTGTTCCGGTCCCGGGCGGTGCGGGCGCTCGCCGCCGACCCCGGCGGCGACGGCCAGATCGCCTTCGTCTACAAGGCGGCCGCCGAGATCGGGGAGCTGGGCGACAACGTCGCCGCCCTCCGCCACGCCATCCGCAGCGACGCCCTCCTCGCCGCCGCCCTGGCCACCCCCGACCCTCGGGTGGTGGTCCTCGGCCACACCCGCTGGGCCAGCGTCGGGGTCATCTCCGAACCCAACGCCCACCCCCTCAACTCCGACGAGCTCACCCGGCCGTCCGGCCCGTACGTGGCCGCCGCCCTCAACGGCGACGTCGACAACCACCACGACCTGCGGGCGGAGCACGCCCTCGCCCTGCCCGACGAGATCTCCACCGACGCCAAGGTGATCCCGACCCTCACCGCCCGCCGGCTCGCCGACGGGGCGCCGGCCGGCGAGGCGTGGCTGGAGACGGTGCGCCGGCTGGAGGGTTCGGTGGCGGTGGCGGCGTCGCTGGCCGGCGAGCCCGACCGGCTGCACCTGGCGTTGCGGGGGTCGGGCCAGGCGCTGTACGTGGGGCTGGCCGAGGACGCCTTCGTGGTCGCCAGCGAGCCCTACGGCCTGGTGCAGGAGACCGCCCGCTACGTGCGGATGGACGGGGAGGCGACCCAGGGCCAGGTGCTGGTCCTCGAGCGGGACGGCGCCGGCACGCTGGCGGGCATGGAGCGCCGCCGCTACAGCGGGGCCGCCCTGCCGCTCGCCGCCGAGGAGGTCGCCGCCGCCGGGATCACCACCCGGGACATCGACCGGGGCGGCTTTCCCCACTTCCTCGTGAAGGAGATCTTCCAGGCGCCCGGCTCGCTGCGCAAGACGTTGCGGGGCAAAGTCCTCCCCCTGCCCGGCGGGCGGTTGGGCGTGGGGCTCGCCCCCGACACGCTGCCGGCCGAGGTGGTCGACGCCCTCGCCGCCCACCGCATCCGGCGGGTCGCCGTGATCGGCCAGGGCACGGCCGCCGTCGCCGGCCGGGCGGTCGCCGCCGCCATCGCCGCCTGCCTGCCCGCCCTCGCCGTGGCCCCGCTGCTCGCCAGCGAGCTGTCCGGCTTCGGCCTGGCCGACGACATGAGCGACACCCTGGTGGTCGCCATCAGCCAGTCGGGCACGACGACCGACACCAACCGCACCGTCGACCTGGTGCGGGCCCGGGGCGCCCACGTGCTCGCCGTGGTCAACCGCCGCAACAGCGACCTGGTCGCCAAGGCCCACGGCACGCTGTACACCTCCGACGGCCGGGACATCGAGATGAGCGTGGCGTCGACCAAGGCGTTCTACGCCCAGGTGGCGGCCGGCTGGCTGCTCGCCCTCGGCCTGGCCCAGGCGGCCGGCGTCGCCGACCCCGACGAGACCGACCGGCGGCTGCGGGCGCTGCGGGCGCTGCCCGAGGCGATGGAGGCGGTGCTCGCCCGCCGGGAGGACATCGCCCGGATCGCCGCCGCCGTGGCCCCGCCCCGCCGCTACTGGACGGTGGTGGGCAGCGGCCCCGACGCCGTGGCCGCCGCCGAGGTGCGCATCAAGCTGTCGGAGCTGTGCTACCGGTCGATCGCCTACGACTCGATCGAGGACAAGAAGCACATCGACCTGTCCAGCGAACCGCTGATCCTCGTGTGCGCCGCCGGGCTGACCGGCGCCAACGCCGACGACGTCGCCAAGGAGGTCGCCATCTACCGGGCCCACAAGGCCTGCCCGGTGGTGGTGGCGGCCGAGCCGGAGGCGGCCCGCTTCGCCCACGCCGCCGAGGTGGTGGCCGTCCCCGCCTTCGAGCCGGGGCTGGCGTTCGTGCTGGCGGCGATGGTGGGGCACCTGTTCGGCTACGAGGCGGCGCTGGCGATCGACGCCCAGGCGCTGCCGCTTCGGGCCGCCCGGGCGGTGCTCGACGAGGCCGCCGCCGGCGGCGTGCCCGCCGACGAGCTGCTCGCCGCCGTGGGGCGGGGGGTGGCGGAGGCGGCGGGGCCGTTCGTGGCGGGGCTGGCGGCGGGCGCCTACGACGGCAACCTGGCGGCGGCGGCGGCGTCGTCGGTCGTGTCCCTGCTGCGCTACGTGACCGGCGCCCTGCCGGTGGAGGGCTACGAGGTGGAGTCGGGCAAGGTCGGCGCCCCCGACGTGCTCGTCGCCGACCTCTACGAGGCGCTCACCGAGGGCATCGACCAGCTGACCCGGCCGGTCGACGCCATCAAGCACCAGGCCAAGACGGTCACCGTCGGCACGTCGCGCAGCGAGGACGCCCTGCTCGCCCTTCCACTCGTGCGCGACACGCTGGCCGCCGGGGCGTCGGCCGACGCCCTCGGCTACCGGGCGCTGCGCACCCTGGCCGCCCTCGACCCGTCGGTCGTGGAGGTCCGCGGCTTCACCCGCTACCGGGTCGAGTGGCCGGCGTCGGCGCCACCCACCGCCACCGTGGTCGACCAGGGCGGCGACCTGGCCGGCGTGGCCTCGCGGACCGCCACCGATCCCCGCCTGCAGGGCACCAAGCGCCGGGCGGCGGAGGAGCGGGAGGTGACGGTGGTGCGCGGCGCACGCGACGGGCGCACCGTGGTCCTCGTGCCGGAGGTCAAGGCCAACGCCGTGACCGGCATGACCCTGCTGCACGTCCGCTTCGCCGAGCGCCTGGAGGTGCCGGTCGCCCGGGCGGTGCTCACCGGCTACCGGGGTCGGTACGCCGCCCTGCGCGACGCGGTGACCGAGAGCGAGCCCGCCTTCGACGAGGCCCGCCTGGCGGAGGTGCCGCTCGTGGAGCTGCTCACCGAGCCGGTGTGGGTGCTGGCGGCCCGCTGGCGGGGCGCGGCGCCGGGTCCGGCGGCCGGGTCGTCCCCGGCGGCGCGGTGAGCGCCGGCGGGGGAGCCGGGGGCGGTCAGCTGCTCGGCATCGGCCTGGACGTGGTGGACATCCCGCGCCTGGCCCGCATGTTGGGGAGGCGGCCGGGGTTGCGGGGGCGACTGTTCACCGAGCACGAGCGCGCGTATGCCGAGAGCATGGCCTCACCCGCCGTCACCTACGCCGGCCGCTTCGCGGTCAAGGAAGCGTTGATGAAGTCCCTCGGGGTCGGGCTCGGCTCGGTCGACTGGTGGGACGTGGAGACGGTCCGGCGCGACGGGGGCCGGCCGCAGCTGGTGGTGCGGGGCCGGGCGGCGGCCCTCGCCGCCGCCCTCGGGGTCGGGGACTGGCAGGTGTCGATCAGCCACACCGACACCGTCGCCTCGGCGGTGGTGGCGGCGCTGACGTGATCCCCGTCGTCACCCCGGCCGAGATGGCAGAGGTCGACCGCGGCGCCCCCGAGCCGGTCGAGGTGCTCGTGGACCGGGCGGGCGCGGCCGTGGCCCGGGCCGCCCTCCGGCTGCTCGGCGGCGCCTACGGCCGCCGGGTCGTCGTCGTCGCCGGCGGCGGCAACAACGGCGCCGATGGCCGGTCGGCCGCCGCCCGCCTCGCCGCCCGCGGTGCCCTGGTGACCGTCGTGCCCCCCGACGCCGACCGTCTCCCGCCCGCCGACCTGGTCATCGACGCCGCCTACGGGACCGGGCTCAGCCGGCCCTACGAACCTCCCGACCCGGGTCGCACCCCGGTGCTGGCCGTGGACATCCCTTCCGGCCTGTCCGGGCGGACGGGTACCGGATCGGCCATGACGGC
>DASSZM010000208.1:0-12794 GCA_035702855.1 Acidimicrobiales bacterium | reverse complement strand
CGGCCTCGATGGACGTGCCGCCCACGACCCGCAGGCCGACGGCCACGGCGGCGAGGGCGACGACGGCACCGACGGCGCCGACGGCCCGGAACCGCATCGGCCAGAGGGCGACCTCGCCCAGCAGGGTCATGGGCGAGGTGGTGAGGCCGGTGGCGACGTCCGCGCCGGACCAGGCGAGGACCACCACGGCGAGCAGCGTGCCCGCCAGCCTGCCGAAGCGCAGCCCCGAGAACACCAGTGCCAGGCCGAAGGCGGCGAGTACGGCCAGGGCGGCGACGGCGGCGTCGGCGGCCAGCCAGGACACGACGTTGCCGGGGAGGCGGCGGTAGGCGAGCACCCCGAGGAGGGCGCCGGTGCCGGCGGCGGCGAGCGCCGCCGACCGCATCTGGCGCCACGCCTGCGGCCGCAGGGCGATGGTGCGGTCGATGGGGGCCAGCAGGACGTGGCGGACGTCGGCCGCCTCCAGCGCCAGCGGGCCGCCCTGGCCGCCGGAACGCAACCCGATGGCCAGCACGGCGGCGACGGCGAGGCCGATCCAGGGCGCCCCGTGCGTCCCCACCCGCGCCGCGGCAGCGGGGCCGAGGCGGGTGTCGCCGACCACGCCGGACAGCAGCCACAGGGCGACGCCGGCCAGGATCGCCGCCACGTAGGCACGATAGAGCGCCTCGGCGGGGTCGATCGACGACACCCGCCGCGACCGTCGCGCCCGGCGCAGGGCAGCGAGCGCCTCGGCGCCGGGTTGGACCGTCGCCGTCACCTCAGCGCCCCCGGGGGCGGCGCGGCCCGGACCCGTCCGCGCCGGGCGCCGCGGGGCGCCACCGCCTGCGCTGCGCTGCCACCTCAGCCGCCGGAGACGTCCTGCGGCCGGCTGGAGCCGGCGTTGATGAACGGCATCATCGACCGCAGGCGGGCCCCGACCTCCTCGATCGGGTGGGCCTGGCCCTCGGCCTCGAGCCGCTTGAAGTTGGGCAGCCCGGCGCGGTACTCGGCGACCCACTCCTCGGCGAACTTGCCGCTGCGGATCTCCTCGAGGATCTGGCGCATCTCGGCCCTGACCCCTTCACTCACGATCCGCGGGCCGCGGGTGAGGTCACCGTACTCGGCGGTGGTCGAGATCGAGTACCGCATGCCGGAGATGCCGTGCTCGTAGAGCAGGTCGACGATGAGCTTCATCTCGTGGAGGCACTCGAAGTAGGCCGACTCGGGCTCGTAGCCGGCCTCGACCAGCGTCTCGAAGCCGGCCTGGATGAGAGCCGTCAGCCCGCCGCACAGCACGACCTGCTCACCGAAGAGGTCGGTCTCGGTCTCCTCGGCGAAGGTCGTCTCGAGGACGCCCGCCCGGGTGCCGCCGATGGCGTCGGCGTAGGACAGCGCCAGCGCCTTGGCCGTGCCGGTGGCATCCTGGTCGACGGCGATCAGCGCCGGCACCCCTCCCCCGCCGACGTAGGTGCGCCGCACGAGGTGGCCGGGGCCCTTCGGGGCGACCATGATCACGTCGACGCCGGCGGGCGCCGAGATGAGGCCGAAGCGCACCGCGAAGCCGTGGGCGAACAGCACGGCCTTGCCGTCGCTCAGGTGCGGGACGATCGACTCCTCGAAGATCGCCGGCTGGTCGGTGTCGGGGGCGAGGAGCACGATGACGTCCGCCTCGGCGGCGGCGTCGGCGATCGAGGCGACGGGCAGTCCGGCGGCCTCCGCCTTCGCCCGGGACCCCGACCCCTCTCGGAGCCCGACGCGCACGTCGACCCCGGAGTCGCGCAGGTTGAGGGCGTGGGCGTGCCCCTGGGAGCCGTAGCCGATCACGGCGACCTTCCTCCCCGCGATGAGGGAGGGGTCGGCGTCGGCGGCGTAGTAGATGGTGGCGGGCACTAGCTGGCCTTTCCGGTCGTGCGCAGGCGGGGCGCCTGCCGCTCCACTCGGGGCAGCGCGACCCGGCCGGTCCGCTGCAGTTCGGTGATCCCGTAGGGTCGCACGAGGTCCTCGAAGTCGTCCAACTTGGACGGCTCCCCGGCCAGCATCACGCTGATCTCGTTCCACCCCACGTCGACGATGCCGCCGTCGAACACCCGGACGAGCTCGAGGACCCGCCCCCGGGTGTCGGCGTCGGCGGCGACGGTGCAGAGCAGCAGCTCCCGCTCGACGGCGTCGGCGGGCGACAGCTCGGTGATCTTCACCACGTTGACGAGCTTGAACAACTGCTTGGTGATCTGCTCCGGGTCGGTCTCGCGCACGTCCACGACGATGGTGATGCGGCTGAAGCGCTCGTCGTCGGTGGGCGCCACCGCCAGGGACTGGATGTTGAAGCCCCGGCGGGCGAACAGCCCGGACACCCGGGCGAGGACGCCGGAACGGTTCTCGACCAGGACGGTGAGGGTGTGGTGGTGGGGGGTGCGCACCGCTACTGCACCACCTTGCGGGTCGCCGTCGCCTGCGAGGGGTGGACGACCACGTCGCCGTTGGCGGCCCCCGCCGGCACCATCGGGAAGACCTTCTCCCGGGCGTCGGTGCGGAAGTCGATGACGACGGGCCGGTCGTCGACGGCGTTGGCCTTGTCGATCGCCGGCTGCACCTCGTCGGGGTCCTCGACCCGCAGGGCGACGCAGCCCATGGCCTCGGCCCACTTCACGTAGTCGGGCAGGTCGGGCGACAGGTACACCTCCGAGTACCGCTCGTCGTAGAACATCTCCTGCCACTGGCGCACCATGCCCAGGTAGGCGTTGTTGAGGATGGCGACCTTGATCGGGATGCGCTCGCTCGACGCCGTGACCAGCTCCTGGGCGGTCATCTGGAAGCAACCGTCGCCGTCGACCGCCCACACGGTGCGGTCCGGTCGCCCCACCTTGGCACCGATCGCCGCCGGCACCGAGAAACCCATGGTGCCGAGGCCACCGGAGTTGACCCACGTGTAGGGCTCGCTGAACCGCCAGTACTGGCTGGCCCACATCTGGTGCTGGCCCACCCCCGAGGCGAGGATGGTCCCCTCGGGAGCCGAGTCGCGCAGCGCCTCCATCACGAACTGCGGCTTGAGGGCGTCGCCCTCGACGGGCGGGTCGTAGTGGAGCGGGTAACGCTCCTGCCACCCCGAGATGCGGCTGCGCCACGGCGTGCGGTCCGGGAGGGTGACCTCGCCGCCGTCGAGGAGGGCCCGGACGGCCCGGACGACCTCGCCGATCACCTGCCGGCAGTCGCCGACGATGGGGACGTCCGGCCGGCGGACCTTGCCGAGCTCGGCGGGGTCGATGTCGACGTGGATGATGCGGGCGTCGGGGGCGAACCCGTCCACCCGGCCGGTCACCCGGTCGTCGAAGCGGGCACCGAGGGCGATCAGCAGGTCCGCCTCCTGCATGGCGGTGATGGCCGTGTAGTTGCCGTGCATGCCGGGCATGCCGAGGTTGAGCTGGTGACCATCGGGGAAGGCCCCCCTCGCCATCAGGGTCGTCACCACCGGGGTGCCGGTCAGCTCCGCCAGCTCGGCCAGCGCCTCGGCGGCCCGCGCCTTGAGGATCCCGCCGCCGGCGTAGATCACCGGGCGCTCGGCGGCGGCGATGAGCCGGGCCGCCTCCCGGACCATCCGCGGGTGTCCCTTCACCGTCGGGCGGTAGCCGGGCAGCGAGGCCAGCAGCTCGTCGTCGGTCGGCCACCACCAGTCGATGCGGGCGGTGAGCACGTCCTTCGGCACGTCGATGAGGACCGGCCCGGGCCGGCCGGTCGTAGCCAGGTGGAACGCCTGGCGCACGATCAGCGGCAGCTCCTCGGGGTCCATCACCAGCTCGTTGTGCTTGGTGACCGACCGGGTGATGCCGACGGTGTCGCACTCCTGGAAGGCGTCGGTGCCGATGGCGCTGCGCGCCACCTGCCCGGTGATGGCCACCATCGGCACCGAGTCCATGTAGGCGTCGCACAGCGGCGTCACCAGGTTGGTGGCCGCCGGGCCGCTCGTGACCATGGCCACGCCCGGGCGACCGGTGACGTGGGCGTACCCCTCGGCCATGTGGCCGGCGCCCTGCTCGTGGCGGACGAGGATGTGGCGGATCGTCGAGTCGAGCAGCGGGTCGTAGGCGGGCAGGATGCAGCCGCCCGGCAGCCCGAAGACCACCTCGGTGCGTTCCATCTCCAGGCTCTTGATGAGGGCTTGCGCCCCGGTCAGGTTCATGGCTCCTCGGGGGTGTCGGCGGGGTTTCGGGGCAAAAAAAGACGACCTCCGGAGGAGGTCGTCGTGACGCACGCGTGTGGGGCGGCGTGCGTCAGGTGAGAAGTACGATCGCGAGGAGAGCGGCGGTCACGGACGGATTGTCGCACACGGGCGGGGCCGCCGCAATGGCGCGGGGCGGGACCACCGGAGCGCCGAGGACTACGGTTGACCGGTCCGGCGCCCGGCCGGGGTCTGGGAAAGGGACATGGTCGTCTTCCGGTCGGTCCAATCACCTCGCGTGACGGCGGTCGTCGCCGCGGTCGCCGGGACCCCCGGCGCGCCCGAGGTCGCCGCCGGGCTCGCCGCCCTCGCCGCCGCCGCCGGCGGGCCGGCGGCGATCGGGATCGAGTTGGTCGTCGCCGGCACCGAGCCGGACCCCGACCTCGACGCCGCCCTCGCCGGGGTGGAGGGGGCCACGATGCTGCGCCTACCGGGCGGCACGGGCTGGGCGGCGGCCGTCGACGCCGCCGCCGGGCGCGCCCGCGGCGAGCACCTCCTGCTCCTCGACGCCGGCACCCGCCTCGCCCCCGACGCGCTGGTCGCCCTCCTCGCCACCGCACGTCGCCGCCCCGGCTGCGGCGTGGTCGCCGGCCGGGGCCTCGCCGCCGACGGCACGGTGCTCGAGGCGGGCCCGCTGCTGTGGGCGGACGGGACGCTCGACCCGCTGGGCGGCGCCGCCGGCGACGCCGACGGCCCGTTCGACTTCGAGCGCCGGGTCGACGCCGCCGCCGGACCGGCCCTGCTGGTGGACCGCCGGCTGTGGGAGACCGTCGGCGGCCTCGACGGCACCTACCACCCGGCGGTGGCCGCCGAGAAGGTCGAGCTGTGCCTGCGGGCGGCGGAGCAGGGCTGGGCGACGTGGTACCAGCCGGCGGCGTCGGCGACCCGCCCCGCCGGCGCCCCCCCGGGCGAGCCGGGAGTGGTCGAGCCCGCCGCTCTTCCCGTCCTCGCCGGCCGCTGGTCCGCCCGCCTGCGCGGCCAGGAGGCCCCGGGCCACTGGGAGCGGGCGCTGCGGCGGGCCGGGGGCGAGCCGACCCGGGTGCTCGTGATCGACGACGAGCTGCCCGACCCGCGACGGGGGTCGGGGTACGGGCGCATGCACGACGTCCTGCAGGTGCTCGACGGGGACCTCGGGCTGCAGGTCGCCTTCCACCCGCGGCTGACCCCGCCGCCGCTGACCGTCGCCGAGCGCGCCGGTCTGCTCGGTCCCCGAGCCCAGCTCGTGACCGACCTGGACGGCTACCTCGGCAGCGACGGGGTCGACGTCGACGTGGTGGTGGTGTCGCGCCCGGCCAATGCCGAGCGCTACCGCCCGGTCATCGACCGGCGCCTCGCCGGCCGCCCGGTCGTCTACGACGCCGAGGCGCTGTTCTTCCGGCGCCTCGAGCGCCAGGCGGAGGTCGCCGAACCCGACGCCAGGGCCGGCCTGCTCGAGCAGGCGGCGTCGATGCGCGCCCTCGAGCGGGACCTGGCGTCGTGGGCCGACCACATGGTGACCATCTCGGAGGACGAGGCCGACACGGTCCGGCGGTTCACCCGGGCACCGGTCCACGTCGTCGGCCCCCGCCGGCGCGGCGCCCACCCGACCGCATCGGCCTACGAGGCCCGCTCCGGGGCGTGCCTGGTCGCCGGCTGGGCCGCCGGCCCCGGCTCCCCCAACGCCGACGGGCTCCGCTGGTTCGCACGCGACGTGCTGCCCCGCATCCGGGCGCAGCTGCCGGCCTTCCGTCTCCTCGTGACCGGCGACGACCCACCGCCTGACGTGACCTGGGCCGCCGGGCCGGCGGTCGAGTTCGTCGGCGGCCTCCCCGACCTCGGCGAGCTGTACGACCGGGTGCGGGTGGCGATCAGCCCGACGCGCTTCGGGGCCGGCGTGAAGCTGAAGACGGTGGAGGCGGTCCAGCACGGCGTCCCGGTGGTGTGCACGCTCGAGGCGGCCGCCGGCCTCGGTGCCGACCTGGCGGCCGCCGTGTGGGTCGCCGCCGACGCGCCGGCCTTCGCCGACGCCGTCGTGGCCCTCGCCGGCGACCGCCGCGCCTGGGAGCGGGCCCGGCGGGCGGCGCTCGCCGCCGCCACCGGCGGGGGGGAGGGGCCGGGGGGCATCGAGCAGTGGCCCGGCATCATCCGCGAGGCGCTGGCCGCGCCGACGGCAAGGAGGACGGCGTGAGCGAACGGGTCGTGTGGGAGCTGCGCGAGCAGGTCGTCGAGCTGCGGGCCGAGCTGGCCGAGGCGGCGCAGCGGGAGCAGGAGCGGGAGCGGGAACTGGCGGCGCTCCGCCACGAGCTCGAGCTGCGGATCGCCCGGGACGCCGCCAACGAGGAGCGCGTCACGATCGCCCGCTCCCAACTCGAGGAGGTCCGTGGCCACCTCCGCTGGCTGACGGGCCACACCGACGCCGTCACCGAACGCTTCGACGAGGCCCGCCAGGCGCTGGCCGCCCTGCAGGCCCCGGGTGGCCCGGGCCCCGCCCCGGCCAACGGCCCGGGCAACGGCGACGTCGCGCAGCTGGCGGCCCGCCTCGCCGCCACCGAAGCGGAGCTGACCGCCGCCCGGCAGCGCGTCGCCGAGCTCGAGGCCGGCGGGGCGCCGCCCGCCCCGTGGCTGCAGGCCGCCGCCGATCTGGCCCGGGGGGGTCACCAGCAGCTCCCCCGCCTGCGGCCGTGATCTCCTGGGCGGACCACGCCGAGGATGTCGTCCTCGGCCGTGCCCTGCCCGCCGGCTACGGGACGTTCGTCGACGTCGGTGCCGGCGACCCCGACGAGGGGTCGGCGACGCGGGTGCTCGCCGAGCGCGGCTGGTACGGGATCTCCATCGCCCGGGACCCGGCGGTCGCCGACCGCCACCGCCGGCGCCGGCCGGCGGACGTGACCCTCGAGCTGCCCGCCGGCGCGTCCGCCGGGCGCAGCCTCGACACCGTGCTCGAGGACTTCGCCAAGGGGAAGCTCGACCTGCTGCGCATCGGCAGCGCCGCCCCGGCCGGGACGGTGCTGGCCGGCGTCGACCTGGCCCGCTGGCGACCCCGGGTGGTGCTCGTCGAGGTCGCCGACCCGCGCACCGGCGCCGCGGCACCCGGGGCCGCCGCCCTCGACGCCCTGGGGGAGGCCGGGTACCGCCAGGCGCTCTTCGACGGCGTCAACCGCTTCTTCGCCGCGCCCGGCGACGAGGAGCTCCTCGGCCGCCTCGGGGCCCCGGCGTCGCCGGCCGACGGGTACGTGCCGTGGACCACGGTCCGCCAGGAGGAGGCGATCGCCGCCCTCCGCCGGCGCGTCGAGCACCTGGAGCGGCTGCTGCAGGACCGCTCCGCGGCGGTCAGCGGGTCGGGGGCCGTCGCCGTGCGCCACCCGTTGCACGTCCCCGACCCGCCCCGCGGGCTGCGCCCCCGGGCCGCCCGCCCGGCACCGGCCTCCCCCGCCCCGCCGCCAGCCGCCCGCGTCGCCGTCGTGGGCACCCCGGGGGCGGCGGCCGACTGGCTGCGCCGGGCGCTGTCGGCGGCGCTGGACGCCCCCGGGCCGTCGGCCGACCACCCCGCCGACGTCGACTGGCACGGCCTGCCCGACCGCTTCGTGCTCGGGCTTCCCTGGCCGCGGACGCGACTCCTCGAGCAGGTGCTGGCCGAGCGGGGGATCGTGGCCGTCAGCCCGGCCCGCCGACCGGCCGGTGCGGTCGCCGACCTCGAGCCGCCGGCCGGGGCGTCCGCCGGCGACGCCTGGCTGGCGTGGGCGACGGGGGCGGAGGTGGCCGCCGTCCTCGGCCGGACGGTCGGCTGGTGGGCGACGCCGGCGACGGTCCGGGTGCGCTGGGAGGACCTGACGGCCGACCCGCCGGCGGCGCTGTCGGCCGTGCTCGACGCCTGCGGGCTGGTGCCCGCGGTCGATCCGTCCGCCGTCACGGCCGCCGTCGGGCCGCCTCCCGCTTCGGCGCTGCCGGCAGGCGTGGCCGAGCAGGTCGACGCCGCCCACGCAACGGTCGCCACCCGGCTCGGCTACGCCGTCGCCGGCACGGGGCTCACGGCTCGGTGATCGCCCCCCGCTCGGCGCCGGTGACGAGGCGGGCGTACTTGGCCAGCACGCCGGTGCGGTAGCGCGGCTCGGGCAGCTTCCAGTCCTGGCGCCGGCGGGCCAGCTCGTCGCCGGGCACGTCGAGCTCGATGGAGCGGGACGGGACGTCGATGACGATGCGGTCGCCGTCGGCGACGAAGGCGATCGGGCCGCCGTCGACCGCCTCGGGGGCGACGTGGCCGATGCAGAAGCCATGGGTGCCGCCGCTGAAGCGCCCGTCGGTGAGCAGGGCGCAGTCGCCGCCCCGCCCGGCCCCCTTCATGGCGCCGGTGACGGCGAGCATCTCGCGCATGCCCGGGCCGCCCTTCGGCCCCTCGTAGCGGATGACGAGCACCGTGCCGGGCTGGATCGACCCCGCCAGGATGGCCTCCATGGCACCGTCCTCGCCGTCGAAGACCCGGGCGGTCCCCTCGAAGCGATCGGTGTCGATCCCCGCCACCTTGACCACCGCGCCCTCGGGGGCGAGCGACCCACGCAGGATGGCGATACCGCCGTCGGCGTGGATGGGCTGCGACCGGGGATGGACCACCGACCCGTCGGGACCGGGGGGCGGTGACGCCGCCAGGTTGTCGGCGATGCTGCGCCCGGTGACCGTGAGGCAGTCCCCGTGCAGCAGGCCGGCCTCGAGCAGCTCCCGCATCACCACCGGCACCCCGCCGATGCGGTCCAGGTCGACCATGTGGTAGCGGCCGTGGGGCTTGGTGTCAGCGATGTGGGGGGTGCGGCGCCCGACCCGGTCGAAGTCGTCGAGGGTCAACTCGACGCGGGCCTCGTGGGCGATGGCCAGCAGGTGGAGCACGGCGTTGGTGCTGCCGCCGAGGGCCATCACCACGGCGATGGCGTTCTCGAACGCCTCCTTGGTGAGGATGTCCCGGGCACGGATGCCGGCGTCGAGGAGGGCGAGCACCGCCTTCCCGGACTCGTAGGCGAGCTGGTCGCGCCGGGGATCGACCGCCGGCGCCGACGCCGAGCCGGGCAGTGCCATGCCGAGCGCCTCGCTCACCGACGCCATGGTGTTGGCGGTGAACATCCCCGCGCAGCTGCCGATCGTCGGGCAGGCGCTGCGCTCGATCAGCGACAGCTCCTCGTCGGTCAACCCCCCCGTGGCCCGGGCGCCGACCGCCTCGAACACGCTGGTGATGTCGAGCGCCTCCCCGCCCGGTCCCCGCCCGGGCAGGATGCTGCCACCGTAGAGGAACACCGCCGGCACGTTGAGGCGGGCGGCGGCCATCAGCATCCCGGGCAGGGACTTGTCGCAGCCGGCGAAGGTGAGCAGGGCGTCGAAGCGCTCGGCGTGCATCATCGTCTCCACCGAGTCGGCGATCACCTCGCGGCTCACCAGTGACGCCCGCATCCCCTCGTGGCCCATGGAGATCCCGTCGGAGACGGCGATGGTGACGAACTCGAGGGGGAACCCGCCGGCCTCGCGCACCCCCTCCTTCGCCCGCTTGGCCAGCCGGTCAAGCGGGAGGTTGCAGGGCGTGACCTCGTTCCACGACGAGGCGACGCCGATCTGCGGCTTGCCCCAGTCGTCGTCGGTCATCCCGACGGCGCGCAGCATGGCGCGCGCCGGCGCCCGCTCGAACCCGTCGGTGACCTCGTGGCTGCGCGGCTTGGGATGGGTGGAGGGCATGCCCGAGCCTAGGCCGGCTCGGCAGCGACCTCCGCCTGGCCCGCGCCCCCCGTGCCGGCCGCCCGGTCGTCGCCGGCCCCGGCCCGGCGCGGGCGGCGGTAGAAGTCGACCTGCTCGGCCGGCAGCGGCGTGTTGCCGAGGATGAGGTCGGCGGCCTTCTCGGCGACCATCATCACCGGGGCGTAGATGTTGCCGTTGGTGATGTAGGGGAACACCGAGGCGTCGACGACCCGCAGACCGTCCAGCCCGTGCACCCGCATCGAGCGCGGGTCGACCACCGACTCGTCGTCGACGCCCATGCGGCACGTGCACGACGGGTGGAGCGCCGTCTCGCCGTCCCGCCGCACCCAGTCGAGGATCTGGTCGTCGGTCTCGACCGCCGGCCCGGGCGAGACCTCGCCGCCGTCGTAGGGCGCCAGGGCCGGCTGGGACAGGATCGTGCGGGCGACGTGGATGGCCTCGACCCACTCCCGGCGGTCCTCGGGGGTGGACAGGTAGTTGAACCGCAACGCCGGCTTGCGGCGCGGGTCGGCGGCGATGATGCGCACCGAACCGCGGGAGTTGGAGTACATGGGGCCGATGTGCACCTGGTAGCCGTGCCCCCCGGCGGGCGCCGAGCCGTCGTAGCGGACGGCGATCGGCAGGAAGTGGAACATGAGGTTGGGGTAGGCGACGTCGTCGTTGCTGCAGGCGAAGCCACCCGCCTCGAAGTGGTTGGTCGCCCCCGGTCCCCGGTGGAGCCCCCACCACTCGAGGGCGACCAGCGGGCGGCGGCGCCACTCCAGGTAGGGCTGCACCGACACCGGCTGCGTGCAGGCGTGCTGGACGTAGACCTCGAGGTGGTCCTGCAGGTGCTCACCGACGCCGGGCAGGTCGGCGACCACGTCGATGCCGAGCGGTCGCAGCAGCGACGCCGGCCCCACCCCGGACAGCTGCAGGACCTGCGGCGAGTTGATCGACCCGCCGCAGAGGATGACCTCGCCCGCCCGGGCCACCTGCGTCGACCCGCCACGCTGGGCGTACTCGACGCCGACCGCCCGGCGGCCCTCGAAGACGATGCGCGTCACCAGCGCCCGGGTGAGCACGCTCAGGTTGGGCCGGTCCATCACCGGGTGCAAGTAGGCGCGGGCGGCGCTCAGCCGGCGGCCCCGGTGCACGTTGCGGTCGAAGGCGGCGAAGCCCTCCTGGCGGTAACCGTTGACGTCGTCGGTCAGGTGGTAGCCGGCCTCGTTGGCCGCCTGCAGCATCGCCTTGAACAGCGGGTTGGTCGCCGGACCCCGCTCGAGCACGAGCGGGCCCGACGTCCCACGGTGCGGCGGGCCGCCGGCGAGGCAGGTCTCCATCCGCTTGAAGTACGGCAGGCAGTGGGCGTAGTCCCACGTCTCCATGCCCGGGTCGGACGCCCACCGCTCGTAGTCGAGGGGGTTGCCCCGCTGGAAGATCATCCCGTTGATCGAGCTCGAGCCGCCGAGCACCTTGCCCCGGGCGTGGTAGATGCGCCGCCCGTTCATGTACGGCTCCGGCTCGGACTCGTACTTCCAGTCGTAGAACCGGCTGCCGATCGGGAACGTCAGGGCCGCCGGCATGTGGATGAACATGTCCCACCAGTAGTCGGGCCGGCCGGCCTCGACCACGAGCACCTTGGTGCCCGGGTCGGCGGAGAGCCGGTTCGCCAGGGCGCTGCCTGCGGAACCTCCGCCGATGATGACGTAGTCGTAGTGACCGTCGGTCACGGTGCTCCTTCCATGCGGTACAGGATCGTCTTCCACTCGCTGAAGCGCTCCAGCACCGAGGGGCCGCCGACGCGCCCGGTCCCGCTGGTGCTGCCGGAGCGCCCCCCGAAGGGCAGGTGCGATTCCCACGTGTTGGTCGACAGGTTGACGTTGACCCAGCCGGTGCGGGCCGCCTCGGCGAAGCGCAGCCCCCGCTCGAGGTCGGCGGTGAACACCGAGGCGAGCAGCCCGTAGGGGGAGCCGTTGGTGAGCGCCAGCGCCTCGTCGTCGCTCGCCACCTCCACCACCGGCACCACCGGCCCGAAGGTCTCCTCGGCGGCGATCGTCATGGCGGGGTCGACGGCGTCGACGATCGTCGGCGGGTAGTACAGCCGCGTGGGCCGGTCCGCCTCGCGGCGGCCTCCCCGCAGCAGCCGGGCGCCTTTGCCCACGGCTTCGGCGACGTGGGCGTCGACCTTGGCCGCCACCGCCTCGTTGTTGAGCGGGCCCATCGTCGTCGCGGCGTCGGTCGGGTCGCCGAGGACGACCCCGCCGTCGGTGGCGGCGACCACCGCCTCGACGAACTCCGCCCGCCGGGCGCGGTGCACGAGGAAGCGCTCGCCCGCCGTGCAGCTCTGGCCGGCGCAGAGGTAGGCGGACTCCAGCACGGCCGGCACGACGAGGTCGAGGTCGGCGTCCTCGAGCACCACCATCGGGCCGTTGCCGCCGAGCTCGAGCAGCTGCGCCTTGCCCGCCGCCCGGGTGGCGATGTGGCGGCCGGTGGCAACCGAACCGATGAACCCGACGGCATTGGTGAGCGGGTGCCCGACGACGGCGTCACCGACCTCCGGCCCGTCGCCGGCCACCACGTTGAGCACCCCCGGCGGCCAGTCGGCCTCGCTCACCACCTGGGCGAGCAGGAGGGAGCACGCCGACGTCGACGGCGCCGGCACCCACACGACGGTGTTGCCGGCGGCCAGCGCCGGCGCGACCAGCTCGGCGGCCATGGTGTACGGCCAGTTCCAGGGCACGACGACGCCCACCACCCCGAGCGGGACCCGGCGGAGCAGTGCGCGCCGGTCGGGGCTGACCGACGGGGGCGCCGCCCCGGCGAGGCGGGTGGCGTCCTCGCCGGCGCTCCGGAAGTAGACGACGAGCTCGTCGACCTCGTCGGCGGACTCGGCGAGCGGCTTGCCCTG
>DASSZM010000111.1:0-8224 GCA_035702855.1 Acidimicrobiales bacterium | reverse complement strand
ACCGAGCACATCGGGGCCCGCAACCTGCCCGGCTACGCCCGGTTCCTCGCCGGCAAGCTCAAGGCGCGTGGACGGCTGCTCAACCACTGCATCACCCGGCCGACCACCACCGGCCCCGTCGCCCACCGCCGCGGGTTCATCGAGCGCTACGTCTTTCCCGACGGGGAGTTGGAGGGTGTCGGCACGATCGTGACCGCCCTGCAGGACGCCGGCCTGGAGATCCGCCACGAGGAAAACCTCCGGGAGCACTACGCCCGGACCTGCGCCGCCTGGTCGGCCAACCTCGAGGACCACTGGGACGAGGCCGTCGCCGAGGTCGGCGAGGGGCGGGCACGGGTTTGGCGCCTCTACCTGGCCGGCTCGCGCCTGGGCTTCGTGCAGCGGCGGGTCGAGCTGCACCAGGTGCTGGCGGTGCGCACCGAGCGGGGCGAGGCGGGCATGCCGCTGCGGGCCGAGTTCCCGCGCCGACCACAGCGGGTCACGCTCGACTAGAACCTTCCCGGCCGCGAGCGCCACCCCACACCATGCCCAATTCTGCCCCCCTGCACCGCCGTCACAGCGATCCGTTCCACCGCCGCTGGCCGCGGCGCATCCTCGTGGCGGTCAACGTCTTCGTGGCCATCGTCCTGGTCGCCACCGGGCTGGTCTACGGCTATGCCCGCTCCACCTTCGGGTCGATCCACACCGCCGTCGCCCACGACCTGAGCAAGCCGCCGGCCAACAGCCCGCAGGCCTACAACGGGCTGCCCCCGGAGAACATCCTGCTCATCGGCAACCAGACGCGCTCGGAGCTCACCAACCCCAAGCAGATCGCCGAGTTCGGCAACCCGCAGCTGCTGTCGGGGTCGCTGTCGGACGTGGCGATGATCCTGCACCTCAACCCCCGCAAGCGGACCGCGGCGCTGCTGTCGATCCCCCGGGACCTCTTCACGCCGATGCCGGCGGGCAGCCTCGTCGGCCACTGGGGCAAGATCGACGCCGCCCTCAACGACGGCAAGCAGGGTCCCGACAACCTCATCAAGGCGATCCACCAGGACCTCGGGATCCCGATCAACCACTACGTCGAGCTCAACTTCGACGGGTTCATGCAGACCGTCAACGCCCTCGGCGGGATCAGGATGGACTTCCCCGAGCGGATCTACGACCCCTACTCGCTGCTCGGCATCTACCACACCGGCTGCCAGCTGATCCACGGCTTCCAGGCACTGGCGCTGGTGCGGGCCCGCCACCTGCGCTACGACCCGCCCGGCGTCAGCCCGACCGATCCCGCCGCCTGGCCGCAGGACCCCGAGTCGGACCTCTCGCGCATCGTGCGGGACCACGAGTTCCTGAAGGCGCTGCTCACCACGGCGGAGCACAAGGGCCTGTCCAACCCGTTCACCGCCGTGCACTTCGTCCACGCGCTGATCAACCAGATCGTCATGGACCCGGGCCTCAAGTCGCAGCTGTTCCAGCTGGCCCAGCGCTTCGGTCACCTCGCCTCCGGGTCCATCCCGACCCTGACGATCCCGGTCGACGCCGGCGGTGCCCTCAACGGCTACACCTACGCCGGCGGCTCCTACGGCGACGTCGACTTCCCCACCCAGCCGAGGGACTGGAAGGCCATCGAGTCGTGGGACCCCGGGGTGCTCGCCACCACCCGCCCGCACCGGGTCGTGGTGCTCGACGGGACCGGGGCCGGGACCCAGCCCGCCGCGGTGGTGACCGCCGCCCTGCAGCACGACGGGCTGCCGGTCGGCACGCCCGGCGTGGCCACGGTGGAGGCCAGCACCTCCGAGACCTACGTGCAGTACCACCCGGGCCAGGAGCCGATGGGGCTGGCCGTGCTCAAGGAGTTGAGCGGCGCCACCATGCTGCAGCCAGTGGCGTCCGTACCCGCCGGCGAGGTCGTCGTGGACCTCGGCACGGCGGTGTCGGCGGTCGGCCAGCTCGCCGCCTCGAGCAGCACCACCACCCCGTCGACGACCGGCGGCTCCAGCGGCACGGCCGCCACGACGACGCCGACGACGACCGCCCCGACACCGACCGGCGTCGCCGGCAACACCAGCCACGACCAGCTGGCGCCGTACGACCCCCGCCCCTGCGCCCCCTGACCGGCTGAAGCGACCGGGCCACCGCCCCTCGCACGACAGGCGCCGTCGACTCCCGTCGCCCCCAGAGGGGTCGACGGTGCGGGATCAGCCGCTGGTGGCGACCCGGCGGCGGGTGCGCATGGCCAGGTCCGGCCAGCGCACCTCCGACACCAGCCGCAGGCGCTCCAGCGTCCGGATGATGATGGCGCTGGTGTCGAACTGGAGCCGGCCGACGCCGTGGCGGGCCGAGGTCGGCTCGGCGTGGTGGAAGTTGTGCCACGACTCGCCCATCGACAGCAGCGCGAGCCACCAGACGTTGCCGCTGCGGTCCTTGGTCCGGTAGGGGCGCCGGCCCGACAGGTGGCAGACGGAGTTGATCGCGAAGGTGACGTGGTACAGCAGCCCGACCCGCACCAGGCTGCCCCAGAAGAACGCCCACCAGGCGCCCTGCCACGACCACGACCACAGGCCGCCGACGAGGGGCGGCAGGAGCATCGAGACGGTCACCCACAGGGGGAACAGCTGCGACACGCGCTTGACCGCCCGGTCGGCGCAGAGATCGGGGGCGTACTTGGCCTGGGAGGTCTGCTCCCACTCGAACATCCAGCCGATGTGCGAGTAGAAGAAGCCCTTGGTGAGGGCGGCCAGGCCACGCCCGTAACGCCAGGGCGAGTGGGGGTCGCCGTCCCGGTCCGAGAATCGGTGGTGGCGACGGTGGTCGGCGACCCACTGGATGATCGGCCCCTGGACGGCCATGCTCCCGCAGACCGCCAGCACGACCCGCAGCCATCGCGTCGCCCGGAAGGAGTGGTGCGTGAAATAGCGGTGGAAACCCACGGTGATCCCGTGGCCGGTCACGGCGTACATCACCACGGCGATGACGACGTCCCGCCAGCCGAGCCCCCTGCCCCACAACAACGGTACGGCCGCCACGAGGGCGGCGAACGGCACGATCAGGAAGACAGCCAGCATCACCTGGTCGAACATCTGTTTCTGGCAGGGTCCGTCCGCCTCACCGAGCGGCTCGAGGACGGCCGGGTCGGACGGGAGCTCGGTTGTGGTCATCACCCTCGTTTCGGGCCGGGACGGGCGGTGCGATTCTTCCAGATCGCACCGCCGATCGGGGCCTCCACGTCTACACTCCCGCGGTGGACGCCGTCGAACTGGTGGTGTTGGGGGAGGCGGACTGGACCCGGGCGTGGCTCGACGCCACCCTCCGCAACGACGGCTTCCGGGTCGACTGGGAGACGCCGAGCACCGGGACGGCCCGGCGCGGCGACCGCATCGACGGATGGCTGCTCGGTCCCCGCTCCCGGTGGCTCCAGCTCGGGCTGCGGCTCGTGCCCGCCGCCGGCGGGGCGCCCGGGTCGCCGCTCACCTCGATCCGCATCGAGCGGCTCGGTCCGCCCGACCGCCGGGGCCGCAGCTGGGACGCCGCCGTGGCGGAGGTCGCCGACCGGGTGACCGCCGCCTTCCGCGACAACGACCGGCTCGCCAGCTCGACCCGCTGACCCGGCCGAGGCAGACCCCCGCCCGCGCTCGCCGCATCAGCGCAGGACGCCGAGCAGCGCCCCGCGCCCGCAGGGGCGCTGCGCCCGGTCGCTGAAGAACCGCTCCCCGCCGAGGGTCGCGAGGCGGGCGGTGGCCAGGTGCTCGGGGCGGATCCCGGCGTCGGCGAGGACCCGCTCGTTGGCCGCCCACACGTCGAAGGTCCACCGGCCGGTGCCGTCGGGCCGGAGCACGGCGTCGGTGGCGGGGCCGAAGGCCTCGGCGGCGGCGTCGGCCACCTCCTCGCCCACCTGGTAGCGCTCCCCCGGGACGGCCGGGCCCATCACCGCCCGGATGTCCTCGCGCCGGGCGCCGCCGGTGACCAGGGCGTCCACGGCGGCCGCCGCCACCCCGACGACCGCCCCCCGCCAGCCGGCGTGGACGCCAGCGAGGGCGTGGGTGCCCGGGTCGTACAGCCCGATCGGGGCGCAGTCGGCCACCATGACGGCGAGGCCGACCCCGCGATCGGCGGTGACGAGGGCGTCGGCCCCCTCGACGGCGTCGTCCTGGCGGCGGGTGCCCCGCCCGCGGTCGGCCACCCCCACGCCGGCGACGACGCGGCCGTGCACCTGGTTGGCGAAGACCAGGTCGTCGAGGCCCAGGCCGACGGCGGCCGCCGCCCGCTCCCGGTTGGCCACCACGGCGGCGGGGTCGTCGCCGACGTGCAGACCGAGGTTGAGCTCGGCGTACGGCCCGGCGGAGACCCCGCCGGAGCGGGTCGTCACCACCACGTCGACGGGGAACCCGCCGAGGAGAGGGAAGGTCAGCACCGGCAGCGCCCCGCGCTGCTCGAAGGCATGGGTCGCCGGCGCCATGCCCGCCACGGTAGCGACCGGTACCCGCGAGGATGTGGCCCGTGCCGCCCCTCCGCCTCGGGACCCTCGAGGCCGGGCCCGCCTCCGCCCGGCCCGACCTGCTCGCCGCGCCGACCCTGGCCGCCCTGCGCGCCGGTGGATGGCTGGACGCCGCCGGGGTCGTGGAGATCGACCCCGACCGCTCCGACACGGCCGCCACCCGCGACGCCTACGACGTGCCCGAGGACGCCCTCGCCAACTGCGTGATCGTCGCCGGCCGCCGGGAGGGGACGGAGCGCCTCGCCGCCTGCGTGGTCCTCGCCGCCACCCGCGCCGATGTCAACGGGGTCGTCCGCCGGCGCCTGGACGTGCGCAAGGCGTCGTTCCTGCCGACCGGGCGGGCGGTCGAGCTCACCGGCATGGCCGTCGGCGCCATCACCCCGGTCGGCCTGCCGCCGGGGTGGCCGGTGCTGCTCGACCGGCGGGTCGCCGACGCCGACTTGGTGATCGTCGGCTCGGGGATCCGGGCGTCGAAGCTGCTGGTGGCCGGCTCGCTGCTCGCCGCCCTCCCGGCCGCCGAGGTCGTCGAGGGCCTCGGGCTCTGATCGGCCGCCGGCCGGCGGTCAGATCAGCCGGCGCTCCGCGGCCCAGCGGCTCAGCTGGTACCGGGTCGACAGCTGCAGCTTGCGCAGCACGGCCGAGACGTGGCTCTCGACGGTCTTGGCCGAGATCGACAGCTCCCGGGCGACCTCCTTGTAGGTGTAGCCCCGGGCGATCAGCCGGAGGACCTCGCGCTCGCGGGCGGAGAGCTGGTCGAGCTCGGGGTCGACCGGGGGCGCCTCGTCGGGCAGGGCGGCGAAGGCGTCGAGCACGAAGCCCGCCAGCCGGGGGGAGAAGACGGCGTCGCCCCCGGCGACCCGTTGGACGGCCTCGACCAGCTCGTCGCCGGCGATGTTCTTGGTCACGTAGCCCCGGGCCCCCGCCCGGATCACCGCGATCACGTCCTCGGGGGCGTCGGAGACCGACAGCGCCAGGAAGCGCACCGACGGGTCGGTCCGCTTGACCTCCTCGACCACCGCCTGGCCGCCGCCGGAGGGCAGGTGGACGTCGAGGATGACCACGTCGGGGCCGCTGGCGGTGATGACCTCGACGGCCTCGGCCACGTCGCCCGCCTCGCCGAGCACCTCGACCCGGTCGCCCAGCTCGCTGCGCACCCCGGCGCGAAACAGCCGGTGGTCGTCCACCAGCACGACCCGGGGCCGCCCGCCGGTCACGCCCGCCCCTCCCGGCGCCGGTGCCCGGCGGGGCGGGCGACGGGCACGGCCAGCTCCACCTCCGTGCCCGACCCGGGGCTGCTCGCCACCCGGGCCCGGCCGCCGGCACGCGCCATCCGCCCCTCGATCGACTCGGCCAGGCCCTTGCGGTGCGCCGCCACCGCCTGGCGGTCGAAGCCCTTGCCCCGGTCCCGCACGAAGACCGACACCTGCTCCGGCTCGGCCTCGGCGTAGACCGACACGACCGGCGCCCCCGACCACTTGGCGGCGTTGACCGTCGCCTCGCGGGCGGCGGCGACGAGGGCCCCGACCCGCTCGTCGAGTACGGCGTCGCCGACGACGACCAGCTCGACGCGGGCCCCGTGGGCCGCCTCCACCTCGGATTGGACCTGCCGGAGGGCGTCGCCGAGGGTGGCCACGTCGGCGTCGAAGTCGCCGGGCGCGCGCCCCTCGAACAGCCAGGCCCGCAGCTCGCGCTCCTGGGCCCGCGCCAGGCTGCGGACCCGCTGGGGGTCGTCGGCGTGGCGCTGGACGAGCGCCAGGGTCTGCAGGACCGAATCGTGGACGCGGCTGGCGAGCTCCGCCCGCTCCTCCGCCCGGGTGCGGGCCCGGCGCTCCTGGGCGAGCTCCCGGGCCAGGTTGGCCCACCACGGCCCGAACACGACGACGATGGCCCCGAGGACCAGCGCCACCCCGCCGATGGGGCGGACGACCGCCCGCTCCTGCCCGCCGGCGATGAGGCTCACGCCGGCGGTGCCGAGCACCACGCCGACCGCGGCGCGCAGCACCGCCCGGCGCCACGTGCCGTGCGGCCCGGTGCCGAAGCGGGCGAGGGGGGCACCGAGCTGGCGGATCGGCGCCCGGTCGGCGTCGGTGCCGTTGCGCCACACGAGGATCAGCCCGGCGGCGCTGATGAGCAGCGGCCAGGCCACCGAGCCCAGCCAGGGCGTGCGCAGGACCGAGGCCCCGAGCAGCAGCAGCACGAGCACCGGGACCAGGCCGACCACCAGCGCGAGGCCCTGGGTGTCGGAGCGGGCCCGGCCGATGATGCTCGCACCGGCGGGGCGCTCGTCGCCGGCGGCGACGGGGAGCGCCAGCCAGCCGACCACGTAGGCGGCGAGGCCGAAGCCGCTCGCCAGGGCGGTGACCACGAAGGCGGCGCGCACCACCGTCGGGTCGAGCCCGAGGCGTTCGGCGAGGCCGGCGGCGACCCCGCCGACCATGCCCCCGGCGGGGGCCCCGCCGATGGTGCCGTCGGTGGGGTGCCGGCGGAGGGGGCCGGTGCCGCGCGGGCGCCGCCAGCGGTGGCCGCCGTTCCAGTCCCGGTCGCGCCAGGGCGGCGGCCCGGACCAGGCCCCGCCGTGGCGTGGGCGTCCCCGGACCCACGGCGGCGGACCGCCGGGGCACCCGGCCGCCGCCCGCTCCCTCCCGTCGCCCTGCGAGCTGCGCGCCGGGCCGGCGCCCGCCGGGGGCGGGCCGGAGGGTGGCGGCGGGGGCGGGGCGAAGATCTCGGGGATGCGATCGATGATCGCGCCCGACCCCGACCGGGGCCATCAGGGATTTCCCGGACCGCCCCCCGGGGGCGTCCGGGGAAGATCGGGGGCATCCCCGATGGTGCGGCGGGCCCGCCGGACGGATGCTGCCGGCATGAGCTCCGACCCCCTCACCACCCCCACCCGGACGCTCCATCGGTGCACCCCGCACCGCATGGTCGCCGGCGTGGCCGCCGGCCTGGCCGAGTACCTCGACGTCGACCCGCTGCTGGTCCGCGTCGCCTTCGTGGTCCTGACCGCCACCGGCGGGTTGGCGGTGCCCCTCTACGCCGCCCTGTGGCTGCTGGTCCCCGCCGACGAGGCCCCCACGTCGATCGCCGAGGACCTGCTCGGCCGCTACGCCCACTTCTGACCTGCACGAGGAGACCCCGATGACCTTCCCCCCCGATCCCCCGCCGTCCTGGGGCTCCCAGCCGCCCTGGTGGGCTCCCCGCACCGGCGGCCAACCCCACGTCCACCCGCAGGCCATGCGCGTCTCCAACGCCGAGCGGGCCGAGGTGACCGACGCCCTCTGCAAGCACTTCGCCGACGGCCGCCTCGACGAGGGCGAGTTCAACGACCGGGCGGCCCGCACCGCCGCCGCCAAGACCCGCGCCGACCTGGCGCCGATCCTCGCCGACCTGCCGCCGCTCGGTCATCCCCACCACCCGGAGGTCCCTGCCGTGCCCCGCCGTCGCAACCCGCTGCTGTGGGCCGTCGTCCTCGTGCTGTGCGCACCGTTCCTGCTGGGCGGCGCCGTCGCCCTGTCGGCCGGCGTGTTCGGCGTGGCCCGCGCCGCCGCCCACGCCGTGTTCCCGCTGTTCGTCCTCGCCGTGGTGATCCTGCTGCTCTCGCGACGGCGGGGCCGCCACCCGGTGGGCTGACGACCGGAGTGGCCCGCTCAGCCGGCGGCGGGCGTCCCCCCGGCCCGCCGCACCTCGCCGTAGAGGGTGACCATCTCGGGCAGCTGGTAGCGGGCCTGCAGGCCGCTCGGGTTGGGCAGC
>DASSZM010000218.1:0-8387 GCA_035702855.1 Acidimicrobiales bacterium | reverse complement strand
CTGTGGATCATGGCCCCCCTCGCCCTGGTGGGGGCGGCCCTCGCCAGCCACGGCGTCGAGCACACCGTCGGCCACGGCCTGCTCGACGGGCCCGGCCTGTCGGTGACGGGCCAGGTGATCGTCGTCGGGGTCGCCTTCGCGCTCACCAGTGCCTTCAACGTGCTGCGGATCCCGACCTCGACCATCCAGATCCTGGTCTTCGGCGTGGTCGGCGCCGGCCTCGCCGCCGGCGTGGGCGTGCACTGGTCGACGATCGCCACCCTGGCGGTCATCTGGGTGGCGGCCCCGGTGGTCGCCGCCGCCGCCGGCTACCTGCTCACCAAGGCGCTCGACCGGGTGCCGGCGGTCCGGGCGGAGGCGCAGGCCGACCTGCCGACGACCCGGAGCGCGGGCGGCTGGCTGGCCGGGGGGCTCGTCGCGGTGGGGGCCCTCGCCTCGTTCACCATGGGCGGCAACGACGTCGCCAACGCCACCGGCTCGCTCGTCGCCACCCACACCTTCGGGTTCCTGGTCGCCGGGGCCGTCGGCGGGGTCGGCCTCGCCGCCGGGGTGCTCACCTGGGGCCGGCCGCTGCTCGGGCGGGTGGCCTTCGAGATCGTCACCGTCGACCGGCCCATGGCCACCGCCGCCCAGCTGGTGCAGGCCGGCATCGTGCTCGCCGCCGTCGGCTTCGGCTTCTTCACCTCCATGAACCAGGCGCTGGTGGGGGCCATGACCGGCACCGCCGCCGCCCGGGGCCGCCACACGGTGCGGGCCGCCACCCTGCTCGGCATCCTGCGCGGCTGGGTGATCGGGCCCGGCGCCGGCCTCGCCCTCGCCTACGCCGCCACCCGCGCCGTGGCCGCCGCCGTGGGGGCCCACACCGTCACCGCCGCCCCTTGAAGGGGTGGGTCCGCCGTTCGAGCCGGGTGGTACGTGGTGGCGTGGGACCTGGACCGCCACGACTGGCGAACGTTCCGGGTGGACCGCAGCCGGGACGTCGTGCTGAGCGGGCCACACCTTCGAGGCCCGCCCGATGCCCGCCACCGTCGTGGCGATCGGCGCCGACAGGCCCGGCTGGCTGCTCGGCTACCTGGTCAGCCTCGGCTGGCGCTCCGAGGTCCTCGAGCCGGCCGGCTGGCGGCAGGAGCTGGCGGGGGTGGCGGCCCGGGTGCCGGCCGGGGAGGAGGGGAAAGGCGCCCAGGGAGGGTAGACAGGCGGGGATGACCGCTGTCGACCTGGTCGACGACGCCGGCGCCACCCTCGGCGAGGGTCCGGTCTGGGACCCGGCGGTCGACGCCCTCGTCTGGGTCGACATCACCGGGGGGCGCGTGCACCTGAGCGAGGCGGACGGGCGCCGGCGCCGCACCTACGAGGTGCCCACCCACGTCGGCGCCGCCCTGCCGGCGGCCGGCGGGGGGTGGCTGCTCGCCACCGCCGACGGGTTCGGGCGGCTGGGGCCCGACGGGGTCGTCGAAGGGGTGCTCGACGTGCACGCCGGCGAGCCGGGCATCCGCTTCAACGACGCCGCCTGCGACCCGCAGGGCCGGGCGCTGGCCGGGACGATGCGCTACGACGAGCAGCCCGGCGACGCCGTCCTCTACCGGCTCGACCCCGACCCCTCCCGGGGGTGGCGGGCGGTGCCGCTGCGGGTCGACCAGGGCCTGTGCAACGGCATCGGCTGGAGCCCCGACGGCTCCACGCTGTACTTCGTCGACAGCCTCGCCCACCGCATCGACGCCTGCGAGTACGACCCGGCCACCGGGTCCGTCGGTCACGCCCGGGTCCTGGCCGACGTCAGCCCGGACGACGGCCTCCCCGACGGGCTGTGCGTCGACGCCGAGGGCGGGGTCTGGGTCGCCGTCCACGGCGGCGGCCAGGTCCGCCGCTACACCCCCGCCGGCGACCTCGACGGCGTGGTCGAGGTGCCGGTCCGGGCGGTGACCTGCCCGGCGTTCGGCGGGGCCGACCTGCGCCGGCTCTACGTGACCACCGCCGAGCCGGGCAGCGGCGGGCTGTGGGCCGCCGACCCGGGCGTCACCGGGCTGCCCGCCACCCCGTGGCGCTCCTGAGCTCCGGGGGGTTCAGCCGTTGTCGGTGGCGTCGCGCAGCATCACCGAGGCGAAGTTCTCCTCGTAGCTCTGCTGGGAGACCTGGGTGAGGCGGGCGACCTCCCGGAACGTCGGCAGGTCGGCCGCCCCGCAGGACGCCATCGTCGCCCGGATCTTGGCGGTGGTCAGGTCCAGGGCATGGGTGAGGTCGCCGGCGTAGGGCACGAAGCCGTCGACGCCCTCCTCGAAGACCAGGGTGTCCTCGCCCTGGTCGTAGCGCTGCCAGTTGCGGGCCCGGGACGACCCCTCGCCCCAGTACTCCTTGTAGTAGCCGTCGCCCATCCGGATCTTGCGGCCCGGGGCCTGGTCGAAGCGGGCGAAGTACCGCCCCATCATCACGAAGTCGGCGCCGAGGGCCAGGGCGATGGTGATGTGGTAGTCGTGCAGCAGGCCGCCGTCGGAGCAGATCGGCACGTGGAAGCCGGTCTGCTCCCGGTAGGCGTCACGCGCCTCGGCCACGTCGATCACGGCGCTCGCCTGGCCCCGGCCGATGCCCTTCTGGTCGCGGGTGATGCAGATCGAGCCGCCGCCGATGCCCACCTTCACGAAGTCGGCGCCCGCCTCGGCGAGGAACGTGAACGCCTCCCCGTCGACGACGTTGCCCCCGCCGATCGGCGTGTCGGGGTAGTGCTTCTTCGCCCACACCAGGGAGTCGCCCTGCCAGTCGTTGTAGCCGTCGGAGGAGTCGAAGCACAGGATGTCGGCGCCGGCCTCGATCAGGGCGGGGATCCGCTCGGCGTAGTCGTGGGTGTTGACCCCGGCGCCGCACAGCAGCCGCTTCTCGGCGTCGATGACCTCCTTGGGGAAGCGCTTGTGGTCCGAGTAGTCCGAGCGGAACACCAGGTGGCGGAGCCGCCCCTGGCCGTCGAGGACCGGCAGGCAGTCGAGGCGCTCCTCCCACAGCCGGGTGTTGGCGCCGCTCAGGGTGACGTCCGCCGTCGCCACCGCCAGCGACTCGACCGGGATCATGCGCTCGCGCACGGGCGAGTCGAGGTTGTGGCGTTCGGGGTGGAAGTCCCGGGAGGTGACCAGACCGACGAAGCGGCCGCCGGCGGTGCCGTCCTCGGTGACCGCGGCGGTCGAGTGGCCGGTGCGCTCCATGACGGCCCGCAGCGCCCGGAGGGTGTCGGTGGGGGCGACGTTGGTGTCGGAGACGACGAAGCCGGCCTTGAAGTTCTTCACCTGGCGGACGGCGGCCGCCTGCTCCTCGATCGGCTGGTTGTGGTGGAGGAACGACAGGCCCCCCGCCCGGGCCAGCGCGATGGCCAGCTCCGGCGACGACACCGCCTGCATGATCGCCGAGGTGTAGGGGATCGAGAGGCGGATGGGGCTCGGCTCGCCCGGGCGGTGCCGCACGAGGCCGGTGGCGAGGTCCACGCGCTCGGGGCTGCAGTCGGCGGTCGTCCGGTTGGGCAGGAGCAGGAACTCGTTGAAGGTCCGGGAGACCTCGGGGACGAAGCGCGCCATCAGCGGAGGCTACCGGCTGCCGCCCGCCCGGCGGGTAGCGTCGGGCGATGCGCTGCGAGGTGCTCGCCGTGGGGACCGAGCTGCTGCTCGGCCAGGTCGTGGACACCAACTCGGCCTGGATCGGCGAGCAGCTGGCGCTGGCCGGCATCGACTCGCTCCTGGCCGTCAAGGTCGGCGACAACCGGGAGCGCATCGTCCGGGCGCTACGCGACGCCCTGGCGCGCGCCGACGCCGTGATCTGCTGCGGTGGCCTCGGGCCGACCCAGGACGACATCACCCGGGAGGCCATCGCCGAGGTCGTGGGCGTCGGGCTCGAGACCCGCCCGGAGCTGGTGGAGGTGATCCGGGGGCTGTTCGCCGGGCGGGGCCGCCCGATGCCGGACAACAACCTCCGCCAGGCGCAGGTGCCCGCCGGCGCCACCGTGATCCCCCAGACCCGCGGCACCGCCCCCGGGCTCATCTGCCCGGTGGGGGACCGGGTCGTCTACGCCGTGCCCGGCGTCCCCCCCGAGATGCGCGACATGCTGACCCGGGCGGTGCTGCCCGACCTCACCGCCCGGGCGGGGGAGCGGGCCACGATCCGCAGCCGGACGCTGCGCACCTGGGGCCTCGGCGAGTCGGCGGTGGCCGAGCGCCTCGCCCCCCGCCTGGCGGCGCTCGACGCCACCGGCAACCCGACCATCGCCTTCCTCGCCAGCGGCATCGAGGGCATCAAGGTCCGCATCACCGCCCGGGGCGGCGGCGCCGACCCGGCCGCCGACGCCGAGGCGCGCCTGGCCGCCGAGGAGGGGGAGGTCCGGGCCCTGCTCGGCGACACGGTCTTCGGCGTCGACGACGAGACCATGGAGGCCGCCGTCGGCGCCCTGATGCGCCGCTCGGGCCGGACCCTGGCGGTGGCGGAGTCCCTCACCGGCGGGCTGATCGGCGCCCGGGTGACCGCCGTCGCCGGCGCCAGCCACTGGTTCCGGGGCGGGATCGTCTCTTACGCCAGCGAGGTCAAGCGGGACCTGCTCGGGGTGGGGGAGGGGCCGGTCGTGAGCCCCGGGGCGGCGGCCGCCATGGCCGAGGGGGCCGCCCGGGTGCTGGGCGCCGACGTCGGGCTGTCCGTGACCGGCGTCGCCGGTCCCGCCGAGCAGGAGGGCCAGCCCGTCGGCACCGTCTGGGTCGGCCTCGCCGGCCTCGGCCCGACGCGCACCCACCACCTCCGGCTGGCCGGCGACCGGGACCGGATCCGGCAGATGACGGTCATCCAGGCGGGCGACCTGCTCCGCCGGGCGCTCCTCGCCGGCGCCTGAGCGGGTTCAGCGCCCGGAGGGCTCGTCGGCGACCCGCTCGGTGCGCAGGGGCGGCTCCGAGCCGTTGAGGCAGGCGCCGGTGCGCAGGTCGAACGCCCGGCCGTGCAGGGTGCAGGTCAGCACGTGGCCGCGCACCTCGCCGAAGCGGCTCAGGTCGGCCCCGAGGTGCGGGCAGCGGCGCTGCACCAGGTAGTCCCCGCAGCGGAACGTGTCCTCCCGGGCGGCGGGGCCCTCGGCGTCACGCTCGGCGTCGGCCAGGGTGCGCTCGAGGTAGGCCATCCGCCCCGGCTCGAGGCACTTGAAGAACGTGAACACGGCGTCGTTGTACCCACCCACCCGGTCGGCCTCGAACCGGCAGGAGAGGAACGCCTCGTTGACCCAGTCGGTCACGTGGCGGTCGACCAGCGACCACAGCACCTCGGGGGCGAAGCCGAACCAGTGCTCCCACGCCTCGCTCCGCCAGGGCCGCACGCTGCCCTCGCCCGGGTCGAGCACGACGCCGTAGGCCCCGGCGTCGAGCACCAGCCGGCCGCCGAGGGCCCGCCGCAACGTCGGCGCCCCGGCGAGCAGCGGCTCCCACCACGCCGCCAGGGCGGCGGCCAGCTCCTCGCCGCCGCGCCCGGCCGCCAGCGCCGGCTGCGGCCGCTCCGCCTCGAGCTGCGCCTTTCTCCGCTCCTGGTACGCCCGCAGGTAACCGGCCTTGTCGTCCCACACGGTGGCGGGGTCGACGGCGTGGGTGACCTCCAGCCGCCCGGGCGCCAGCTCGAGCTCGCTGCCGGCGACCGCCAGCACCCCCTGGTCCATGCCGGCTGCCGCCATCACGCCGAGGAACTGGGGCTGGTCGAGGAAGATGTTGGCCGGGTCGCGCCCCACGTCGTTGAGGGCGAACAGCGCCGGGTCCAAGAAAGCCGGCGGCCCGGCGAAGGGCACCACCCGCGCCGCCCCGACCGCCCGGATGTAGCCGAGGGCCCGGGCGATCTGGCGCTCCCGCTTCGCCCGGGCGAGCTCCGCCTTGGCGGCCGCGTCCATGCGGTACACCATCGGGTACCAGATGGCACCCGAGTACTGCAGCAGGTGCAGGTCGTAGGGGCCGAGGCGGCCGAGCACCGACGGGTCCCGGGGGTGGCAGTCGTTCTGGTTCAGCAGCCGGCACTCCCCGTCGTCGACGGCGAGCACCGAGTCCCCGATCGGCCCGTCGGAGGGGGAGGTGGCGGCCACGATCATGACCCGCACCCCGTCGAGCTCGACCGGCACGCCGTCGCGGGTGGTCACGAAGCGGTGGAAGCCGACGTCCTCGAGGGCGGCCCGCAGGTCGTCGACGGGGAACTCCGGTAGCAGGACCGTCGCCGACTTGTCGACGTGCTCGGCCAGGTAGCGGCGGTCGAAGTGGTCCTTGTGGAGGTGCGAGATGTAGAGGTAGCGCGGCGACGCCAGCCGCGCCGGGTCGATCCCGGCGTTGTCGGGGAAGGGGAACCACGACCCCAGGTACGCCGGGGAGAACCACGGATCGCACAGGATCGTCGTGTCGCCGGTGGAGATCAGCAGCCCGGCGTGTCCGGTGAGAAGGACGTGCACGTCACACCTTTGTCGAAGCCAACCCGGCCGGGCCCGCCGCCCGCCGGTGCGCAGAGGCTAGTCGCGAGAGGGGCGGGCACCTGCTGCCCGGCGCTGCGGTGCCGGGGCGATACTGGCGACGATGGGTCGAGTCCACACCCCGGGAGGGTCGGCGTGAAGGGGGTGGAGCTGCGCTGCGAACAGGGGCAGCTGACCGTGACCCTGTCGGGGTGGCGGCGCCTGGTGGCCGTCCAGCGCGGGGTCAGCGTGCCGCTGGCGGCGGTGGTCGCCGTCGACGCCGACGCCGCGCCCCGCGCCCGGATCGGCGTCGGCGCCCGGCGGCGCAGCTCCCGGACGCCAGCCGCCGGCGTGTTCCGCTACGGCGCCTACCCGGGCGGTCCCGGCTGGGCGTTCTGGGCGATCGGCACCGGCGCCCGGTCGGTCGTCGTCGAGCTCGACACCGGCCGCTACCGCTACCTGGTCGTCGAGGTGGACGACCCCGCCGCGACCGTCGCCGAGATCCGCCGTGCCAGCGGGGCGGCGAAGCTTGCCGCCCCGCAGGCGCCAGGTTACGATTCCGTGAAATTGGACCGGGGAGAGCACTGATCCAATCGTCGTCCCGCAGTTGCGCGGAGCAATCACGAGATGACAAGGTGGAGGGGGCCGGCGATTCGACAGCCGGCGGAGTCCGACAGGCGCCAGCCGTCAGGGCGGGGCACCGGGGAGGTTGGGATGGGACCAAGCGTGGGTCGGGACCGGGGAGCCCTGCGGGAGCGGTGGCGCCCCGGTCGACGGAGCTTCGGGTTCGGCGCACTCGCCTGCGCCGCGGCCATGGCGATCAGCGCGTGCGGGTCGGGCACCGGGGCCGGGACGGCCGCGTCGCACACCTCCGGTCCGGCGCCGGTCGTGAAGGGCACGCCGATCAAGGGCGGGGTCGCCAGCTACGCCCTGCCCCTCGGCGAGGACTTCTCCTGGATGCTGCCCCTGCAGAACCAGGCCAACTACGAGAACTACGACGGCAACGTCGAGAGCGGCATGTGGCGCCCGCTGTTCTACGCCGGCGGCCCGGGCACGACCGGGATCGACTACGGGCTCTCCATCGGCCAGAAGCCGGTGTACTCCCAGGGCAACACCGTGGTGACCGTCAACATGAACAAGGGCTGGAAGTGGTCCGACGGCACCCCGGTGACCAGCGCCGACGTCAAGTTCTTCTTCGAGCTCGAGGCGGCCGGCGCCAAGGCGGGCAAGTACGCCCCCTACGTGCCCGGTGAGATGCCCGACGACATCGCCAGCGTCAGCTACCCGAGCGCCTACCAGTTCGTCGTCCACCTGAAGAAGGCGTACAACCCCAACTGGTTCACCGGCAACCAGCTGACCTGGGTGTACCCGCTGCCGCGCCAGGCGTGGGACAAGACCTGCGCCAGCTGCACGGTCGGCCACGACGCCGCCACCGCCGCCGGGGCGGCCAAGGTCTTCGACTTCCTCTACAAGGCGTCGTCGTCGGTGTCGACCTACACCAGCAACCCGCTGTGGAAGACCGTCGACGGCCCGTGGGTGATCAAGTCGTACAACGCCACGACCTACCACACCGTCCTGACGGCCAACACCCGCTACACCGGCCCGGGCAAGCCGAAGTTGGCCGGCTACCAGATCTACAGCTTCTCCTCCGACACCGCTGAGCTCGACGCGGTGCGCTCGGGCACGGTCGACTTCGGCTACATCCCCTTCAGCGACGCCGGCCAGATCTCGCACTTCCGCTCGAGCGGCTACAACGTCGAGCCCTGGAGCTACTTCTACAACGAGGACGTCGAGTTCGGCTACACCGGGCCCTGGAAGGCGCTGGTCAGTCAGCTCTACATCCGCCAGGCGCTCCAGCACCTCGTCGACCAGCCGGTGTACCTGAAGCAGGCGCTGCACGGCTTCGGCCTGCCCGACTACGGGATCGCGCCGGACTACTCGGGCTCGAAGTACGTGGCGCCGG
>DASSZM010000164.1:0-5336 GCA_035702855.1 Acidimicrobiales bacterium | reverse complement strand
CGCCGCCGAACGCAAGCCGATCGAGCGCATGATGGTCCGCCAGGACGCCCGGCGCAGCCTGGCCGGCGACATCGGCGACCTGGTCGCGCCCGAGCGGCTCGCCGAGGACTACACCGCCGCCCTCACCGCCGCACCCCCGGCGGGCCTGGTCGACCTGCGGCCGCTGCGGGCCCACCGGGCCAAGGTGGTGCTGGACTACGCCTACGGCGCCGCCAGCTTCACGATGCCCAACGTCCTCGCCAAGCTCGGCGCCGACGTCCTGTCGCTCAACCCGTACGCGTCGACGCGCAAGGCGCTCGGCTTCGACCGGGCCGAGCACGCCGCCGAGGTGGGCCGCCTGGTGGTGGCGTCGGGGGCGGAGCTGGGCGCCGTCATCGACTCCGACGGCGAGCACCTCACCCTCGTCGACGACACCGGGCGCGTCCTCGACGCCGCCGAGGGGCTGCTGGCGCTGCTGCAGCTGGTGCTCCCCGGCGCCCGGCCCGGCGCGACGGTCATCCTGCCGGTCACCGCTCCGCGGGTGGCGGAGGACGAGGTCGCCCGTCACGGCGCCCGGGTGGTGTGGACCGGGCTCAGCGAAGCCGACGTCCTCGGCGCCGCCACCGAGTCCGACGCGGTCGTCGCCGCCCGAGCCGACGGTGGCGTCGCCTTTCCCCACTTCCTGCCCGCCTTCGACGCCGTCGCCGCACTGGTGGTGGTCATCGGTTCGCTGGCGGCCGCCGGCCGGCGCCTCTCGGACCTGCGCCGCCCCGTCGGCGCCCGGGTCCACGACGCCGTGCCCACGCCCTTCGAGCGGACCGGCTCGGTCATGCGGGCCCTGCTCGAGTCCTGGCGCGGCGGCGACCTGTTGCTCGTGGAGGGCATCCGGGCGCGGCTCGCCGACGGCTGGGTGCTCGTCGCCCCCGACCCCGACGCACCGCTCACCCATGTCTGGGCCGAGGCCGACGACGGGGCCACGGCGGCGGCACGCGTCGCCGAGCACATCGACGTCGTCCGGCACCTCGCCGGCACCGCCGCCGGCGAGGGCTGACCCGGGGCCTACGAGGCCCAGGGCGATTCCGGTATCTTCGGCCGCATGCACGTGCCCGACGAGCTCCGTTACACCTCCGACCACGAATGGGTGAAGCTCGAAGGCACGAAGGTGCGCATCGGGATCACCGACTACGCCCAGGACGCACTCGGTGATGTCGTGTTCGTCCAGCTGCCCGAGCCGGGGAGCCGCTACGACGGCGGTCAGACCTTCAGCGAGGTGGAGTCCACCAAGTCCGTCTCCGACATCTTCGCCCCCCTCGCCGGCAAGGTGGTCGAGGTCAACGGCGAGCTGGTCGACTCCCCCCAGTTGCTCAACCAGGATCCCTACGGGGAGGGCTGGATCGCGCTCATCGAACCCGACGACGCGGAGGCGTACGGACGACTGCTGGACGCCGCCGCCTACCAGACCCTCATCTCGGACTGATCCGGTCCGCCGGCCGATGTTCTGCAACCAGTGCGGCCACCGCAACCCCGAGGGCTCCAACTTCTGCTCCTCGTGCGGCGCCGTGCTCGACCGACCGGGCGACCTGGAGCCGGTCACGGTAACCCTGGCGCCGGTCGAGGGCGCCGGCGAGGCCGCCGACGAAGAACTGGTTGTGAGCCTGAGCGACGTCCCGCCCGACGCCGGGCTGCTCGTCGTCAAGCGCGGGCCCAACCTCGGGTCCCGCTACCTGTTGGGGGAGGGGATCACCACGATCGGCCGGCACCCGGATTCGGGGATCTTCCTGGACGACGTGACGGTGTCGCGCCGTCACGCCGAGGTCGAGTACCACCCGGGCGGCGACTTCGCCGTCCGCGACGTCGGCTCGCTCAACGGCACGTACCTCAACCGCGAGCGCATCGAGGCGGCGGCCCTCGCGCACGGCGACGAGTTGCAGGTGGGGCTGTTCCGGCTGCTGTTCCTCACCGAGGCCTCGGCGGGCTGAGGGCGTCGACGTGGCGGAGCGGACGCACCTGACCATCGGCGAGGTCCTCACGTTGCTGCGGGAGGAGTTCCCCGACGTGAGCATCTCCAAGATCCGGTTCCTCGAGAGCCAGGGCCTCGTCGACCCGGAGCGGACGCCTTCGGGGTACCGCAAGTTCTACGACCACGACGTCGAACGGCTGCGCTGGATCCTGCAGCAGCAGCGGGAGCACTTCCTGCCGCTCAAGGTCATCCGGGGTCGGCTCAACGAGCAGCGCCAGCAGGGGGCCGACGGTCGGGACGAACCGTCACCCGCGGGCGGGGCGGCCGCCACCGCCGGACACAACGGCAACGGCAACGGGTCCGGCGCCCACCCCGGCGCGCCCGGCGACGCCGGCGGGCCCGCCACGGTGGTCCGCCCGGAGCCCACCGCTGGGGCAGCACCGGCCACCCGGAACCCTGGTGCAGGTGCGGGCGGAGCACCCGCGACCCCCGGGGGTCCTCCACGCGTGACGGCCGGCGCCGCGTCCGCCGATTCCCCACCCGCCGATTCCCCGCCGGCCGACTCCCCGTCCGCCGGCGCCCCGCCCGCCGAGGGCGGCCCCACCCCGACCCCGCCGGCGACGCAGCCGGGCACCACCGGCACGGCGGCGCCGGGCGGCGCGGGGGAGCCGGGGTCGAGCGCCGCCGGGGAGCGGGGGTCGAGCGGCAGCCGCCCGGAGCCCGCCCGGGCGGCCACCGAGGGTCCGACCCCGGTCGTCGCCCGCGCGGCGTCGCCGGCCCCCGCGTCACCGGCGGGCGCCTCCTCGCCGGCGGTCCCGGCGCCTTCCCCGGCGAAGGCGCCGCCTGCGGCGGCGGACCGGGCCACCACCCCGGGACCCGGTGCCGGGCGCACCCCGGCGCCATCGGGCCCGGGCCAACCCGACGTCTACACCGCCGACGAGTTGGCGGCCGCCGCCGGCTGCGACCCCGAGCTGGTCGCCGATCTGCAGCAGTTCGGGCTGCTCACCGCCAACGCCACCGTGCGGGGCGTCGCCTACTTCGACCCGGAGGCGCTCACCGTGGCCCGCACCGCCGCCCGCTTCGCCGCCGTCGGGGTGGAACCCCGCCACCTGCGGGCGTGGAGGACGGCCGCCGACCGCGAGGTCAGCCTCTTCGAGCAGCTGGTCATGCCCCTGCTCCGCCAGCGCAACCCCCAGAGCCGCAAGCAGGCGGCGGAGCTGCTCGAGCGATTGGCCGACCTCGGGGCCGACCTGCGCGCCGAGCTCGTGCGGGAGGGCATCGCCCGCATCCGTTGATCCGGGGCCGCCGCCCGGCGACCTCGAGCCGCGGGGCAGGGAGTAACGTGCATCCATGGTGGAGATGCGGCTCGCATCGGTCCGGGTGGAGATGTCGACCCGGACCCCGATCCTCCTCTTGCAGGAAGCGGGTGGGGGGAACCGGACGCTGCCGATCTACATCGGTCCTGCCGAGGCCCAAGCCATCGCCCAGGCGCTCCAGGGGGTGGTGGCGCCACGACCAATGACCCACGACCTCATGCGCGACCTGCTCAACGAGCTCGGCGCGGTCATCGACAGCGTCGTGATCACGGAGCTGCGGGACAAGACCTTCTACGCCGAGATCCGCCTCAACGCCGGCGGGCGCACCCACCACGTCTCCGCCCGCCCCTCCGATGCCATCGCCCTGGCGGTGCGGACCTCGGCGACGATCTACGCCGACGATGCCCTCGTCGACGCCGAGGGCGTCGTGCTCGAGGCCGACGAGGACGAGGAGGACGACCGCGACACCGACGAGCTCGTGTCGGAGTTCAAGGCGTTCATCGAGGGCATCCGCCCCGAGGACTTCGAGTCCTAGACCCGGCCCCACCGGGCGCCCCGACCCCGGTCGACCCCTTGCGGGCACCCCCCGGGTCGGGCACACTTGAAGCCCACATCGCCGTAACTACCCCCGTGTGGTCCGCGCCGGGGCGGGCCACACGCACAGGAGGTTGGATCCGTGGTGGAGCATGCTGGTGACGTCGGCTACCGGGGCCCGCAGGTCTGCTCCATCGTCGGGATCACCTACCGCCAGCTGGACTACTGGGCCCGCACCGACCTGCTTCGCCCATCGATCAGCGACGCCCGGGGGAGCGGCTCGCAGCGCCGGTACAGCTACGGTGACCTCGTCCAGCTGAAGGTGATCAAGCGCCTCCTCGACGCCGGCATCTCCCTGGCCCAGGCGCGGCGGGCCATCGAGTGCCTGCGGGCGACGGGGGAGGACCTCGCCACCTCCAACCTCGTGATCGAGGAGGGCCGGTCGGTGCTGGCGCACTCCGGCGAGGAGATCGTCGACCTCCTGCGGGGCGGGCAGGGTGTGCTCAACATCGTCCCGATGGCCGGCGTCGTGTCGGAGATCGAGTCGGCGATCACCACCCTGGCCGACGCCGCGGAGAAGCCCCGGCCCGACGCTGCGCCGGCGCTCGACCAGCACGCCAGCGGGATCTGACCCACCAGCCGGCGCCGGCCACCCGATGACCACCGGCGGCGTCCCCGGCGACGGTGGGGGAGGCGAGGAGGCGCTCTCGGCGACCGACTGGGCCGTCCTGGGCCTGCTCGGCGAAGGCCCCGCCCACGGGTTCGCCCTGGCGGCGACGCTCGCACCCGGCGGCGACCTGGGCCGGGTCTGGACCCTGCCCCGCCCCGTCGTCTACCAGGCCCTGCGCCGCCTGCGCAGCGCCGAGCTGGTCGTGCCGGTCGCCACGCAGTCCAGCCAGGTCGGCCCCAACCGGACGATCCTCACCCTGACCCGCCTCGGCCACGAGCGCCTCGATCGCTGGCTCGACCAGCCGGTCGGCCACGTCCGGGACGTTCGCTCCCTGCTGCTCGTGAAACTGGCGTTGCTCGACCGCCGGGGCCGGAGCCTGCGCCCGCTGGCACAACGGCAGCGCGCCACCCTGCGCCCGGCGCTGGCCGCTCTGCGGGAGGAGGCCCGGCAGGCCGAGGGCTTCGACCGGGTGGTGGCCGCCTGGCGGCTGGCGTCCTACGAGGCGACCGATGCCTTCCTCGCCGGGCTGTTGGCGGACCCCGCCGGGCGGCGCGCATCGCCCGCGCCGGCTGCGGCGGAGCCGCCCGGGGAGGAAACCCCCGCGGTAGGAAGCGCGTGACTAGCGGATGGACTACGTTGCGGGCATGCGCTCCCCGAACCCGCCCGCCCGACGCCGCCGTGGGGTCACCTGCCTGCTCGCCCTCGCCGCCGCCGGGGCGCTGCTCGCCGGTTGCGGGGGCAGCTCCCGAGCCGACGCCGGCAACTCCGCGGCGGGCAACTCGCCGGTGACCGCGAGCGGGGCGAGTGGTGGCGGCGCCAGCGGTGGGGGGACGAGCGGGAGCACGAGCGGTGGGAGCAGCAGCGGCACCGCCACCAC
>DASSZM010000155.1:0-11288 GCA_035702855.1 Acidimicrobiales bacterium | reverse complement strand
CCGGCGGCCGGCCCGGTGGTGAGGCCACCGGCGATGGCGAGCAGCAGCATGAAGTCCGGGGCGACGCCGCCGATGCGGAGGTCGGAGGCGAAGGTCGTCTGGACGACGATGCCGACCAGCAGCAGGACGGCGAGCCGGATCCGGGCGATCGTGGCCGCCGTCACTGGGCGGACCAGAGCAGGATGTCGACGTAGCCCAGCTGGGCGGGCGCCACCAGGGGCCGCAGGGTGGCGACCGGCTCGGTCTCCCCCGGCGGGGTGCTCACGGCGGTGACCCGGCCGACCGGGATGCCGGCGGGGAACCCCTCCATCGACAGGCCGGAGGTCACCAGGACCTGCCCCTTGTGGATCTTCGGCGCCGGTGCGCTCGCCGGCAGGACGGTCACCTGGAGCGGCGAGGAGCCGCCGCGGCCGGCGGCCTGCCCGGTGTTGCCGCCCGGCAGGTGGACACCGACGACGAAGCTCGGGTCGGTGAGCAGGGTGATCGTGGCGGTGTGAGCCGTCACCGCCGAGACGCTCCCGGCCAGGCCCCCGGCGGCGACGACCGGCTGGCCGAGGACGACCCCGGAGTCCCGCCCCCGGTCGACGGTGATCGTGGAGGAGAAGTTGGACCCGCTGACGTTGATGACCTGGGCGGTCACGTCGCGGATGCCGGAGGCGAAGGGAAGGTGGTGCAGGGCGAGGACCTGGTCGGCCTGCTGCTGGGCGAACCCGGCTGCCACCTGGCTGGCCCGGACCTGGGCCAGCTCGCTGCGCAGCCGGCGGTTCTCGGCCTGGAGCTGGCCGTAGTCGGCGGCGCCGGTCAGGAAGTTGCCCACCGGGCGCAGCGCGGCGTGGATGCCCGACTGCACCGGCGTGAGGACCGTGTTGAAGGCGTTGCGGGCCCCTTGCAGCGCCGACTTGCCGTGGCCGCTCGCGTCGAGGGTGATGAGCGTCAGGGAGACCAGGACGAGGAACGCGACGAGGAAGCGCAGCCTCGCCGGGCGACGGACGACAGCCAATCAGGGCCCGTCAGCGGGTGTTGGCGGACATGAGCACGGCCTTCAGCGCCTCGAACTCCTCGAGGCACTGGCCGCTGCCGATGACGACCGAGTGGAGGGGGTTGTCGGCGATGACGATCGGCATCCCCGTCTCGGCCATGAGCCGGGCGTCGAGGCCGTGCAGCAGGGCACCCCCGCCGGTCAGGACGATCCCCTGCTCCATGATGTCCGCCGCCAGCTCCGGCGGCGTCTTGTCGAGCGTCACCTTGACGGCGTCGACGATGGCCGACACCGGCTCCTCGATCGCCTCGCGGATCTCCTCGGTGCTCGTGACGATCGTCTTCGGCAGGCCGGTGATCAGGTCACGACCGCGGATCTCGGCGTGGAGCTCCTCCTCCAGCGGGCAGGCGGAGCCGAGGGCGATCTTGATCTCCTCCGCCGTTCGCTCGCCGAGGGCGAGGCTGTACTCCTTCTTGATGAACTGGATGATCGCCTCGTCCAGTTCGTCGCCGCCGATGCGGACCGACTGGCTGGTCACGATGCCGCCGAGGGAGATGACGGCCACCTCGGTGGTGCCGCCGCCGATGTCGACGACCATGTTGCCGGTCGGCTCGTGCACCGGGAGACCGGCGCCGATGGCCGCCGCCATCGGCTCCTCGATGATGTGGGCCGGCTTGCGTGCGCCGGCCGATTCCGCCGCCTCCTGCACCGCCCGCTGCTCCACGCCGGTGATCCCCGACGGAACGCAGATGACCATCCGCGGCTTCGCCGAGAACCGGTGGGTCCCGTGGACCTTGCGGATGAAGTAGGCGAGCATCTTCTCGCAGATGTCGAAGTTGGCGATCACCCCGTCCCGCAGCGGACGGATGGCCTGGATGTGGCTGGGGGTACGGCCGATCATCCGCTTGGCGTCGGCACCGACGGCGAGCGGGCGGTCGTCCTTGACGTTGACCGCGACCACGGACGGCTCGTTGAGCACGATGCCGCGACCACGCACGTAGATCAACGTGTTGGCCGTACCGAGGTCGACCGCCATGTCGCGACCGAAGAATCCCGAGAACAAGTTGTCGGACACGGGAGGCGGCCTCCTGTCGGCGGGTCCGGATTGCCGCCCGAGGCTACCGGGCCGGGGGCATCGGGTCCACCCGCCTCCGAGGCGTTTTTGCCGGGCCTACGAGGCCAGGGAGGGGAAGAAGATCCCGATCTCGCGGGCGGCCGACTCCGGCCCGTCCGATCCGTGGACCAGGTTCTCGGTCATCTCGATGCCGAGGTCACCGCGGATGGTGCCCGGGGCCGCCTCGGCGGGGTTGGTCGCGCCCATCAGCGTCCGCACGACCTTCCAGGTGTCCTTGGGCCCCTCCACGACGAGGAAGAGGGCCGGGGCGCGCGTGATGAAGGCGATGAGATCCTCGAAGAAGGGCTTGCCCTCGTGCTCGGCATAGTGACGGGCGGCCGTCTCCCGGTCGATGGTGCGCAGCTCCGCGGCGGCGAGGCGCAGGCCCTTGCGCTCCAGGCGGCTGATGATCTCTCCGGCGAGGCCGCGTGCGACCGCGTCCGGCTTGGCGATGACGAGGGTCCGATCCATGGCGGGGCGGAGATTAGCGGTTCGGCGCCGGCGGCCCGGGGAGCCACCGTGACCTCGGGGGACGCCGGCGGCCTGCGCGGCGGCGAGGCCCGGCGGGCGCCGCTCAGCGGGGACCGGCGCCCAGCGCCGCCCGGGTGGCGGCGACCACGGCGGGTGGTCCGACGACGAGGACCAGGTCGTCGGGGTGGGCGGCCCCGAGCGCCGCCTCGAGGGCCTCGCGCACCGTGTCCCGCTCGAGCACGTCGACGCCGAGGGCCCCCGCCGCCCGCACGACCGAGGCCGACGGCTGCACGTGCGGAGCGTCCGGCGCGCACGCCACCACCAACCGGGTGCTGCCGGCGCCCAGGGCGGCGAGCAGGGGCTCGGCCTCCGCCCCCTCGCGCAGGCCGACGACGAGGATCCGGCTGCGGGCGGCGGCGAAGGCCTCGGGCACCGCCTCCCCGACCAGTCGGGCGGCGGCGAGGTCGCAGGCCCGGTCCACGACGACGGTCGGTCGGTGGGCGACGGCCTCCAGCTGCCCCGGGGCGCGCATCGCCGCCGCCGCCTCCCGCACGAGCGGTTCCTCCACCGGGACCCCGAAGAAGGCCTCGGTGGCTGCCAGGCCCGTGGCGAAGTTGTCGCCCTGGTGGCGGCCGTGCAGGCCGAGCCACACCCCGCGGTAGGCAGCGCCCGGGGTCCGGATGTCCAGGGTGCGGCCGCCGACAGCCAGGTGGTTGGCGGTGCAGGCGTAGTCACGCCCGGTCTGCCACAGCGGGCGGGGAGCCAGCTGCCGACGGAGTGCGTCGCCGCCGTCGGGGTCGGGATCGCCCAGCACGACCGGCACGCCACCGGGCAGGGCGAGGACCGGGGCGCCGTCGCGAGCCCCGCCCGCGGCGCTCCCCCAGGGCTCCAGGTCGGTCACCACCAGCACCGCGGGATCGACGGCGGCCGCCGGGTCCTCGAGGCCGCCACCCTCGAGGACCACGACGTCGACGGGGCGGTCGGAGAACCACCGGAGGGCGGCTGCCGTCAGCAGCTCCCGCCAGCTCGAGGCCGGACCGGGGACCAGACCGTCGAGGTCGGCCAGGTCCGAGAGCACCTCGGCGAGCTCGTCGTCGGCGATCGCCTGCCCGTCGACGGCCAGGCACTCGTTGAGCCGGTCGAGGTGCGGGCCGGTCAGCGTGCCGACCGAGAGCCCCTTGGCGGTCAGCAGCGACGCGATGGCCCCGATGGTGGCCGTCTTGCCGTGGGCGCCGACGACGCGGATGACCGGCGCGGCCGCCTCGGGGTGGCCGAGGACGTCCAGGAGCGCCGCCATCCGCTCCGACGGCGACCCCGACGACGAGCGGTGCCCGTCGCAGGCGGCGCGGCCCTCGTGGCGGTCCAGCCACGCCAGGGCGTCGCCGAGCTCCATCACCCGCGCTCCATCAACCGAGCTCCCCTGCCGCCGGGGCGCCGGGCGGGCGGGGTCCCCGCCGGGCGATCAGCTGGCCGCGCGACGCGGCCGGTTCTCCTTCGCCGGCTCGGCGGTGCGCGGCACCAGGGTCGGGTTGACCCGCTCGAGCACGACGGAGCGGTCGACGACGCACTGCCCGATGTCGTTGCGACTGGGCAGGTCGTACATGACCTCGAGCAGGACCTCCTCGAGGATGGCCCGCAGGCCCCGGGCGCCGGTGCCGCGGAGCAGCGCCTGCTCCGCCACCGCCTCCAGGGCGTCGTCTGTGAAGACCAGCTCCACGTTGTCCAGCTCGAACACCCGGTGGTACTGCTTCACCAGGGCGTTCTTCGGCTCGTTGAGGATCCGCACCAGTGCCCGCTTGTCGAGGTTGGAGACGGCCCCGATGACCGGAAGGCGCCCCACGAACTCCGGGATCAGCCCGAACTTGAGGAGGTCCTCGGGCAGCACCTGGGCGAGCAGGTCGCCCTCCCCGCGCTCCTCCGCCCGGCGGATGTCGGCGCGGAAGCCGATGCCCTGCCGTCCCAGCCGGCTCTCGATGATCCGGTCCAGGCCGGCGAAGGCGCCACCGCAGACGAAGAGGATGTTGGTGGTGTCGATCTGGATGAATTCCTGGTGGGGGTGCTTGCGGCCGCCCTGCGGCGGCACGGAGGCGGTGGTGCCCTCCAGGATCTTGAGCAGGGCCTGCTGGACGCCCTCGCCCGAGACGTCGCGGGTGATCGACGGGTTCTCGCTCTTCCGGGCGATCTTGTCGATCTCGTCGATGTAGATGATCCCGGTCTCGGCCTTCTTGACGTCGTAGTCCGCCGCCTGGATCAGCTTGAGCAGGATGTTCTCCACGTCCTCGCCGACGTAGCCGGCCTCGGTGAGGGCGGTGGCGTCGGCGATGGCGAAGGGGACGTTGAGCAACCGGGCGAGGGTCTGGGCGAGGAACGTCTTCCCGCACCCGGTCGGGCCGAGCAGCAGGATGTTGGACTTCTGCAGCTCGACGTCGTTGTCGGCGTACCCGCCGGCCTGGACCCGCTTGTAGTGGTTGTAGACGGCGACCGACAGGATCTTCTTCGCCCGTTCCTGACCGACGACGTAGTCATTGAGGAACTGGAAGATCTCCGCAGGCTTCGGGAGCTCGTCGAAATGGACCTCGGAGCTCTCCGACAGCTCCTCCTCGATGATGTCGTTGCACAGGTCGATGCACTCGTCGCAGATGTACACGCCGGGACCGGCGATCAACTTCTTCACCTGCTTCTGCGATTTCCCGCAGAACGAGCACTTGACCAGGTCGCTCGACTCCCCGAACTTCGCCATCCGGCCTCGTCCCCCCGTGCCTCAGCCGACGCCCGCGGCCTGGGGGACCCCGGCGAGCTCACGGGCCGTGATCACCTAGTCGATCAGGCCGTACTGCTGCGCCTCGCCGGCGCTCATGATGAAGTCGCGATCCGTGTCGGCGGCGACCTTCTCGACCGTCTGGCCGCTGTCATTGGCGAGCATCTGGTTGAGCAGGTCCCGCATCCGCAGGATCTCCTTGGCCTGGATCTCGATGTCCGCCGCCTGGCCCGCCGCCCCTCCGTAGGGCTGGTGGATCAGGATGCGGGCGTGCGGGAGGGCGAAGCGCTTCCCGTGGGTGCCGCCGGCGAGGATCACGGCGGCGGCGGAGGCCGCCTGGCCGTAGCAGAACGTGGAGATGTCGTTCTTCACGAACTTCATGGTGTCGTAGATGGCGAACAGCGCCGTGATCTCCCCGCCGGGCGAGTTGATGTAGATGCTGATGTCCTTGTCGGCGTTCTTGTACTCGAGGTACAGGAGCTGGGCGCACACGGCGTTGGCCACGTAGTCGTCGATCGGCGTCCCGAGGAAGATGATGTTCTCCTCGAGCATCCGGGAGAACAGGTCGTAGCCCCGCTCACCCCGGTTGGTCTGCTCGAAGATGCCCGGGACGTGGTACTGGGCTCGGGGATTGATCACGCTTCTCCACTCTCCGGGGCGGCGGTCGGATCGGTCTCGGCGGCGCCCCCGGTGTCGTCGGTGGACGCCTCGCTGGTGGTCTCGGGCTCGCTCGGGGGCTCCGGGGCGAGCAGCGTTCGGTCGACGGGCTGGCCGTCGGGATCGACGAGCTCCACGTGCTCGCCGAGCCACTCGAGGGCCTTGGACTTCTTCAGGTCCGAGCGTACCGCGGGCATCTGGCCAGCGCGCTCGAGGTTGGCCCGCAGCTGGTCCGGCCGCTGACCGTAAGCGGCAGCCAGGCGCCCGATCTCGGCCTCGATCTCCTCGTCGGTCGGCTCGAGCCCCTCGGCCTCGGCGACCGCTCGCAGCGCGAGGTCCGCCTTCACCGACGGGACCGCCTCGGCCCGCAGCCCGGCGACGACCTGGCCCTCGTCCTGCCCGGTGGCCTGCAGGTACTGCACGATGCTCACGCCCTGCGACTCCAGGCGGTGGGCGAAGTCGTGGGCGCGGCGCTCGAGCTCGGCCTGCACCAGCGGCTCGGGCGGCTCCGCCTCGACCAGTTCGATCAACGCCTCGACCGTCCCGTTGCGCCAGGCGTACATCGCCTCGACCTTGCGGACCGACTCGAGCCGCTGGCGGAGGTCGGCCCGCAGCTCGTCCAGGGTGTCGAACTCGGACGCCTCGGAGGCCCACTCGTCGGTCGGCTCCGGCAGGACCTTCTCCTGGACGTCCTTGACCAGCACGCGGAGCGACACCGTCCCGTCGGGCAGCTCGGCGTCGAAGGCGACGATGTCCCCGGTCTTGGCGCCCTGCAGCTGGGTGTCGAGCTCGGGCAGGACCGTTCCGCTCCCGAGCTCGTAGAGGAAGTCGTCGCTGGACAGCCCGGCGACCGGCTCCCCGTCGCGGCTGGCGCCGAGGTCGACGGTGAGGTTGTCCCCGTCCCGGGCGGGCCGATCGACCCGGACCAGCTCGCCGAAGTTGCCGCGGAGGCGGTCCACCTGCGCGTCGACGTCCGCATCGCTCACCTCCGGCTTCGGCACGGTCACCCGGAGGCCCTGGTACCCGACCAGGTTGAGCTGCGGCCGGATCTCGACCACGGCGTCGAAGACGACCGGCCCGGTGTCCTCCCCGGCGGTGATGTCGATCTCGGGCGGAGCGATCACGTCGACGTCGTTGTCGCGTACCGCCTGGGCGTAGTAGTCGGGCAACGCGTCCCGCAGCGCCTCGGCCCGCCCCGCACCGGCCCCGAAGCGGGCCTCGATCACCCGGCGGGGCGCTTTGCCCGGCCGGAAGCCGGGTATCCGCACCTCACGGGCGATCTTGCGGAACGCGGCATCGATGCTGCGTTCGAACTCGTGCTCGTCGACCTCGATCGACAGCTTCACCTTGTTGCCCTCGAGGGGCTCGACGGTCGTTTTCATAGCGAGACCCGGAGTCTACCGACCGCCCCCCGCTGCCCCAGCTTCTTCCGCCCGGCCGTGGGCGTACACTCGTGGAGCAGCGGGGAGTGGCGCAGCGGTAGCGCACCTGCTTTGGGAGCAGGAGGTCGGGGGTTCGAATCCCCCTTCCCCGACGGGCTTCCGGGGGACGGGCACCGACCGCCCGCCTCCGGTCCCCCGTCCCCTAGGGTGTGGCCACCCACCGGGCCGGGCCCGGCGTTCGTGCGCAGCGTGCGGGCGTAGCTCAACGGCAGAGCACCGTCCTTCCAAGTCGGCTACGCGGGTTCGACTCCCGTCGCCCGCTCCAGCGCACGCCGGCCCGGCCCGGGACCGGTGGTCCGCCGAGGCGCCGACCGGCTCCCGCGGGGCAGTAGGTCCACGAGGCGGGGCGGTCCCCGTGGGAGAATGCGCCGGTTGCCTGCCGGCGGGCGTCCGCTCGTCGGCTCCCGATCCGCCTTGCTTGCTTGGGGAAAGGCGCCGTGCACCCAACAGACGAAGAGCAGGGGGGCCACTGCGACGCCCCGGCGGGCACCCTGGCCGGGCGGACGGGCTGATGGGACTGCTCGAGCCCGTCGTGGCCGTCGGTGGGCTGGCGGTCGCGTCCGGCGCCGGTGTCACCTACCTCCGCCACCGCCGGGAGGCGCAGCGGCTGCAGCTGCTGTACCGACTGGCGCGCCAGGTCGGCGACGGCACCGACCTCGAGACCGGCGCCGCCGAGCTGCTCGGCGAGCTCCGCCGGGTCCTCCGGGCGGGGCGGGTGGAGATGACCCTCCTCCACGACGACCGCTGGCGGCGCACGACGCTCGCCGGCGGCCAGGAGTCGCCACGCGTCCACGAGGGCGTCGGCACCCCCCCGGAGGCCGCCGTGCTGCGCTCCGGCACCCTGCACGTCGCCCGACTCGGCGCCCGCTCCTCCCTGCGCGCGGCCCTGCTCGAGCGCCTCGGCAGCGGCGGCGTCCTCGCCCCGCTCCTCGCGGGGACGACCCTCGTGGGCTCGGTGGGCGCAGGTCACCCGGTCGGCCGCCGGACCTTCGCCGACCAGGACCTGCGGCTGCTGGACGTGCTCGCCCGCCACCTTGGCAGCGCGCTGGACCACCGCCGCCTCGAGCGCCGGCTCCGGCACGACTCCGCCCACGACGGCCTCACCGGGCTGCCCAACCGCGCCCGCTTCGCCGAGCTGCTCGACGGGCTGCCGGATCCGAGCACGGTGCTGCTGATCGACCTCGACCACTTCCGGGAGGTCAACGACACCCTCGGCCACGCCCACGGCGACCGGTTGCTGCGGCAGGCGGCCCGGCGGCTCGCCACCGAGGTCGGCCGGGCCGGCATCGTCGCCCGGTTGGGGGGCGACGAGTTCGGCGTGCTGGCGCCCCGGGCGGGCGCCACGGAGGCGGCCCCGCTCGCCGCCCGCCTGCTCGCCGCCGTGGCCCAGCCGTTCGTGGTCGCCGACGTGTGCCTGGAGATCACCGCCAGCATCGGGGTCGCCGTGCAGCGCGGTCCCGCCCCCGAGCCGAGCCGCCTCCTCCTCGAAGCGGAGGTGGCGATGTACGCCGCCAAATCGAGTGGCCGGGGCTGGGAGTTCTACGCACCCGAGCACGACCATCACAGTCGCGAGCGGCTCACGCTGGTCGCCGAGCTCCGCCGGGCGATCGACGGCGACGAGCTGGAGGTGCACTACCAGCCGAAGGTCGACCTGCGCAGCGGGGCCGTGTTCGGCATGGAGGCCCTCGTCCGCTGGAGGCACCCCGAGCGCGGCCTCCTCGGCCCGGACGTGTTCGTGCCCGTGGCGGAGGAGGCCGGCCTGATCAGGCCCCTGACCCTGCGGGTCCTCGACGCCGCCGCCCAGGAGCACCGGGCGTTGAGCGACCTGGGCTTCGGGCACCTCGAGGTAGCGGTAAACCTCTCGTTGAGGTCGATGGTCGAGCTCGACTTCCCCGACCAGGTGGCGAAGGTCCTCCGCCGCCACGGCGTGCCCCCGACCGCCCTGACGCTGGAGATCACCGAGAGCAGTGTGCTGTCGGACCCCGCCCGCACCGTGGGCATGCTCGTCCGCCTGGCCGAGCTCGGCACGACCATCTCGGTCGACGACTTCGGGACCGGCTACGCCTCGCTGTCGCACCTGAAGCGCCTGCCGGCCGGTGAGCTCAAGATCGACCGGAGCTTCGTCGCCGGGATGCTCGACGCCCCCCGGGACGCCGCCATCGTCGCCTCGACCATCGACCTGGCCCGCAAGCTCGGGCTGCGCGCCGTCGCCGAGGGCGTCGAGGACGGCGACACGTGGGCAGCCCTCGCCGAGCTGGGCTGCGACCAGGTGCAGGGCTACTTCGTGAGCCGACCGCTCCCGCCCCCGCAACTCGAGGCGTGGCTGATGGCGAAGCGCACGGGACCCTCCACGTCCCGCCCCGGCGCCCCCGGCGGGGCCCGGGCGGCTGCGCTGCGCGCCGTGCCCAGCGCCGGCGACGGGCGCCAGGCGCCGGCACCGCCGGCACCGCCGGCGGCTCCGCTCCCGTTCGCCGGCCGCCGTGCCCGCACGGGGGCGACGGGCGGCCTGGCCGCTCCCCGCGCCGGGACCGGGGAATGGGACCCATCGGGGGCCTCCGCCCGGTAGCCTCGTGCCGCCGCCACGGCTGGCGGCCGACCGACCGATGCCCGCAACGCACGCCACCGGATCGTGGCGGATCCGACTCGCCCTGCTGCTCGGCGCTGCGCTCGCCGCCGTCGTGCCCGCGGGCCGCGCCATGGCGGCCACGACCGCCCAGCCGACCTGGTCGATGCTGTCACCGCCGACCTCGCCGCCGCCGCTGCGGGACGCCGCCGCCGCCTACGACGCCGCCAACCAGACCGTCGTCGTCTTCGGGGGGATGCTCCCCGACGGGGCCCTCTCCAACCAGACCTGGGTGTGGAACGGCACGACCTGGTCGCGCGGCGACCACGGCTACGGAGCCGTCCCCGCCGCCCGGGACGGCGCGTCGATGGCCTACGACGCCAGCCTCAACCAGCTCATCCTCTTCGGCGGCGCCACCGCCAACGGCACGCTCCTCGACGACACCTGGCTGTGGAACGGCGCATCGTGGATCCAGGTCACCGCTCCCACCACCCCCGGAGCGCGCCGCAACGCCGCCTTCGCCGCCGACCCCGGCGGCCGGCTGGTCCTCTTCGGGGGCTACGGCGTCAGCAACGCCACCACCACCTCGCCGCCCTCGTCGACCACGACCACGACGACCACCCCGCCGTCGACGTCCTCGACGACCACCACCAGCGTCCCCGGCACGGCGAGCGGCACGTCCGGCTCGTCCGGCACGGCGTCCACCGTCCCCGCCGGCTCGACGGGCTCGGCCGGCTCGACGGCTGCGGCCGGCCGCGCCCCGACCAGCGGGGCGAGCGGTGCCTCGGCCCGGCGGGCCACCACCCGCAGCGGGATCGCCGGCGGGTCCCGCTCCCCGGGTCGGTCGGCCACCACGCGCCGGTCCGGGCTGCCCGGCACCAGCGGCCCGGGCGTGCTGGCCGACACCTGGCTGCTGGAATCGACACCCCAGGGCGACGACTGGGTGCCCGTCACCACGCCGGTCCACCCCGCCGCCAGCCAGGGCGCCGCCGCCGTCAGCACCGGCAGCGAGACGCTCCTGGTGGGCGGCCAACAGGGCACCGGCAGCTCGGCGCCCCTGTCGGGGGTCACCTGGGCCTGGAACGGGCGGACCTGGAGCGTGCTGCCCACCCGAAGCGCTCCCCCCGCCCGCAGCTCCGGCGTCGTCGCCGATGACAAGGCGCTCGGCGGGGTGGTGGCCTTCAGCGGCACCGGGGGGCACGGGCTGCTCGACGACGTGTGGATCCTCCGCGGCGACCGCTGGCAGCGGCTCGCCACCTCGCCGCCGCCCGCCGCCCGCACCGGGGCCGTCGGTGTCTACGACG